>CADEGR010000200.1 GCA_902826935.1 uncultured Alphaproteobacteria bacterium | reverse complement strand
GCATAGGACAGCCAGCGCAGCAGGCCGTAGGCGGCAGCGCCGGCCACCACCAGCAGCGCCAATAGGGGGGCGTAGAGCAGCATGATGACCAGGGTCAGGCTCACCATCAGCCCGTCGAGCACGACCTCGATCAGCTCGGTGGTGATCGCCTGCAGGATGATGTCCTGGGAGCCGAATCTCGACATGACGTCGCCGAGATGGCGGGTCTCGAAATAGCTGGTGGGCAGATGGATCAGATGGGAGAAGAGGTTGTTGCGCGCCTGCACCTTGAGCGACGCGCTCAGCGCCATCAGCATCCAGCCGCGCATCGCCAGGACCGACGTCCTGATGAGGAGCAGCAGGCCGAAGCCGAGCACCAGGGTCAAGAGCAGATCCCGGTCCGCCGTGACCAGCGCATGATCGACCACCCACTGCATGAACAGCGGGCTGGTGATCGCGAAGACCTCGAGCGCGAAGGCGAGCGTCAGCACCTGCAGGAGGGAGCGCTTCAGGCCGGCAAAGCGGCCGAGCATCTGGCGCATCCGCACTCGCGGAGGCGCTTCCGCCTTGGCGAAGCTGCCGGTGGGCGTGAGCTCCAGGGCCACGCCGGTGAAGCGCTTCGACACTTCCGACAGCGGCAGCCGGCGCACCCCGACGCCGGGATCATGGATCACGATGCTGGCGCGCCCGACGCTCTTGAGCACCACGAAATGGTTCATGTCCCAGTGCAGCAGGCAGGGCGTCTTCAGCATGGCAAGCTCGCCCAGCTCAAGCCGCAGCGGCCGGGCGGCAAGGCCGAGCTGATCGGCGACCCGCATCACATCCTTCAAGGTGGCGCCCTTGAGCGAGACCCCGAAGCGGCGGCGCAGATCGACCAGATCGACGGCGTGGCCGTAGAAGCCGGCGATCATCGCAAGGCAGGCGATACCGCACTCGGCGGCTTCGGTCTGCAAGACCATCGGCAAGCGCCGGCCGAGGCCGAGCTGGAGGCGCTCGATCAACGCTAGCCCCTCAGGCTTCCGGTCAGGGTGAACAGGGGATCGAGCATCCACTCGACCAGGCGCCGGGTCTCGATCTGCACGTCGGCTTCGAGCTGCATGCCGGGCTGCAGCGCCATCGCCTTGCCATAGGCGGTCACCGTCTGGCTCTCGAGATGGACCGTGACCGGGTAAACCGGCTCGTCGCCGCGCAGGAGCGTGGTGAGCCCGGCGAACTGCTGGCCGAGCTCCGCCGGGTTGACCGCGGAGCCGGCCACGTCCGCGACCACGCCGTGGTAGTGGCCGAACTTCTGGAAGGGAAACGGTCGATAGCGGAGCATCACCGGCTGGCCCGGCTGGATGAAGCCGATCGCGTTGGTCGGGATGAAAAGCTGCGCCACCAGGGCCGAGCCTTGCGGCACGATGCTGAGCAGCGGCACCGCCGGATCGGCGTTGCCGCCAGGCTCCGTCTGCACCGTGGTGATCCGGCCGGCCTGGGGAGCGGCGAGCACGATCTGGCGCCGTGCCTCAGCCTCTGCCAGGTCCTGCTCCAGCGCCGCCACGTCGCGCTCGATCGCGGCAAGCGCCGTCCTGCTCCTCAACGGCAGGGCCTTGAGTTCGGCCGCAACCTCCTGCCGTTCCCGCTCGACCTCCGCCTGCTCGCGCTCGAGCTCGGCCAGGCGCAGCGACTGGTCAAGTCGACTGTCCTCGGCCTCCTGCCACAGCTGCGCCGGCAGCAGGCCCTGCTCGCGCAGGCGCCCCGAGCGCTCGACAGCCTCCTTCGCCAGCTGCACCCGCTCCCGCTGCAGCTGGATCTCCTGCCGACGATGGCCCTGCTCGTCGCCGATTGCCGCCAGCCGCTGGGTCAGGCTTGTGACTTCATCGCGATCGAGTTGCGCCCGCATCTCGCGCTCGGCAAGCATGCTGTCCCGCCTGCTGGTCAGCCGCCTCACGATCTCCTCCTGGGTTGCACCCAAGGCGGAGCTTTGGCGCTCGGTGGACAGGGTGAGCAAGGGCAAGCCCCGCGCCACCATGTCGCCGTCTTTCACCTTCAGCTCGGTCACCACCGCAGCCTCGGGCGCAAAGATGCGAATCAGCCCCCGTTCGGGCACCAGCCAGCCGCTGATCCGCTCCTTGCGGGTGTACTCGCCGAAGAACAGCAGGCCCAGCAAGGCAGTTGCGGCAAGCGCCGCGAATAGCGCGAACAGGCTGTGCGAGATCTTGGGCGCGAGCAGAACCGTGCCCAGAAAGCGGGTTTGCTGCTCGCTTATGACTTCGGCGCGAAACAAAGGCTGGTCGCGGCCAGACGCCGAAACGCCCTCATCGGGCGGCCCCGACTTGATCATGGTGCTCGACCTCGACGGCTGTCGACCGAGCATCTCTTAATGTCGATCATCGTTCGATGGAGCGAGAGGCGTCCCCGCTGGTCGCAAGGACGCCTCCGCTACCCAAGGGACAAGGGGTGACAGCCGCGAAGGCTGCCGGCCAACCCTGTCCTAAGACGCGCGACTAGCAGCCGTAGCCGCCCTTGCCATGGCCCTTGCCGTGATCGTCGTCACGGTCCTTGCCATGGCCCTTGCCGTGATCGTCGTCACGGTCCTTGCCATGGCCCTTGCCGTGATCGTCGTCCTTGCCATGGCCCTTGCCGTGACCCCAGCTCAAGAGCCAGAAGGTGCCGCCGGAAACCTCCTCGAGCTCTTCAGGCTGCAGATTGCGCATACTTTCCTCCATGGGATTTTGTTGTCACACAACCATCAATTTCGAAAGTCGTTAGCGGGAGTCTCTCCCAGGGAAATATCAGCATAGGTATTGGTGTACGATAAGACGATCACAAACTTAGCAACGTTGCATGTTATTTATCTTTTGGTTGAATTTGTGCCCTGGCGAGTGGAAAGCCTCATTATTTTTCCCTTTTGTATTCTTCGTAGCCATTCGGGTCGTAAACTAAGTCCAAAGCTGAAACGAAGGCCTGATGGCAGCCGCCAAACTTGCGTTTGAAGACGCTGATCGCTGCCCAGGGATGGTCCGGCTGATCGTCCGGCGCGATGCCGTAGAAGTCGTACCAGCTATGGCCGCGCGCCTTGGCGCGCAGCATCGCTTCGTAGTGCAGCAGATAGGGCGCCATGGATTGGCGGTGGATGGCGAGCGAGCCGCCGTAGAAATAGGTCGCCCGGTTGCCGAAGCAGATCATCAAGATCGCCGCCAGCCGCACGCCTTGGTGCTCGGCAAAGAGGATCGTGGCCCGTCCCAGCGGGAGGAGACGGTCGAGCATGGCTTCGAAGTAGGAAGCCGGCTTGCAACGCAGCCCCTGACGCTCGCCGGTGTCACGATAGATCGCCAAGAAATCCTCGAAGCCGCGGGTCGAGAGGTCGTCGACCACCACCACGCCGTGGCGTCGTGCCACGCCGATGTTGTAGCGGCCCTTGGGCTTCATCTGCGCCAGGATGGCGGCCTCAGGCGGGCGCAGATCAACGTAGAGCGTGTGCCTCGGCTCCATCCAGCCCTTGGCTTGAACGAAGCTCCTGGCAAAGTCCGGCAGCGCATGCCAGCGGGGTTCCAGGCGCAGATGGCTGACCTGCTGCCGCTCCTTGACCCGCTTGGCATCGACGAAATCGAGCAGCGCCTGGAACAGCTGTGCCGCATCGGTCGCATCAGGGGGCAGGACGGGCCCGTCGGGGATGTAGTAGAAGCATTTGCCGGGCGCGAACGACCGGGTCAGCACCCGGGCACCGCCGAGGATCGTCTGGTCCTCCTTGAACACGGCGCCGAAATGTCCCCAGCCCAGCGTCGTCATGAAATCGGCCCACCACGAGGCCTGCATGAAACCGATGTCAGGCTGCGTCGTCTCGATGAACTGATCCCACGCCCGCGCCCGGCGCCCCCATTCGCTTTCCATGTCGCTCACTGTTGATCGCCTTTCTTGCTTCTTGGGAACGACGAGCGGGATTGGCCGGTTGGCTCGGCACCACCTCGACGACGATTGGCAGATAGTCGACGCCCGCCTGCTGAGCAGGGTGGCGTGGCGCCGGCAACCGCCTTCGGCCCGATGTCGGGGTCGATCTCGCGGATCACCGCGGCGATCCGATCGATGTCCCGCCTCCGATCCAGCCACACGGCACCGTGGATGTTGTAGCTGGCGACGCGGAGCGAGGGGATCTTTGGGCTGTGGCCGCGCGATCGGATCGCTGTGCCGCTTGGAGCCGTCGAAGCACGCGCCATCGACGCCGAGCGGATCCGCAAACCTCCCATCAACAGCCCGGTTGCAGCGGCGGTTCGCCGGACCCTGGTTCGTTTCGGACGCCGATAAAACACGCCTGCGCGGGACGGGCAACAGCCCCGCAACGCCTGCGAGGTTGAAATTGCGAGGCAGGCCAGGAGCAAATCCGATCAGCGGGCTTTTTTTAGAACGCAGGCACGGGGCGGCGCTGGCTCTCGCCGACCGGCGCCGAGCTCTTGTTCGAAACCTTCAGCCAGCGCTATGAGCGCGGCTCGATCATCGTGACCTCCAACCTGCCGTTCGACGAATGGACCTCGGTGTTCGGCAATGAGCGCCTGACCGGCGCCTTGCTCGACCGGCTCACCCACCATGTCCATATCCTCGAGTTCAATGGTAAGCGCTTTGCCGTGGCCCTTCTAACGGATGGTCGCTTGCTCTGCGCATGATGGTCCGGTGTGGTTGTCGGGCTGGGCATCAAAATGGATTGGCGTCGTCAGTTCGCCTCGGGCAAGAGCGCGGTTCCGGAGCCTCAATTTGCGGCCCTTGTCGTGGAGGCGCCATCCCGACTGCCGGAGAAGTCCGAACGCCGACGGCGCACGCCGGCCGGCATGATCGAGGTCGCCGTGGCTGGCATCGTGATCCGGGCGGTACGGTCGGCGGCGGGATGATCGCGCCTGGCGGCCAGCTGCGGGTGTATGTGGCGACCCTGCCGCTCGACTTCCGCAAGGGGATGGACGGGCTGGCGCCGGCGGTGCAGGAGCGATTGGGGCTGGACCCGTTCTGTGGTGCGGCCTTCGTGTTCCGCGCGAAGCGGGCGGCAAGTTCGTCTGGCCGCAGGTCCAGGATGGCGTGATGAAGATGTCGCCGGCGCAGTTCTCGGCCTTGGCTGGTCCAGCCCGAGCGGCGGCCCCGTCCCGAGCTGGCGGGATCGCGGCCGAGAGAGCCGCTCAGCCATGGTGTTGGCTGGCGTCATGGATTGATAATGCGCATGAGAGATGCCGCCCTGGAGCGAGCCTGGTCAGCGAGCTGCGCCGGGACAAGTTCGGCGCCCGGTCCGAGAAGCTGGATCCGGAGCAGTTCAACCTGCAGCTCGAGGATGTCGAGCTGGCCGAAGGCGTGCTGGCGGCAGCGCAGGAGAAGGGCGCGCGGCCTTGCAAGGCAGGCCGGTCGATCCGGACCGTCCAGCCACCCGCAATCGTGGTCACCTGCCGGCCCATCTGCCCCGAGTGGAGCGCGTGATCGAGCCGGCGAGCAAGCTTTGCCCTTGCGGCTGCGGCGTGATGGCGAAGATCGGCGAGGATGTCTCGGAGCGCCTCGACGTGGTCCCCGCTCAGCTCCAGGTGCTGGTGACACGCCGCCCGAAATATGCCTGCCGCCGCTGTTCGGGCGCGGTGGTGCAGGCGCATGCGCCCGAACATGTGGTGCCGGGCGGGCTGCCCACCGAAGCGCTGATCGCAGAGGTCATCGTCGCCAACATCCCGCCGGCCGAAGCCGAGGCACGCTACGACGCCATGCTCGAAGAGCAC
>CADEGR010000199.1 GCA_902826935.1 uncultured Alphaproteobacteria bacterium | reverse complement strand
GGACGTTCGAGCCGCCGGTATCGACCCCGATCTCGCGCAGCACCGCGATCGAGGCGGTGCGCATCCGCTGATATTCCTTGTCGGTCAGGGTCAGCGCCGGCGCGACCGTGATGCTGTCGCCGGTATGCACGCCCATCGGGTCGATGTTCTCGATCGAGCAGATGATGATGCAGTTGTCGGCCGGATCGCGGACGACCTCCATCTCGTACTCTTTCCAGCCGAGCACCGATTCCTCGACCAGCACCTCGCCGATCGGCGAGGCGTCGAGCCCGGCCGCCACGATCTGCTCATACTCGCCGCGATTGTAGGCGATGCCGCCGCCGGTGCCGCCGAGCGTGAAGCTCGGCCGGATGATCGCCGGCAAGCCGACCTCGTCGAGCGCCGCCGCCGCCGTGGCCAGCGAGCGCACCACCACGCTCCTGGGCAGCTCCAGCCCGATCTTGGCCATCGCGTCGCGGAACAGCTGGCGATCCTCGGCCTTGGCAATCGCTTCTTCATTGGCGCCGATCAGCTCGACGCCATAGCGCTCGAAGGTGCCATCCGCCGCCAGCGCCCGGGCGATGTTGAGCGCGGTCTGGCCGCCCATGGTCGGCAGGCAGGCGTCCGGCCGCTCGCGCGCGATGATCTTGGCGACCATCTCGGGCGTGATCGGCTCGATGTAAGTGGCGTCCGCCAGATCCGGGTCGGTCATGATCGTGGCGGGATTTGAATTCACCAGGATCACCCGGTAGCCCTCGGCCTTGAGCGCCTTGACCGCTTGGGTCCCGGAATAATCGAACTCGCACGCCTGACCGATCACGATCGGGCCAGCCCCGATTACCAAGATCGACGACATATCGGTGCGCTTGGGCATCAGCGGCGCTCGATCAGGTCGAGGAAGCGGTCGAACAGATAGGCGCTATCGGTCGGGCCGGGTGAGGCTTCCGGGTGGTATTGCACCGAGAAGATCGGCTGATCCTTGACCTGCAGGCCTTCCAGCGAGCCATCGAACAGCGACAGATGGGTCGCCTCGACGCCCGGCGGCAGGCTGTCCGGGCGGACCGCGAAGCCGTGATTCTGGCTGGTGATCTCGACCTTGCCGGTGGTCAGGTCCTTGACCGGATGATTGGCGCCGTGGTGGCCGAACTTCATCTTCTCGGTGGTCGCTCCCAGCGCCAGCGCCAGCATCTGATGGCCGAGGCAGATCCCGAAGACCGGCCGGCCGCTCGCCAGCAATTTCCTAAGCTCGGGTACCGCATGGGCGCCGGTCGCGGCAGGGTCGCCCGGACCGTTCGATAGGAAGATGCCATCAGGATCCAGCGCCAGCACGTCGGCAGCGCTGGTGGTCGCCGGCACCACCGTCAAGGCGACGTCGCGGCTGGCGAGCGAGCGCAGGATGTTGCGCTTGATGCCATAGTCGATGGCGACGACGTGATGGCGGGCGCTAGCGCGCCGGCCATAGCCAAGCGTCGGCTCCCAGACCGTCTCGTCCCAGCCATAGCGCTGGGCGCAGCTGACCTCGCTGGCGAGATCCATGCCGACCAGCCCCGGCCAGCTGCGCGCCAGGTCGGTCAGACGGCCAAGATTGGGACCATGCTCCGGATCGAAGCCCAGCGCCGCGGTCTGAGCGCCCGCCTCGCGCAGGCAGCGGGTCAGCCGGCGGGTATCGACGCCGGCGATCCCGACCAGGCCCTGGCTGGTCAGCCAGCGCAGGAAGGGCTGCTCGGCGCGGTGATTGGCGGGCAGCGTGACCGCGGTGCGCAGCACCAGGCCGCGGGCAAAGCAGGTCCCAGCCTCGATATCCAGGCTGTTGGCACCTACATTGCCGATATGGGGAAAGGTGAACGTCAGGATCTGACCCGCATAGGACGGATCGCTCAAGATCTCCTGGTAGCCGGTCATGGCGGTGTTGAAGACCAGCTCACCCACGACCTCGCCGCGCGCGCCGATGCCCTGGCCGAGAAACGTCGTGCCGTCGGCCAGCACGAGCGCCGCGGTTGGGCGTGAACCTGCATGATCGGACATGGACGGGACCTGCGCGCGGGTGACAGCGCCGCCCGGCGGCCGAGCCTCGGCAGCGGCACGCCGCGGGACGCCGCAAACCGCGCGACCTTACGGAGGCGTCCAGGGCGCGTCAAGCGCATGGCCAAACGGCCGCCCGCGGGCTCGCCGATGTCACGTTCCTGCGCTATAACGCCAGCGGCATGGCCGGTGGGCGTCGCGCGGGCGGCACCGGCAGGGCGCGGGGACGAGATGGCGACTGGACGGACCATGCGGGGCGGCCCATCGCTGGCACGCCGGGCTTGGCTGGAGGCACAGGCATGAGCCTGCGCCCACAAACCAGCGGCCGCCGCTGGGGCACGCCGTCGAGCGGTGCCGGCAGTGCCTCGCTCGAGGAGTTCAAGGCACGCCTGCCGCTGGTCGAGATCGTCGGCCGCCATGTTCGTTTGACCCGGCGCGGCCGCGAGTATCAGGGCCTTTGCCCGTTCCATAACGAAAAGACGCCCTCCTTCTCGGTGGTCGAGGACAAGGGCTTCTACCACTGCTTCGGCTGCGGCCAGCACGGCAACGCCATCGACTTCATCATGGCGATCGAGGGCCTGGAGTTCGCCGAGGCTCTGGTCCGCCTGGGCGAGCTGACCGGCATCCGGCCGCCCGGCCGGACCGATGGCGGCCAGGCGCGCGCCGCCGAGCCGCTGTTGGCCGCCAATGCCGCGGCTGCCCGCTGGTTCGCCAGCCGCCTGCAGACGCCGGCCGGCGCCGAGGCGCTCGCCTACCTGACCGGGCGCGGCCTGACGCCCGCCCTGATCGAGCGATTCGAGCTCGGCTATGGCCCGCCCGACCGCGTGGCGCTACGCAATGCGCTCGGCGCCGAAGGCTTCGCGCCTGACGTATTGGTCAAGGCCGGGCTGCTGGTGCAACCGGACGACGGCGGCCAGCCGTTCGATCGGTTTCGCCACCGGGTCATGTTCCCGATCCACAACGCTCGCGGGCGGGTCGTCGGCTTCGGTGGCCGGGCCTTGGGCGAGGCCAAGTCGAAGTACGTGAATACGCCTGACACGCCTTTGTTCCACAAGGGCGAGCTGCTCTACGGTTTTTCATTGGCACGGCAGGCGGCGCGGGGCAGCGGCAGCGTGATCGTGGCCGAGGGCTACATGGACGTGATCGCCTTTGCCCGGGCCGGGTTGCCGGCGGTGGCGCCCTTGGGCACGGCGGTGACCGAGCAGCAGCTGGCGCTGCTTTGGCAGCTGGCCGACGAGCCGATCGTGTGCCTGGATGGCGATGCGGCGGGCCAGCGCGCCGGCCTGCGGCTGATCGAGCGGGCGTTGCCGCGCCTGAAGCCCGGCAAATCCTTGCGCTTCGTCCAGCTGCCGGAAGGCCTCGATCCGGACGATTTGCTGCGCCAGCAGGGGGCGGACGCGCTGCGGGCGCATCTGGAGACCGCCCGGCCGCTGCATGAGCTGCTCTGGGACAGCGAGCTGCACCAGCGGGTGGTCGACACGCCGGAACGGCGCGCGGCCCTGCGGGCGCGGCTCCAGGACCTGACCCAGTCGATCGACGACCCGACCGTGCGCCAAGCCTTCAAGGAGGTCTTGCGCGAGCTATGGCAGGCCCGATTCGCGGTGAGCTCGGGCAAGGGGGGCAAGGCTGGCAAGCCGCAGGCCCTGATTCCCGCCAATGAGCGCGGCAGCGGCCGGCAGCGGCTGGCCCGGACCATCGGCAACCCGGCGGCCCTGGCCGAGCGTGAATTGATCGCGCCGATCCTGGCTCAGCCCGAGATTGTCGCATCGGTCGAGGAGGATCTCGCGGCGGTCGAGTTCAGCGAGCCGCAGCTTGAACGTATGCGACAAGAGATTATTTCCTGGTATGGCGAGTTGGGACATCTTGACCCAACCAGTTTGAGCGCCCACCTGTGCAGGCACGGTTTCGCCAGTCTTGTCGAGCAATTATCGACTGCGGGTCCAACGGCATGGTATCGCCGGAAAGACGTAACGACGGTCGAGGTGCTGGACGGCTGGCGTGCGCGCATTGGCCAGCGCCAGCAGCTGGTGGCGGCGCGCGAGGGCCGGGAAGCGATGGCGGAAGCCATTATGGGGGCCCGGGCTGACGAGGCTAAGGTGCAAACCTTGGCCGTCGACCGGTTGCTCAACCAGGAGGCAAAAAAGCGCATGCGGCGACAGGGGGAATAGTGTTGCCGCGCTGGGTGGCGCCGATCGATGGACGCAGACGTTCGGCGAGCGCGTAAAGCTATAGTTTGGGCGCTCGGGGGTTTTGGTGGGCTGAAAAGGACCGACGCATGGCGAAAAACGCTGCGGCGACCGCGAGTGTGACGGCGAAGGGTTCGGCGCGCAAGGACGCTGGCGACAGCGCGGTGCAGGAGCTGATCGCGGGCTCGCCTGGCCTCAAGCGGCTGGTGATGCAGGCGCGAGAGCGCGGGGTCGTTACCATCGACCAGATCAACGGCGCCCTGCCGGACGACGAGGTGGTGCCCGAGCATCTGGATGATCTGATCGCCATGTTCGAGGACATGGGCGTATCGGTGACCCGGGTCGAGGAAGAGGCCGATGCGGACGCCGACGGCCAGGAGACCAAGGGCGATCTCGAGGCCAGCGAGGACGAGGACGAGGTCAGCGGCGGCATCGACGAGACCGATCTTGGCCGCACCGACGATCCGGTCCGCATGTATCTGCGCGAGATGGGCAGCATCGAGCTGCTCTCCCGCGAGGGCGAGATCGAGATCGCCAAGCGGATCGAGGCTGGCCGCAACATGGTGCTGGAGGCGCTCTGCGAGAGCCCGCTGACCATGCGCGCGATCATCAGCTGGCGGGATGCGATCTGCGAGGGCAAGGTTCTCCTGCGCGACGTGATCGACCTCGAGGCCACCTATGGCGGCGTGCCCCAGGAGGGTGGGGAGCCGGCGGCGGCCGGCGAGGGCGAGGAGGAGGCCGCCGAGGCTGCCCCGGCCGAGGAGCGGCCTGCTGGCGAGGACGAGGACGACGAGGCGCGTGCGCCGACTCCGCCCGAGGGCGAGGGCGAGGACGACGAGTTCGACGACGGCGCCATGTCGCTGTCCGCCATGGAGATCTCGGTCAAGGACGCGGTGCTCGCGACCTTCGACCAGATCGCGACCGCCTATGGGCGGCTGCGCGGCCTGCAGGAGCAGCGGATCGAAGCGGCCCAGCGCAATCAAACGGTCGATGCCAGTCTGGACGCCGAGTATGAGCGGGTGCGCAGCGAGCTGGTCGAGCTGGTCAACCAGATCCAGCTCAATCCCAACCGGGTCGAGAGCCTGGTCGAGCAGCTCTATCAGGTCAACAACCGGCTGAACGGCCTGGAGGGCCGCCAGCTGCGCCTGGCCGAGAGCTGCAAGATCGACCGGCTGCACTTCCTCGAGCACTATCGTGGCGGCGAGCTTGATCCCGACTGGCTGGAGCGCATGGCGGGGGCGCCCAACCCGGCCTGGGGCAGGTTCGTCGATCGGCACGGCACCGAGGTCCAGTCGCTGCGCCAGGACATCGCCGAGGTGGCCAGCAGCACCGGCTTGCATATCGGTGAGCTGCGCCGGATCGTGCATCTGGTCCAGAAGGGCGAGCGCGAGGCGAGCCGGGCCAAGAAGGAGATGGTCGAGGCCAATCTCCGCCTGGTGATCTCGATCGCCAAGAAGTACACCAACCGCGGCCTGCAGTTCCTGGACCTGATCCAGGAGGGCAATATCGGCCTGATGA
>CADEGR010000198.1:1385-5779 GCA_902826935.1 uncultured Alphaproteobacteria bacterium | reverse complement strand
GCCCGGTGGTTGGCGGCCTGCTCTTCCAGTTGATCGCCGAGTCGTGCGACGGCGGTCCGGTCCCGGTCCTGCCGGCCGAGGTCAACCTGGGCGTCCACTACGCCGACGCCGACGTTGGCGGCCTGAACGAGGCGAACTTCACGCTGGCCCGGCTCGACACCAGCGCCAACCAGTGGAAGCCGACCCAGAAGCAGGCGACCGATCCGCCGAGCAACTACACGTCGGCGACGATCACCGAGATGGGCTTCTACGTCCTGTATCCGAAGTGACGCGGAGGGGCCGCGACGGCTGATCGCGCGGCCGGCCTCTTCTCACGAGCCCGGAAGGCGGCGGGAGCAGATGCTCCCGCCGCCTTCCCCGTTGAGGCCACGTGAATCGTGCTACCCGTGTGACGAGGGGGTCGCCATCTGCTCCGTCGAGACCGCGTACCCTGACAGCATGCACAACTCGCACGTCGATTGCGCCGGTAACCTCGCGGGGGGCGCTGCGTTCGCTCCCCACCTGATCGTGCTGGCGTTCGTCGTCAGATCTGGAGGCTGAATGATGGGACCGTTCCGTGTCCTGCACATCAGCATCGTCGTCCTCATGTTGTTCGGAAGCACCTGGCTCGTGCGCGCGGCCGGGATGCCGTCATCGTCTGCGGGGAGCGCCGCGAGCTGGCTGACCGGCAGGCCCAGCTGCTTGGCCAGCAGCTTGAGGACCGCGCGGTTGGCCTTGCCGGCCTCGGCGGGAGCGGTGACCCGGACCACCAGATGCTGATCGCCAGCGGCGTCGGTCGCGATGCCGGCCAGCGCATCCTTGGCCGCCTTGGGCGTGACCTTGAGGCGCAGGCTCGCCTGGTCCGGACCGACCGTCAGCCAGGACCTGCCGGCCACGATCGCGTGCTAGTAGAACACCGACCAGAGCAGCCGCTGGACGAAGATGATGCCGATGATCAGGATCATCGGCGAGAGGTCGATGCCGCCGAGATTGGGCATGACATTGCGGATCGGCCGCAGCACCGGCTCGGTCGCGCGATACAGGAACTCGCCGATCTGGTCGACGATCGGGCTGGCGCGATTGACCACGTTGAAGGCGACCAGCCAGCTCAGCACCACCTGGGCGATCAGGATCCAGATGTAGATCTGCAGCAGCGTGTCGATCAGCCAGTGCACCGGATTCATCGATCTCATCCTGCCAGGGGCGACGGGGCCGGCGGCCCGGGGGCCGGGCCGGCGCGGACTATAGCAGCCCAAGTCGGCGTGACCAGCCCCTCGCGGCCAGCCCCTTGACAGGGCCCAGGCCACTGCCCATACAGCAGGGCGGACGGGGCCGTAGCTCAGTTGGGAGAGCGCTAGAATCGCACTCTAGAGGTCGTGGGTTCGACTCCCATCGGCTCCACCATCCTCCCTCCCGGCGCAAGCGCAGCCTGTTCGACGACCGGGGCCGTAGCTCAGTTGGGAGAGCGCGACGTTTGCACCGTCGAGGTCGTGGGTTCGAATCCCATCGGCTCCACCAGATCTCCAGCAGGCCAGATCCTCAGCAGGATTGATCAGGCTCTGACCCAGGCGTCCGCCTCGGGTCCGAGCCGCCATGTCCGGACCGGGCGATAAAGCCACAGTTGGGTTGCGGGCGTTGCACGCGGCGCGCGAGCGCTTGTCCACTCGCTAATCTTCAGGTAGATTATCCAAGGTCGTACAATCGTTTAGAGCGAAAGGATGAGGCCTCACCCGAGCTTGCCCGTACCGGCGTAGCGCGTTGGCCACGGCATGGGGCTTGAGCGCCTATCCCGAAAGAGTGACGCTAGCAACAGCCTGCACAAGGAGCGCCCGATGTTCGATCTTGTGATCACGGCCTTTGGTTGGCTGCAGGAGCGGCAGCTGCTGCATATCTGCGCGATTGCGATGCTCACCGTGCCGCTCTCGGCCCGGATCGTGCACGAAGGCCGCCAGGTGCGCCTCGCCGCTCAGGCCATTCGCCGGCCGGTCCGCTAGCTGCAGATCCGCGGCCTGGGCGCCACGGCCATTGTGGCCGGAAGGTCGCAGCTGGCAGCGGAACGTCAGGCGCGGGGCAGCTGCCGGGCGCGGCATCGCCGCTGGTGATCGAGCCGGCCAGCCAAGCTGCCAAAGCGGCGCAGCAGATTCCGATAAAACGCTGAGCCTGCGCCGCCTCTGCAGGTTATCCACAACAACCGTCGATAGTCATTCTGGTCCTCGCCACCGGTAAAAAATCGGTGTTGCCATACGATCTAGTTGATCGGCGAGCCAGATGTACGCTTTTTGATTATCTTGATGGCAATTGACACGGCTGCCGACATTGCGCATCAGCAATCTGGCGTCAGATCGTCAATAAAACTGCGGGTAGGCGGCGCGAGGCTGACAGTCAAGCTCGATTGGTGATTGCTCGGCCGGGCGCAACCGGCCGCGCTTGGTGGCTGTCGTGGTCCGTGTTTCGCGGCACTTGATCCGGCGCAACTTGATCAACCAAAGACTTGGCGCCGATCATCAATGCTGTTTCATTCATTCGAGTTCATTCTGGGCTTTCTGCCAGCCACGATTATCCTGTTCTATTTGCTGCTGGCGGCGGCGCCACGCTTGGCGCTGCCCTTTCTGATCGGAGCGTCGCTGGCCTTCTATGGCTGGTGGGACTGGCGGTACCTGTTCTTGCTGCTGGCCTCGATCCTGATCAATTTCGCGATCGGCCAGCGGATCTTCACTTGGCGGACCGTGCAGCCGAGCCGGGCGCGGCTGTGGTTCACGCTCGGTATTGGCCTCGATCTCGCCTGCATCGCGGTCTTCAAATATCTCGACTTCGCGATTGCCAACGTGAATGCCGTGACCGGTGCGGCCTGGACGCTGCCGGGCATCATCCTGCCGCTCGGCATCTCCTTCTTCACCTTCCAGAAGATCGCCTGGCTGGTCGATCTCGAGCGCGGCCATCTGCGGGAGCGGCCGCGCCTCGCCGATTATCTGTTCCTGGTCTCGTTCTTCCCGCAGCTGATTGCCGGGCCGATCGTGCATCACAGCGAGCTGGTGCCGCAGGTCCAGCGGGCGGCGGCCGAGCCGGTCCGCCTGGCGCTCGCCTGGGCGTCGAACCTCTCGCTCGGCCTCTCGATCTTCGTGATCGGCCTGTTCAAGAAGATCTGCATCGCCGACCCCTGCGCCTTGATCGCCAGCCCGATCTTCGCCGCCGCCGACGCCGGCCAGGCGATCACCACCGGCCAGGCCTGGGCGGCAGCGCTCGGCTATAGCTGCCAGATCTATTTCGACTTCTCGGGCTATTCCGACATGGCGATCGGCCTGGCCGCGATGTTCGGCTTCCGTTTGCCCGCCAACTTCAACTCGCCCTACCAGGCGACCAGCCTGATCGAGTTCTGGCGGCGCTGGCACATCACCTTGTCGCGCTTCCTGCGCGACTACGTCTATGTGCCGCTGGGCGGCAACCGCCACGGCACCGGCCGGCGCTACCTCTATCTGCTGCTGACCATGCTGATCGGCGGCCTCTGGCACGGTGCCGCCTGGACCTTCGTGATCTGGGGCGCCCTGCATGGCCTGGGCCTGGCGGCCAATCATCTGTGGCGCGCCCAGGTGGCGGCCCGGCCGCAGCTCGCCCGGCTGATCAGCCCGCCGGTCGCCTGGGCGCTGACCATGGCCTTCGTGCTGCATGGCTGGGTGTTCTTCCGGGCGACCACGACCAGCGGCGCCGTCAACCTGATCGGCGCCCTCTATGGTGGTGCTGAGCGGGCCTTGCCGAGCCTTGCCCATGGCCCCTCGCTGTGGCCGCTGGCGCTCGCCGCCGCGATCGCCTGCCTGCTGCCGAACACCCTGTGGTGGTTTCGCGCCCAGCACCCGGCCAGCTTCGAGCGCGGCGGCCCGGCGCCGGCAGTCCTGTTCGAGCGGTTGCGGCACGGCCTCCGCGAGGTCTGGTGGCTCGCCTGGCAGCCCAGCACGCGCCACGCCATTTCCAGTGCGGTGATCTTCGCCGCGGTCCTCTACAGTCTGACCCGGGCGAACGGCTATGTTGAGTTCATCTACTTTCAGTTCTGAGGCGATCGGCCGGATCGCGGCCGCGCCGGAGCGCAGCTTCCTGAAGGTCTTCGCGGTCACCCTGCTGGCCTTGGCCAGCCTCTACGGCCTGGCCTTCCTGGCCGGCGCCGGCAGCCACAATTACGACGACTTCGCCTGGACCTCGCGCCGGCTCGAAGCCAAGCTGGCGCTGGCCGAGCGCCAGCCGCCCGGCCGGATCCTGGTCCTGGCCGGCTCGAACGCCTTCTTCAACGTGCGCGCCAAGCGGATCGAGGCGGCGACCGGCCGGCCCGCGATCAACCTCGCGACCCATGCCGACAATGGCCTGCGCTATCTCGATTATCTGGTGCGCAGCCAGGCCCGGCCCGGCGATGTCATGGTCCTGCCGAT
>CADEGR010000198.1:0-1285 GCA_902826935.1 uncultured Alphaproteobacteria bacterium | reverse complement strand
GGCGACATCGCCGCCAACCAGCCCGACCCGGCGATCCTGGCCCAGGCGTTCAAGGCCAAGCATTTCCTGCGCGGGCCGTCCAACATCCAGATCGGCGCCGACGTCCGGGCGCTGCTGCGCGAGCTGGGCGCCTGGGCCAAGGCGAACCGCGTGACCCTTGCCGTGGCGCCGCCCGGCATCGTCGAGACCCGGCCGATCGGCGCGCCCACCCGGCAGCAGATGCGGGCGGTGCTGGCCGAGGCCGGCATCACCTTCCTCGAGCTGCCGGGCGACGGGCTGATCCCGCAGGAGATGCTCTACGACACCTTCTATCATGCCGCCGCGCCGGGGTCGGAGCTGTACACCGCCCGGCTGATCGAAGCGCTGTGCGCCCGCTTCGGCTCGGCCGCCGGGCTGGACTGCCGACCGGCCAAGCTGGAGGAGGCGGCCCGGCCGATCCAGACCTGGCAGCGGGCCGGCTACGTCCTGCCCAAGGCCAATCTCGCCTTGGCGCCGACCGCCGGCCCCGCGCCGGCGCGCTGGCAGATGACCGGCCGGCAGGCGAGCTTCACGGTGGTCAAGATGTCGGGCTGCGCCAATCGGCTGGTGCTGGCGGCCGGCCCGAGCGTCGGGTCGCTGACGGTCAGCATCGATGGCCGGAGCGTGGCAGAGCTGGCGCTCTCGCCCACGGCGCCGCGGCAGGCCGTCCTGCCGCTCGGCGGCAGCGCCGGCCTGACGACCGTGACGCTGGCGCGCGGTCCGGACCGGGCCGGGCCAGCGAGCGCCCTGGCCTTCGCGCGCCTGACCCGGGAGAGCGCTTGTCCGCCGAGCCCGGCCGCCGCGCCGCCTGGCGCCGCCGCCGCTCTGGGCCGGGCTCAGCAGCCCGGGCCGCCAGCCTGAGCGTCCACCTAGGACACGTAGCGATCCCCGTCGATCCGCCGGGCGAGGCCCAGCGCCACCAGCGCGCCCAGCACGTCGTCCAGCCCATCCTTGGGCTTGCGCCTGAAGGCGTCGGCGAGGCCGTCCAGGTCGCCGGCACTGGTTACCGGGCCAGCAGCTCGCGCACCAGCACCACCCGCTCGGACACGGTCTTCGGCCAGGCGGGCTTGGAAAGGCCTTGAAGCTGACACCAAGATTTAGATTTTCCGCTTCATCCCGTAACTAAAGCTGAAGCACGCTAGGATTTACTCACTGCCGATAATATCAGGAAGTTGATCGTCTAGCCAAACGAGTATCAGATGCCAACGCCAACCACAGAATTGACGGACCTTTAAGGTAATCGAGTAATATCAGGTGCTAGCCTAGA
>CADEGR010000197.1 GCA_902826935.1 uncultured Alphaproteobacteria bacterium | reverse complement strand
GTCGGCATGGCGACCAACATCCCGCCGCATAATCTGGGCGAGGTGATCGACGCCTGCATCGCGATGATCGCCGATCCGGAGATCGGCTTCGAGCGCCTGCTGGAGCTGGTGCCCGGTCCGGATTTCCCGACCGGCGGCATGATCCTCGGCCAGTCCGGCATCCGCTCCGCCTATGCTACCGGCCGCGGCAGCATCGTGATCCGCTCCAAGACCCATGTCGAGGAGGTCAGGAAGGACCGCGACGCGATCATCGTCACCGAGGTGCCCTACCAGGTGAACAAGGCGCGCATGCTCGAGCGCATCGGCGAGCTGGTGCGCGACCGGCGGATCGAGGGCATCTCGGATCTGCGCGACGAGTCCGATCGCGACGGCACCCGGGTGGTGATCGAGCTGAAGCGCGATGCCGACAGCGACATCGTGCTCAATCAGCTGTTCCGCCACACGCCCATGCAGATCAGCTTCGGCGTCAACCTGGTGGCGCTCTCCGCCGGCCGGCCGATGCTGCTCGGGCTGAAGGACGTGCTCCAGGCGTTCCTTGAGTTCCGCGAGGAGGTCATCGCCAGGCGCACCGCGTTCGACCTCGAGCGGGCGCGCGAGCGGGCCCATATCTTGATCGGCCTGGCCGTCGCGGTCGCCAATATCGATGCCGTGATCGCCCTGATCCGGGCCGCCCCCGATGGCGCCACCGCGCGCAGCGAGCTGATGGCGAAGGATTGGCCGCTGGGCGACGTGGCGCCGCTCTTGGCCCTGGCCGAGGCCGGATTCGACCAGCAAGACGGCGGCGCCGCGCCGGACAGCTACCGCCTGTCCGAGCGCCAGGCCCAGGCGATCTTGGACCTGCGCCTGCAGCGGCTGACCCAGCTCGAGCGCGGCAAGATCACCGACGAGCTGCAGGAGCTGGTCGCGAAGATCGAGGCGCTCTTGCTGATCCTGCGCTCGCGCACCCGCCTGCTCGAGGTCATGGTCGAGGAGCTGACCGCGATCAAGCAGCGCTTCGCCGATCCCAGGCGGACCTCGATCGAGGAGCTCGACTACGAGATCGACATCGAGGACCTGATCCAAAAAGAGGACATGGTCGTCACGGTCACCAAGCTCGGCTACATCAAGCGCACGCCGCTCTCGACCTATCGCGAGCAGCGCCGCGGCGGCAAGGGCCGCATGGGCATGGCGACCCACGACGACGACTTCCTGGCCCAGCTGTTCGTCACCAACACCCACACGCCGGTCCTGTTCTTCTCCTCGGCCGGCCGGGTCTACAAGCTCAAGGTCTACAAGCTGCCGCTCGGCAACCCGCAGGCGCGCGGCAAGGCCATGGTCAACCTGTTCAGCCAGCTGACCGAAGGCGAGACCATCACCGCCGTGCTGCCGCTGCCGGAGGATGAGAGCACCTACGCAGCGCTCTCGGTGATGTTCGCGACAGCGAGCGGCAAGGTCCGCCGCAACGCGCTCGCCGACTTCATCTTCGTCCCGGCCAACGGCAAGATCGCGATGGGCCTGGACGAGGGCGACCATCTGATCGGGGTCGGCGTCGCGACCGAGCATGACGACGTGCTGCTGGCGGCACGCGGCGGCAAATGCGTGCGCTTCCCGGCCGGCTCGGTCCGCCTGTTCCGCTCGCGCTCGTCCGAAGGCGTGCGCGGCATGGAGCTCGCCCAGGGCGACCGGGTCGTGTCCATGTCGATCCTCGACCATGTCGAGCTGTCGATCGAGGAGCGCGACGACTTCCTGCGCTACGACGCGGCGCTGCGCCGGCAGAACGGCGACGACGAGCCGCTGCCGGCGATCGAGCTGGACGAGGCGCGCCTCGCCGAGCTCGCGACCCGCCAGCAGCTGATCCTCTCGGTCACCATCAACGGCTACGGCAAGCGCAGCTCGGCCTACGACTACCGGGTCACCAACCGGGGCGGCCAGGGCATCATCAACATCGAGACCTCGGCGCGCAACGGTGAGGTCGTGGCCGCCTTCCCGGTCGCTGATCAGGACCAGATCATGCTGGTCACCGACCGCGGCAAGGTGATCCGGATCCCGGTCGAGGGCATCCGGATCGCCGGCCGGAACACGCAAGGGGTGACGTTGTTCAACACCGAGCGCGGCGAGCATGTGGTCTCGGTCGCGCGCCTGAGCGGCGGCGCCGAGCCCAACGGTGCTCTGGACGACGAGGCGGACGAGCCGGGCCCGGGCGATGACGCGGGCGAGCTCGATCCGGCCGATTCGTCGTGACCCGCCGGCGCACCAAGAAGCTGGAGGAGCCGCCATTGACCGAAGCGCCAAGGTCGAAGCCGAGGATCGGGGTCTACCCCGGCACCTTCGATCCGATCCATAACGGCCATATCGACATCATGCGCCGGGCGACCGGCGTGGTCGACCGCCTGGTCCTGGCGGTCGCCTCCAACATCGGCAAGGACCCGTTGTTGCCGCTCGAGCAGCGCCTGGAGCTGGCCCGCCACGAGGCCGCCCGGCTGGTGCGCGAGAAGCGCGCCAATGGCAGCGAGATCGTGGTCGAGCCGTTCGAGAACCTGCTGGTCGACTTCGCGAGGCGAGTCGGCGCCACGATCATCGTGCGCGGCCTGCGGGCGGTGTCGGACTTCGAGTTCGAGTTCCAGCTGGCGTCCAACAACACCCGCCTGGCGCCCGAGATCGAGACCGTGTTCCTGACCGCGTCCGAGACCAACCAGTTCATCTCCTCGCGCTTCGTCAAGGAGATCCACTATTTCGGCGGCGACATCTCGAGCTTCGTCTCGCCCAACACCTATGCCGCGCTCGATCGGCTGCGCCGCTCGGCCTGAGCGCTAGAGCAGGCTGCCCAGCACCAGCCCGACGCCCAAGCCCACCAGCCCGCCGGTCAACGCACACAAGCCCATGCCGATCAGCACGCCGCCGACGTGGGCTTGGCTGCAACGCTCGCATGAAGCGCGCCCGTTCATCGTCGATCGATCCCCCTCGCCTCCTCCAGGACATGTGGCGCAGATCGCGCGGCTGGCCATGGGTCATGGGCGGATTTTGCCGATCATTTGAGCTGGCCGCCGGCCGGGAGCCGGCGATCATCCCCTGGTATGCGCGCGAGCGGGCGCGGGCTGCGGCCCGGCAGCGCAGTTGCGGCCACTGCCGAACCGCGCCATGCTTTCACCAGGGCCCGCTTTCGTGCCTGCCTGGGAGCCTTGACGATGAGCGAGACGATGCTGACGGTGCGCCTGCACGGCGAGGACAATGTCGTGGTGGCGCGCCTGGATGTGCTGCCGGACACGGCGCTGCCCGGCGAGGGCGTGCGGACGCTGGCCCGGATCCCGGCCGGCCACAAGGTGGCGGTCCGGCCGATCGCCGCGGGCGAGCCGATCCGCAAGTACAATCAGATCATCGGCTTCGCCAGCCAGCCGATCGCCGTCGGCGAGCATGTCCATGTCCAGAATTGCGTGATGCGGGAGTTCGAGCGCGACTATGCCTTCGGCGCTGATCTGCGGCCGACCGCCTTCGTGCCCGAGAGCGAGCGCGCGCGCTTCCAGGGCTTCGTGCGGCCGAGCGGCCGGGTCGGCACGCGCAACTTCATCGGCGTGCTCTCGACCGTGAACTGCTCGGCCACCGTCTGCCACCATATCGCCGAGCGCTTCCCGGCCGACGAGCTGGCCAGCTTCGGCAATGTCGACGGCATCGTGGCGCTGACCCACGGCACCGGCTGCGGCATGGCCGATCGCGGCGACGGCTTCGACGCCCTGCAGCGCACGCTCTGGGGCTTCGCCCGCCATCCCAACTTCGCCGGCGTCCTGCTGATCGGCCTGGGCTGCGAGGTCAACCAGATCGACTTCCTGCTGGAAGCCTATCAGATCCCGCGCGGGCCTTCGTTCCAGACCATGACCCTCCAGGGCACCGGCGGCACCCGCAAGACGATCGAGCGGGCGCAGGGCATGATCCGCGAGATGCTGGTCGAGGCCAACCGCGCCGAGCGCCAGGCGGTCGCCGCCGCCGAGCTGTCGGTCGCCCTGCAATGCGGCGGCTCGGACGGCTATTCCGGCATCACCGCCAACCCGGCGCTGGGGGCGGCCGCCGACCTGGTGGTCCGCCACGGCGGCACCGCGATCCTCTCGGAGACGCCCGAGATCTATGGCGCCGAGCACCTCCTGACCCGGCGCGCGGTCTCGCCGGCGGTCGGCGAGAAGCTGGTCGAGCGGATCCGCTGGTGGGAGGAGTATTGCGAGCGCAATGGCGGCGAGATGAACAACAACCCCTCGCCCGGCAACAAGGCCGGTGGCCTGACCACCATCCTGGAGAAGTCGCTGGGGGCGGCCGCCAAGGGTGGCACCACCAATTTGACCGGCGTCTACAAATATGCCGAGCCGATCAAGGACAAGGGCTTCGTGTTCATGGACAGCCCCGGCTACGACCCCTGCTCGGCGACCGGCCAGGTGGCGAGCGGCGGCAATCTGATCTGCTTCACCACCGGGCGCGGCTCCTGCTTCGGCTTCAAGCCGGTGCCGTCGATCAAGCTCGCCACCAACAGCGAGATGTATCGCCGGATGGAGGAGGACATGGACGTCAATTGCGGCACCATCCTCGATGGCGGGGTATCGGTCGAGGCGATGGGCGAGCAGATCTTCCAGCTGATGCTGCGGGTCGCCTCCGGCGAGCGCAGCAAGAGCGAGCAGCTGGGCTTCGGCGACCACGAGTTCACGCCCTGGCTGATCGGCGCCGTGATGTAGTGGCGCCGCCGCCCGAAATCGCGATCCACGATCTGGCGCAGGGCCGGGCCGTGCTGCAGCTGGCAGCTGACCTCGGCCGCCCGGTCCAGCTGCGCAGCGCCCCCGCTGCCACCGCCTATGCCGGGATCGGCTACCTGCACGCCCTCGGCGAGGCGCTTGGCCACGTGCTCTTGCTCGACTGCGGGGACCGTGCGGGCGACGCGTTGGCCGCCTTGCGCCAGGGCTGCCAGCAGCTGACCTTCAGCGGCCCGGCCCCGCTCCACGCCAAGCTCGCCGCCATCGCCGCCCAGCAGGGCGCCACGGTCCGCCACGAGCCAGCGCAGCCAGCGCCGCCCCACCACCCGGCCCTGCTCCTGCCGCCCGACGCCGACCTCGAGCGCCTGTGCCGGCCGTGGCTGCTGGCGAGCAACCAGACCTGATCAAAGCCGCGCGGGAGCCGACTGATCCCCATCGCCACTGCGACTGGCTACCGCCGCTGCGACCGGCACCGCAGCAGCGCTCGTCAGCTGTATCGACAGTTCTATAACGTCTTGGACCGAAGCTGACGCAGCATTCCAGGTCCCATGCGTCCTTGGAAGTCCGCTCCGCCGACCAAGAAGTTGCTCGGCGCGCGGATTCCCAGGATCGCATGGACCAAGGTCAGGATGGCCAAATTGGCTGAAGATTGGGTTAATCAGCCGGCCTCAAGCCGGCCCCTCACCCGAGGCACCGCCCGTCATCGCCTGCGCCCCGAACCACGAAGTCCCAGGCGAACCGCTCGCTGAAGCCAGACAGGCCCCCTCGGTTCAAGACTCAAAGAGTCCCCCGATGCTGGCTGCCGCAAGAGCGACGACGGCGAGGAAGTTTGTGGCGAGCTGGTCGTAGCGGGTGGCGATGCTGCGGCAATCCTTGAGCCTGCCGGACATGTGCTCGATCAGAGTGCGCCCGCGATCGGCGATCCGGTCAAACGGGGTTGGTGTCGTGCGCGACGAGGTGCTCGGGATGACCGCCAGGGTAGCGCGTTCTGCCAGCAGGCTGCGGCAGTGGTTGGTGTCCCTTGGTCGGCGATTGCCCATGCGCTGGGCAGCAGAGCCTCAACCAACATGGCCGCAACC
>CADEGR010000196.1 GCA_902826935.1 uncultured Alphaproteobacteria bacterium | reverse complement strand
GGCCTGACGCCAGGCCGCCATCTGATCGGCTGCAATGGCCGCCGCCTGCCGCTCCAGCCGACCGGCCGGGTCGGCGAGTATGTCGCGGGCGTGCGCTATCGCGCCTGGCAGCCGGCCGCCTGCCTGCACCCGACGATCGGCATCGACGCGCCCCTGGTGTTCGATCTCTATGACCGCTGGAGCGGCCGGGCGGTGGCCGGCTGCACCTACCACGTGGCCCACCCCGGCGGCCGCAATTTCGAGCAGTTTCCGGTCAATGGCTACGAGGCCGAGGGCCGGCGGCTCGCCCGGTTCCTGCCGATCGGCCATAGCGGCGGCCAGCAGCCGGAGCCGGTCGCGCGGCCGCGCGCCGAATTTCCCTTTACGCTGGATCTCCGATGGGGCTGAGATGGCCTGGTCGTTCACGGGCTTGGGGTCGCGCGCCGAGGTGAGCCAGCAATCCGATCCGAGCGCGCTGCCGCCGGTCGATGACCGGCTCTATGGCCATTACCGGGCCGCGGCCGGCGGCTTCGACGAGCTGATGCAGCCGGATGGCGGCCTGCGCCCCCATTGGCGGAGCTTCATGGCGCGGCTCTCGGCGCGCAGCGATGCCGAGCTGGCGCAGGCCTGGAGCGCCACGGCGCGGATGCTGCGCGACAATGGCGTCACCCACAATGTCCACGGCGACCCGACCGGCCAGGACCGGCCATGGCGCCTGGATCCGGTGCCGCTGCTGATCGATGGCGCCGAGTGGCGGCAGCTGGAGCAGGGCTTGATCCAGCGCGCCCGGCTGTTCAACGCGATCCTGTCCGACCTGTACGGGCCGCAGCAGCTCCTGACCGGCGGCCAGCTGCCGGCGGCGCTAGTGTTCGGCAGCCCCCAATTTCTCCGGCCGCTGCATGGCGTGCCGGTGCCGGGCCAGGTCCGGCTGCATTTCATCGCGATCGATCTGGCGCGGCGGCCGGATGGCAGCTGGCAGGTGATCAGCGACCGGACCCACGCCCCGATCGGCGCCGGCTACGCGCTCGAGACCCGGGTGGTCATGGGCCGGGTGCTGCCGGATCTGTTCCGCGACTGCCGGGTCGAGCGCCTGGCAGGCTTCTTCCAGCGCTTCAGCGACAGCCTGCTGGCGCTCCTGCACCATGCCGAGCCGCGCATGGTCATGCTCTCGCCGGGGCCGGCCGCCGAGACCTATTTCGAGCATGCTTATCTCGCCCGCTATCTCGGCATGCCGCTGGTCGAGCCCGGCGATCTGACGGTGCGCGACCGGCGGGTGTTCCTCAAGACCATGACCGGGCTGCAGCCGATCCAGCTGATCTGGCGGCAGATGCATTCCGAGGCCTGCGATCCGCTCGAGCTGCAATCGGCCACGGCCCAGGGCGTGCCGGGCCTGGTCCAGGCGGTCCGCTCGGGCAACGTGGTCGTGGTCAACGCCCTCGGCAGCGGCCTGGTCGAAGGCGATGCGATCATGCCGTTTCTGCCCAGCCTCTGCCAGCAGACCCTGGGCGAGGCCCTGCTGCTGCCGGAAGCCGCGACCTGGTGGTGCGGCGAGCCGGCGGCCCGGCGGTTCGTGCTCGCCAATCTCGACCGGCTGGTGCTCCGGCCGACCTTCGCGCCGCGCTCGATCCTGCGCCGCGACCGCGGCCCGATCCTGCCGGCTCGCCTGAGTGCTGCCGAGCGCGCCGCCTTGTGCGCCCGGCTGAATACCCATGGCGAGCACTACGTGGCACAGGAGCCCTTGCTGCCGTCCAGCGCGCCGTGCTGGACCGATGGCCGGCTGGTGCCCCGGCCGGTCGTGCTGCGCGCCTATATCGCGGCCGATGGCCAGGGCTACCAGGTGATGCCGGGCGGGCTCGCGCGCACCCTGGGCGATGGCGACGCGCCGCTGCTCCTGATGCGCCAGGGCGAGGCGAGCAAGGATGCCTGGGTCCTGACCGCGGGCCCGGTCAGCAGCTTCAGCCGCCTGGCCCAGGCCGAGCAGCCGGCCGCACCCCGCCGCAGCGGCCAGGATCTGGCCAGCCGGGCGGCCGACAATCTCTATTGGCTCGGCCGCTATGCCGAGCGCAGCGACGGTGCCGTCCGCCTGCTGCGCAGCCTGCTGCTGCGGGTCACCGGCGAGGTCAATGACGACGACCCGGTGGTCCGGGCCACGCTCTTGCAGCTGATGGTGGCGCTCGGCCATCTCGACAAGGGCCTGGCGCGCCGGCTGACCCAGGGTGGTGCTGCCGCCTTTCCGGGCGAGCTCGGGCGGGTCCTGTTCGAGGCCGATGCGCCCAACGGCCTGGCGCCCTTGCTGGGGCATCTCCGGCGCACCGCCAGCCTCGTGCGCGAGCGCCTGTCGAGCGACGCCTGGACCTGCCTGCAGGCGCTCCAGGCGCAGGTCGAGGCCGAGCGCGCCCGGCCGCGGCGCGAGGTCGGCGACGCCCTGCAGCTCCTCAACGACCTGATCCGGCTGCTGGCCGCGCTCAGCGGCATGCAGATGGAGCACATGACGCGCAATCTCGGCTGGCGGCTGCTGGACATGGGCCGCCGGGTCGAGCGGGCGCGCCATCTGGCGCGGCTGATGGCGGCGCTGGTCCGCGCCGGCGCCTCCGAGGCGGCCCATCTGCAGCTGCTGCTGGAGCTGGCCGACAGCACCATGACCTATCGCACCCGCTATCTGAACGAGCCGCGGCCGCTCCTGGCGGTCGACCTGCTGCTGGTCGACAACAGCAATCCGCGCGGCCTCAGCTTCCAGCTCGACCGCCTGGCCGAGCATCTGGCGGCGTTGCCGCGGCCGGCCGAGCAGGCCGGGCTCAGCGCCGAGCAGCGGGTCCTGGCCCGGCTGCACGGCAAGATCGAGCTGGCCGACCTCGCCAAGCTGTGCGAGCCCGCCGGCCGGCGGCCGAAGCGCGACGCCTTGCCGGTGCTGATGGCCGAGCTGGAGGCCGAGCTCGGCGTCTTGTCCGACACCTTGGCCCAGGCTTATTTCAGCCACGCCCAGCCCTTGCGCAAGGCCGGCCCCCATTGGGGCGGAGGTGCCGATTGATCTACGAGGTCAGCCACCGCACCCGCTACGCCTATCGCGATCCAGTGGCGCTGTCCCACCATCTGCTGCATCTGGCGCCGCGGCCTTGCGCCCATCAGCAATGCCGGCGCAGCACGCTGATCGTCGATCCGGCGCCGGCGGTGAGCGAGGCCGGCACCGACTATTTCGGCAATCCCACGACCTTCATGATCGTGCAGCAGCGTCATCGCGAGCTGCAGGTCCATGTCCGCTGCGAGATCGAGGTGCGCCGCCCGCCGCCGCCGGCGGCCGAGGCCAGCATCCCCTGGGAGGAGGCCGCCGCTCTGGTCGCCGGCGATTGCTCCCGGACGATGCTGGACGTCTACCAGTTCACCTTCGACTCGCCGTTCACCAGCGCCGGCGAGGCGGCCGCGGCCTATGCCCGTCCGTCGTTCACGCCTGGCCGGCCGCTGCTCGAGGCGGCGCGCGAGCTGACCAGCCGGATCCGCCAGGACTTCATCTACGACCAGAGCGCCACCGACGTGGCCACGCCGGTCGATGAGGTGCTGCGCCTGCGCCGCGGGGTCTGCCAGGACTTTGCCCATCTCGAGCTCGCCTGCCTGCGCCAGCTGGGCCTGCCGGCCCGCTATGTCAGCGGCTACTTGCGGACCTATCCGGCGCCGGGCAAGGAGCGGCTGGTCGGCGCTGACGCGTCCCATGCCTGGCTGTCCTTGTGGTCGCCAGGCCAGGGCTGGATCGATCTGGATCCGACCAACGATCTGATCCCCGGCGACGAGCATATCACGCTGGCCTGGGGCCGGGATTACGGCGATGTCAGCCCGATCACCGGCGTGATCCTGGGCGGCGGCGAGCACAAGGTCGAGGTTGCGGTCGACGTCCTGCCGCTGCCCGCTTGAATAGGTCCGGTGGGCTCAGGCAGCCGGGTCGAAATAGGTCCGGTGGAGCTGGTCGGTAAGCTCGATCAGGCGAATCTGGGCCTGGTCCAGAAACTCGTGCAGGCCCTGGTCGACCACCTGGTCGATCGGTCGCTCGCATAACGCCAGGAGCGCCTGCAGCACATCGCTCGTCAAGCGGACGCCTTCCAGCTCCGGATCGGCCGCGAGCTGGTCGATGACCAGGCGGATCTCGTTGACGCAGCTGCGCAGCGAGCGCACGTAGCCGCGGTCCAGGAGCAGGAAGCCGGCCACCATGCGCGGCGTCATGCCGCTTGGATGGACCCGGCGATAGGCCTGGTAGGCGGCCGCCGAGCGCAGCAGCGCGTTCCACTGGCTGACATCGAGCGGCGAGCCGACATCGGTCGGGCTCGGCAGCAGCCGGTGATATTTGATGTCGACCAGCCGGGTCAGCTGGTCGGCCCGCTCGATCTGCTTGCCAAGCCGATAGAACAAAGCGCCCTGGTCGTGATAGAGCGTGCCCTCGACGATGCCGGTGTGCAGCTGGCAGCGCTCCTTGATCCGGGCGCAGAGCTGGGACAGGTTGGCCAGGCTGTAATCGCGCTTCTTCAGGCCCTGCAGCATGCTGTTGAAGACATTGAGCTGGGTCCAGACCTCGATGCTGATCAAATGACGCAGATGGCGCGCGTTCTCGTGGGCGTAGCGGATCGTCTGCACGATCGAATTCGGATTGTCGCGATCGGCGATGTAAAAATGCACGACCGCATCGGCGGTGGCGGTCCGGTGCTTGGCGAAGAACGCCGCGTCGTCGGCATGCAGCTGGACGATCGGCAGCCAATCCGGCACGCCGGTATTGTCGCGCGCGAAGGTCTCGTTGACGTCGAGGATGCGCGCTAGGTTCTCGGCCCGCTCGACATAGCGGGCCAGCCAGAAATGGTTCTCGGCGAAGCGTGCCAGCAGGCTACTCAAGGACCCAGGTATCCTTCGTACCTCCGCCTTGGGAGGAATTGACGACCAAGGAGCCCTGGCGCAGCGCCACCCGGGTCAGCCCGCCCGGCAGGACCCAGGTGCTCTGGCCCGTGATCATGAACGGCCGCAGATCGACATGGCGCGCCCGAATGCCTGCGCCGACCAGGGTCGGGCAGACCGAGAGGCCGATGGTCGGCTGGCTGATATAGTTGGCGGGGGCCGCCTTCAGCTGCTCGCGGCAGGCGGCAAGCTCGGCCGCACTGGCACGCGGGCCCACCGTGATGCCGTAGCCGCCCGATTCGCCGACCGGCTTGACCACCAGCCGGGCCAGGTTGGCCAGGGTGTAGCTGAGATCCTCGGGGTCCCGGCAGATCCAGGTCTCGACATTCTCGATCAGCGGGTCCTCGCCGAGATAGAAACGGATGATGCGCGGCATATAGGCGTAGATCGCCTTATCGTCGGCGACCCCGGTGCCGATCGCATTGGCCAGCGCGACCCGGCCCTTGCGGTAGACCCGCATCAGGCCGCGCACGCCCAAGACGCTGTCCGGGTTGAACACCTCCGGATCCAGGAAGTCGTCGTCCACGCGGCGGTAGATCACGTCGACGCGCTTGCGCCCAGCCGTGGTGCGCATGAACACCAGATCGTCGTCGATCACCAGATCGCGCCCTTCGACCAGCGGCACGCCCATCTCGCGGGCGAGGAAGACATGCTCGAAATAGGCCGAGTTGTAGACGCCGGGCGAGAGCAGCACGATCTGCGGGTCGAGGATGCCGGCCGGCGCGATCTCGGCCATGGCATCGCGCAGCCGCTGGCCGTAGTCCGAGACCGGGCGGATGCCGATGCCGGTGCTCAGATCGGGGAAGGCGCGCAGCATCAGATGCCGGTTCTCGACCACGTAGGACACGCCCGATGGCGTGCGGGCATTGTCCTCGAGGACCCGGAAGGCACCCGCCTGATCGCGCACCAGATCGATGCCGCAGATATTGACATAGGCGCCATGGGGC
>CADEGR010000195.1 GCA_902826935.1 uncultured Alphaproteobacteria bacterium | reverse complement strand
CCGGCCGATCTAGCGGCGCTCGGCGTGGATTTCTTGAGTCTCTCGGCGCACAAGTTCGGCGGGCCACCGGGGGTCGGTGCCCTGATCCTGGCGCCCGGCATCGAGCCCGTGGCGCTCCTGCAGGGCGGCGGCCAGGAACGGCGTTGGCGCTCGGGCACCGAGAACCTGCCCGGCATCGTCGGTTTCGGTCAGGCCTGCGCGCTGGCGCAGGCTGATGAGACCCTGTCCAGCCGCCTGCAGACCCTGCGCGACCGGCTCGAAGCGGAGATCCAGGCGCTGCAGCCGGCAGCGGTGGTGCTGGGCCAGGCGGCCGCCCGGCTGCCCAATACCAGCTGCCTGACCATGCCTGGCGTTGCCAGCCAGACTCAGCTGATCCACTTCGACCTCGAAGGGATCGCGATCAGCGCCGGCTCTGCCTGCTCCTCCGGCAAGATCGGCAGCTCCCCGGTCCTGGCCGCGATGGGCGTGCCGCCAGACGTGGCGAGCGCCGCCATCCGGGTCAGCCTTGGCTGGGGCAGCGAGGCTGCCGATATCGATCGCTTTGTCGCCGCCTGGACCGACCTGCATGACCGGCATCACCAGCGCCGGCAAGCGGTTGCCGCTTGCAATTAGGCGCCGGGCGACGACATAGAGAACGGAAAGCGGTCCTCGGGCCGCAGAGGTGAGGGTGAGCCATGTCGCCAGAGATGCTGTCCTTGACGCCGGCTGCCATTGCCAGGGTGCGCCAGCTGCTCGCGACCCAGGGCGAAGGGGCTTCCGGCATTCGCCTCGGCGTGCGCACCGCCGGCTGCTCCGGCCTGACCTACACGATCGACTTCGCCAAGCAGATCGAGCCGCAGGATCAGGTGGTCGAGCGCGATGGGGTCAAGGTCGTGATCGATCCGAGTGCCGTCATGTATCTGCTCGGCACTGAGATGGATTTCGTCGAGGACAAGCTGGGCGCCGCTTTCAAGTTCAACAACCCGAACGAGGCGGGGCGCTGCGGTTGCGGCGAATCCTTCACGGTCTAGCCGCTGCGGCGCTGCCACTTGCCCAAGATGACGTTCATCGCTGCCTCTGGCGCAGCCATCGAGATCCAGGCGGCCGTGGGGTGCTCCGTCATGCAGCTCGCGCGCGAGCATGATCTGGGCATTGAGGGCACCTGCGACGGCTCGCTCGCCTGCGCCACTTGCCATGTCATCGTCGAGCCAGCCCAGATCGCCCGCCTCGCGCCCGCCAGCGCCGAGGAGGAAGAGATGCTGGATCTGGTGCCGGGCTTGCAGCCGACCTCGCGCCTCGGTTGCCAGATCCGGCTGACCGACGAGCTCGACGGCCTGGTCGTCCGGCTGCCATGAGCCTGGCCCCCCGCCTGGCCGAGGCGCGGCCGGATCTCTCGCCGGCCGCGCTTGGTTTTGCGCGGGCGCCGGCCGACACCCGGATCGTGGTCGCCATGTCGGGCGGGGTCGATAGCGCCTGCGTCGCGGCTCTGTTGGCCGAGGCCGGCTACGTCGTGATCGGCGTCACCCTGCAGCTCTACGACCATGGCCAGGCGACCGGCCGCAAGGGCGCCTGCTGCGCCGGCCAGGACATCCAGGATGCGCGCGCGGTCGCGGGCCGGCTGGGCATCCCGCATTACGTGCTCGACTTCGAGCAGCGCTTCAAGGCAGCCGTGATCGAGGACTTCGCGGCCAGCTATGCCGCCGGCCGCACGCCGATCCCCTGCGTGCGCTGCAATCAGCGGATCAAGTTCCAGGATCTCCTGGCGATCGCGCGGGATCTGGGCGCGGATGCTTTGGCGACCGGCCATTATGTTCGCCGCGTGGCCACGGCCGGGCAGGTCGAGCTGCACCAGGCGATCGATCTGCAGCGCGACCAGAGCTACTTCATGTTCGCGACCACCCAGAGCCAGCTCGACTACCTGCGCTTTCCGCTGGGCGAGGTCGCCAAGCCGGCAACCCGGGCGCTCGCGGCACGCTTCGAGCTGCCGGTCGCGGCCAAGCCGGACAGCCAGGACATCTGCTTCGTGCCGACCGGCTCCTATGCCCGCATGGTCGAGAAGCTGCAGCCAGGGGCGGCCGAGCCCGGCGAGATCGTGCATGTCGATGGCCGAGTGCTCGGCCGGCACGATGGCGTGATCCACTACACCGTTGGCCAGCGCCGAGGCCTGCGCGTGGCGGCCGGCGAGCGGCTCTATGTGGTCGGCCTGGAGCCGGCGGCGGCCCGGGTCGTGGTCGGGCCGATCGAGGCGGCGGGCTGCCTGGAGGCTCGCTTGGGCGAGGTCAACTGGCTGGGCGAGCAGGCTCTTAGCGCCACGCCGGTCGCGGTCCAGGTCAAGCATCGCGCCCAGGAGCCGCCGGTGGCGGCGGCGGTCGCGGCCCTGCCGGGGACCGCAAGCGCGAGCGTGCGCTTCACGCAGCCGCAATACGGCGTGGCGCCGGGCCAGGCTTGCGTGTTCTATCACGGCACCCGCCTGTTGGGCGGCGGCTGGATTGAGGCGGCACCATTGCTGCGCAACGCTTGACGTTGCCCTTGCCGAGCGCTACTTGGGCAGGGCCGATGCGGGCGGAGTAGCTCAGTTGGTAGAGCAGTGGAATCATAATCCATGGGTCGGGGGTTCGAGTCCCTCCTCCGCTACCAGTCCCGCCGCCTGAACCCGCCGCGCCCTTCCGCTCCAGGTCACCCAGGTTGCGCCCCAGCACCGATGCCAAGCGGTCAAGCTGGGCAGGCGGTCAAGCTCGGAATTTAGGCATGGACCGGTCGCTGACCCGGCGCACGATCGAGCTGACAAGGCGGCATGAATCCAGTGCCGGCACTGGCTTTCTCCTGAGCGACGATGATCCGCCCGTGTTCGTGCGCGGCGAGGGGCCATTCCTGTTCACGGAGGACGGCGAGCGCTACCTCGATTTGCTGGCCGGCTCGGCGGTCACCCATCTCGGCCACGGCCTGCCGGCCCATCGCGCCGCGATCGAGCGGGCGCTGGCAAGCGGCATCATCCATATCGGCACGCGCCTCTTGAGCGTCGAGCGGGCGCTGCTGCTAGGCGATCTCGTGCCGCTGCTGCCGGCGCCGCTGACCCGGATCCACTTCGCCAATGCCGGCACCGAGGCGGTCGAGATCGCGATCAAGGCGGCCCAGTACCATACCGGTCGGCTTGGCATCTTCGCCTATGAGGGCAGCTATCACGGCCGCACCCTGGGCGCGCTCGCGATCTCGGCGCGCGAGCAGGCCCGCGGCCGCTTCGGCGGGCTCGAGGCCGCGGTCACCTTCCTGCCCTATCCCTACCGTTTCCGCACCGAGCCGTCCGCCGACGATCCGGCCGCCCTGGCCGATTTCTGCCTGAACCGGCTGGCGGACGAGCTGGCGCGCGCCAAGGCGGCCGGTGCGCTGCCGGCCGGCATCATCCTGGAGCCGATCCAGGGCGGCGGCGGCATCATTCAGCCGGCGGCCGGCTTCCTGCGCGGCGTGGCCGCTCTGGCAGCCGCCCATGGCGTCCTCCTGATCGCCGACGAGGTCTGGTCCGGGATCGGCCGGACCGGCCGCTGGTTTGCCTTCGACCACGATGGGGTGGTGCCGGATCTGGTCTGCATCGCCAAGGGCCTGAGCGCCGGCCTGCCGCTCGCGGTGGTCGCCGGCAGCGAGGCGATCCTCGGCCGCTGGCCCCCCGGGATGCACAGCAGCACCTTCCAGGGCAACCCGCTCGCCTGCGCCATGGCCCGCGCGACCTTGGCCGAGATCCAGGCCCATGACTGGGTCGGCCATGCCGCCGGCCCGATCGCCACCTGCTTTGCCCGCCAGCTCGGGCCGCTCCAAGCGCTGCCGCAGGTGCGGGACGTGCGCTGGGTCGGGGCCGAGGCCGCGATCGAGCTGGCGGACCCCTCAGGCCAGCCCGATCTGGCCGCATGCCGAGCCTTGCGCCTGGCCTGTCTCGCCCAGCAGATTCTGGTCTATGGCGGTGGCGGCTGGCATGGCAACAGCCTGATCTTGCTGCCGCCGATCAACATCGATCCGGCCGTCCTCGAGCGCGGCCTGGCAACCATCGCGGCCTTGGTCCGGGCGTTGCCGGCTGCCGCCTGAGGTCAGGCTCAGCGCGGCGCCGGCGGCGAGGGCGGCGGCACCACGCTGACCAGGGCCAGCTCGATCGCCACCTCGCGCAGCTTGGCGTCGGCCAGCGCATCGTTCAGCTCCGTCAGCCGCGACCGGCTGGCGGCCAGCTCGCTTTGCAGCGCTTCGATCCGCGCTACGGCTTGGTCACCCGGCGTGGCCGGGCTCGCCGGCGCGGCCTTTGCCGGCGCAACCTGCGCGCTCAGCTCGGCGATCTTGCCCTGGGCGCGCTGCAGCTCCTGGCGCAGCTGGCGCAGTTCGGCGCCGTCCGGTTGGTCCGGCTGCGCGGCCGCCGGCTGGCTGGCGCGCCCGGCGGCCGGCTGCAGCTGGGCCGCGATCTTGGCGAGCGTGCCGTTGGCCTGATCAGCCGCTGTCGCCGGCTCGGCCAGCTCCGCCGCCGCCAGATCATATTTGATGGCGGTCGCCTGACGGGCGGCATCGGTTTCGATCAGCGCTTGCTGCAACCGGTCGGCGTCCTTGCGGGCATCGCTCAAGGCGACGGTCTGGCGCTGCAGCTCCTGCGTCCGGCTCTGCAGCTCGTCATTCAGACGGGTGACCTGCTGCTGCAGCTTCTGCCGCTCGTCGCCGCGCGCCGCCAGCTCCTGACGCAAGCTCTGCAGCTCCTTCTCGGCCGCCGCCTTGGCCTCGCTGCCGGCGCGCTCCGCGTCGCCGGCGCTCTGGCGCAGCCGGGCGGCCTCGGCTTCGGCCCGCTGCAGTGCCGCTTGGCCCTCTTCCGCGGCCGAGCTCTGCTCCTGCAACGCGGCCGCGGTGGTCTCGGCCCGCTTGCTCAGCTCGTCCCGGGCCTGCTGCAGGCTGTCGATCTGGCGAAAGGCGCTCTCCAGCTGATTGTGCAGCCCGGCGACCTCGCTGGTGGGCGGACCGGCCGCGGCCTGGCCGCCCCGCGGCTGCGCCTCGAGCTTGGCGGTCAAGGCCGCCTGCTCCGCCTTGGCGTCGGCCACGCGGCCACGCAGCTCCTTGACCTGACCCTCGGCGCGGCTGAGCTCGCTCATCAGATCGGTGACCTCGGCCACCGCGTCCTCGGCCTGCTGGCGCGCCTCGGCCGCCGCCGTTTCCGACTGGGCCAGGGCGGCGGTCAAGGTCGGCACCCGGCTGGCGCTCTCCGCCAGCGGCATGAGCCGCTGCTTGACCGCCTCGAGTTCGGCCAGCTGGGCAGCCTGCCGGTGCATGGTCAGATAGAAGCTGAAGGCGCCATAGCCCAGCAGCAGGATCCCGGCCAGCACGGCCAGGGCGCCCGCCGCGAAGCCGAGCTGCCAGCGGCGGCCCAGCACCACATACTGGCTGGTCTGGCCGCTGCGCACATAGACCTGACGCTCGGCGAACAGTTCGCTGATACGCGGGGCGTGATCCTTGCTCATCCGCAACTCCCGGGGAGCCTTATGGCGTCCTGGCTGGCGCGCCACGCGCAGGACGCAGTTAAGACCGGCGATCGGCCTGGCGCGGGTCGATCAGCGGCGGTCGCGGTGCTCGGCACGGCCTTTCCATCAGGTTGGCGGACCAACCTGCCCCCACGCGATGCCCCCGACCGCTGGCACGATTGGCCACGACGTTAGTCCAGGATCGCGCATCTGTCGAATCCGGCGACCCTGGCGCGCTCCGGACAAGGGCGGTGATCACAATTCTTCGAAAAAAAGCACTTGATCCAGATCGCGTTGCGCTCTACATAACCGCGGCCGCCACCCGATGGGGTGGAGATGGCAGCGACCTGCCCGCCGCGATGTCGATCCTTGCCGAGGGGCAGCTCTCGGAGCGGCGGTCTGCTCTTTGACATTGTGATATAGGGAAGGGAAGGGATGAGTGGGCGGCGGCTCTGT
>CADEGR010000194.1 GCA_902826935.1 uncultured Alphaproteobacteria bacterium | reverse complement strand
TCCATCGGCATTGGCGCCGGCATCGGCCGGTTCCGCGCAGGTGCGGCCAGGGCGCCGCTTTGGCTAAGGCCCGTTCGATGGCTCGAGCGCGCCGCGCCAGAGCAGGCGGCCGGAGCGGAGCAGCAAGGTGGCGATCGGCTCGGCCTGGTCGCAGGGATGGCGCTCGGTCAGGCACTGGTTGAGCCAGACGCCCTCGATCGCGCTGGCGATCGCGCAGGCGAGGTCGTTGATCGTCGTGCCGGCGCGGAGCGTTCGGCCGAAATGCCGGAGAGCCTGCCCGAGCACGTCCTCCAGCCGGCGCAGCCACTGGGCGTACTCCGCCATGCTGGGCCGTGACACCTGCTCGCTCCACAGGCCATAGGGCACGGCGCTGAGCCAGAGCGCCCAGAGGAAGCCGTGGTTGACGGCGGGCTCGGCGCCGTGCGCCGGGCCACGCTCGGACAGGCCGGCCAGGGCGGCGTCGAGCCAGGCCTCCGCCGAGGCGAAATCGGCGGGCGCGGGGAATTCGATCTGCTCGATCCAGCGCTCGGCATTGAGCGCCAGCGCCATGGTCTCGGCCTGGAACGCGGCCTGGCTGCCGAACAGGTTGGTGACCGCGCCGCGCGTCTTGCCGTCATGGGCGGCGACGTCGTTGGCGTCGATGCGCGCGAACGGACCGACCGCGCAGGCGCCGCTGTCGAGCAGCCGCGCGTCCTTGCGGATCTGCGCCAGCGTGACGAGCTCGCCGATCTCGACATAGCGGCGGCGCGCCTCGGCCTTGGGGAGCCTGGAGCGGCCCGGCTGCTTGCTCTTCAGGGTCACGCGCGTGGAGCCTCGTACATACGGTACGTATTAAGAATTTGACCGCGCCGAGGCAAGCCGCTACCGTCGTTAGATACATACCGTATGTATTTAACGAATGGAGCGGCCGTGGCCTGGTTAGCAGCCCTTTATCCGCTGTGTCGCCCGCGCCCGGCGGCGCAGCGCTGGCTGGTCACGGCCGGCGCCACGCTCCTCTCCACCTACGCGCTCGACGCGGTCGCCACGGCGGCCGGCCTCGCGCTTGCCGCGGCGCAGATTCTCCAGGGGCTCGAGCCTGGCCTGGTGCTGGCCTTCCTCGCCGGCACCTATCTCGTCTGGGGTGCCGGCCTGCGGGTCAATCTGCAGGCCAACTGGGCGCTGCTCGAGGCCACCGGGACCAGCACCAACCTGCTCTCGAAGGCCGCCTACGACGTGGTCAAGCGCCGGACGGCGAACCGGCGGACATGGCGGATCGCGGCGGCGGCCGCCTATGGCGGCACCGAGCTGGCCAAGGAGACGCCCTACTACGCCGGCGCCCTCGGCGCGGCCCTGGTCACGGATGCGGTGTCCGCGAGCGACGCGCTGATCTTTCTGGGCGGCGCCAATCTGGGTGCCGCCGCCTATGAGTACGGCCTGGGCCGGGCGGTGCGCGGGTTGCTGGAGCGGCGCCGGACCCCGGCCTATGCGTCCTTCGAGGCCGACTGGCGGCCGCAGGCCTATCTGGCCGACTACTACCGCACGGTCGAGGCGGACGAGCGGCAGACCATCGCGTTCTTCGTCGACGCCATGAAGCAATGCGCGCCCGGCGAGCCGATCCTGCTGTTCGGCGTCGGGCCGACCTTGCACCATGTCTTCCTGGCGGCCGGCGCCGCCTCGGAGCTGCATCTGGCCGACTATCTCCCGGCCAATCTGCAGGAGATCGAGCGCTGGCTCGCGCGCGACGCCGACGCCCACGACTGGCGGCCGTTCGTGCGCTACACCCTCCAATGCGAGAACCGCGCCCGGCCGAGCGAGGCGGCGGTCGCAGAGCGCGAGGCGCTCACCCGCGCCCGGATCACGCGGCTGCTGGAGGTCGATATCCGGCGCTCCGACCCGCTGGGCGGACGCGGCCGGGCGGCCTACGGCACCGTGATCAGCGCCTATTGCGTCGATTCGGCGACCGCCGAGCGCGCCGCCTGGCGGACCTACATGCGCCGCCTGGCGGAGCTGGTCCGGCCCGGCGGCATGCTGGTCGTGGCGGCGCTCCGCCGCTCGCGCGGCTATGTGGTCGGCGGCCGGACCTTCCCCAGCGCCGACATCGACGAGCACGACCTGCAGGCGGTCCTCGCGCCGTTCTTCGAGCCCCAGGATCTCACGATCGCGGTCGGCGAGCTCGGGCCGTCCGCAGCCAAGGGCTATGCCAGCATCGTGCTGGCCCGGGCTTGCCGGCGGCGGGGCGCCATCACGCCGTAGGGCGGAGTCACCGCCCGGCGGTCATTCGGCGGGCCAGAGCGCGCCGGCCGGCGCGCTGCGCAGCTCGGCCCGGGCCTGGCGGACGATCTGGCTGCCGCCCCACAGGCCGAGCCCGCCCATGATGGCGGCCACGACGAGGTCGGGCCAGCCGCTGCCGGTGCCGAACACGCCAAGGGCGGCCAGCACCACCGCGACATTGCCGATGGCGTCGTTGCGCGAGCAGATCCAGACCGAGCGCATGTTCGCGTCGCCCTGGCGAAAGCGGTAGAGCATGAGGGCGACGCCGCCATTGGCGACCAGCGCGGCAATGCCGACCACGCCCATGATCTCGGCCTGGGGCAGCGTGCCTTGCAGGGCATGCCAGGCAGTGCTGCCCAGGACCCAGGCGGCGAACAGGAGCAAGGTGACACCTTTGAGCAGGGCGGCGCGCGCGCGCATGCCGAGCGCCAGACCGGTCACGCCGAGGCTGATGGCGTAGTTGGCGGCGTCGCCGAAGAAGTCCAGCGCATCGGCCTGGAGCGCCGACGAGCCGGCCGCCATGCCAGCCGCGATCTCGGCCAGGAAGAAGCCAGCATTGACCGCGAGCGCCAGCCAGAGCGCCTGGCGCCATTGCGGGCTGTCCAAGGGCTCGGCGGCGCAGTGGTGCTCGGTGCAGCAGGCCATGGGCTGGTCCCGGCAGGCAGGATGGCAGCGCTGGATGGTACCAGCGATCGGCGCGATGCTGCAAATGTTCTTGATTTGTTCTCATGCTGCTCTAGAGTACTCCCATGGACCAGCAAGCCGATCTGCGCCGGCCGGCCAAGGGCCGGGGCGCCACCTTGAACCCGAAGGGGCGCTTCGAGCCGCAAGCGCTCGAGCCGTTCGATGATGGCTGGGACTCTTGGCCCCAGGCGCTGGCAGACGACGGTCCGCCGCGGACCACGGTTTCGGCGGACTGCAGCCGGAGCGTGATCGCGCGCAATGATTCGCCCGATATCGGCTTCGAGCAATCGATCAACCCCTATCGCGGCTGCGAGCATGGCTGCGTCTATTGCTATGCCCGGCCGAGCCATGCGTTCCTGGGCCTGTCGCCGGGCCTGGATTTCGAGACCAAGCTGTTCGCGAAGCACGACGCGGCGCGGTTGCTGGAGCGCGAGCTGGCAGCACCCGGCTATGTCTGCAAGCCGATCGCGCTCGGCGCCAATACCGATCCCTACCAGCCGATCGAGCGGCGGCTCGAGATCACCCGGCGGATCCTGGAGGTGCTGGCGCGCCAGCGTCATCCGGTCACGATCACGACCAAGTCGGCGGCGGTGCTGCGCGACCTCGATCTCCTGGTGCCGATGGCGGCCGAGCAGCTGGTCCAGGTCGCGATCTCGGTGACCACGCTCGCGCCGGACCTGGCGCGCAAGCTGGAGCCGCGGGCGGCGGCCCCCCATCGCCGGCTGCAGGCGGTCAAGGCGCTGAGCGACGCCGGCATCCCGGTCAGCGTGCTGGTGGCGCCGATCATCCCGGCGCTGAACGACCACGAGCTGGAAACGATCCTGGCGGCGGCGGCCGAGCATGGCGCCTGGCGAGCGGGCTATGTGCTGCTGCGCCTGCCGTTCGAGATCAAGGACCTGGTGGCCGACTGGCTCGCCTGCCATGTGCCGCTCAAGGCCGAGCGGGTCTTGTCGCTGGTCCGGCAATGCCGGGCCGGCCGGCTGAACGACAGCCGGTTCGGCCATCGCATGAAGGGCGAGGGCGGCTATGCCCTGATGCTCGGCCGGCGCTTTGCCGTGGCCAGGCGGCGGCACGCGCTGGAGCGGGCCATGCCGCCGCTGCGGACCGACCGGTTCGCGCCGCCTGGCGCCCAGCTGCGCCTCCTGTAGCCCTGCAACCTCGACCCGGGCAGCACCCGGCGGCTGGGGATGTCGACCATGGCCGAGCGCCGCGGCAGATTGAGCTTCGAGCTGACCCCGGCCGGCGCCCTCGAGATCCATCTCGACCGCGCGGGCTTCATGACCTTGCTGGAGACCCTGGAGAGCCTGGCCATGGCCGGCGGCTACCGGCGTCTGCCGGTGACGTCTGCCCGGCGGCGCCAGCCGGCGCCGCAGCGGATCAGCCGGGTGACCCTGCATCTGGAGCCGACCCGGCAGCGGCGGCGCCCGGCCGGCGCCAAGCCCGCCTAGGCGACGGCCGGGCCGGGAGCTTGTTGAACAGCTTGGGCGGGTTCTAAGAAAGCCGCCAGCCGCCGGTCCGCAAGCCATTTTCCCACGGCTTTTCGGTTGACATTGGGCGCATGCTGGCCAAATTAAGGGCAAATAGGACCGCATTGGTCCGCTTTACGGAAAGGCTGCCCAGCCCGTGTTCCGCCTCAGCAAGCTGGCCGACTACGGCATCGTGATCATGACCAATCTGGCCAGGCGGCCGGAACGGCAGCTGAACGCCGCCTCGATCGCCGAGGAGAGCCATATTCCGCTGCCGATGGCGAGCAAGATCCTGAAGATGCTCGCCCGGGCGGAGCTCCTGGAATCGCAGCGCGGCGCCAAGGGCGGCTACTGCCTGAGCCGGTCGGCCGAGCGGATCTCGGTGGCCGAGCTGGTGACGGCGCTGGATGGCCCGATCGCGCTGACCGCCTGCATCGAGGAAGGCACGGGCGGCTGCGACATCGAGGCCTTGTGCCCGGCGCGGGCGAATTGGCAGCGGATCAACGACGCGATCCGGGACGCGCTGGAAGGCATCACGCTGGCCGAGATGGCGCGCTCGATCCCGAGCGCGTTCGGACCGACCACCGAGCCGCCGCTCAGGCGCCACGGGGCGGCGCTCGACGCGGGTCTGCCGTGACCGGCAGACGCCTGGCAGCTGGCACGGCACAGATTTGTTTGACCGGCTTCGGTCGGTAGGGAGAAGAGCATGGCGACGGCGCTGGACACGGTTAAGGACTATGCCGGCAGCGAGTACAAATATGGCTTTGTGACCGAGATCGAGAGCGAGCTGGCGCCCAAGGGCCTGAGCGAGGCGACCGTCCGGATGATCTCCGAGAAGAAGGGCGAGCCCGCGTGGCTGCTCGCCTGGCGGGAAAAGTCGCTCGCCCGCTGGCAGACCATGGTCGAGCCGGACTGGGCCAAGCTCGCCTACCCGCCGATCGACTTCCAGGCGATCAGCTACTACGCCGCGCCCAAGTCCCAGAAGGACCGGCCGCAGAGCCTGGACGAGGTCGATCCGGAGCTGCTGCGCACCTATGAGAAGCTGGGCATTCCGGTACGCGAGCAGGAGCTGCTGGCGGGCGTGGCGGTCGACTACGTGTTCGACAGCGTGTCGGTCGCGACCACCTTCAAGAAGAAGCTGGGCGAGCTCGGCGTGATCTTCTGCTCGATCTCCGAGGCGGTGCGCGAGCATCCCGAGCTGGTCCAGAAATATCTCGGCAGCGTGGTGCCGCAGGGCGACAACTTCTTCGCCGCGCTGAACTCGGCGGTGTTCACCGACGGCTCGTTCGTCTACGTGCCCAAGGGTGTTCGCTGCCCGATGGAGCTGTCCACCTACTTCCGGATCAACCAGGCCAAGACAGGCCAGTTCGAGCGGACGCTGATCATCGCCGAGGACGGCAGCCACGTGAGTTACCTGGAGGGCTGCACGGCCCCCCAGCGGGACGAGAACCAGCTGCATGCCGCGGTGGTTGAGCTGGTTGCCCTCAAGGACGCGACGATCAAGTACTCGACCGTGCAGAACTGGTATCCCGGCGACGAGGAAGGCAAAGGCGGCATCTACAACTTCG
>CADEGR010000193.1 GCA_902826935.1 uncultured Alphaproteobacteria bacterium | reverse complement strand
GGCGTCGGCGCGCGCGCATGGTTCCAGCGCGGCCGGTTCCGCTTGTGCGCTGGCTGCGGCGACGTCCGGACCGCCGGGCGCGACATCAATCGCCTGGCTGGCTTGACCGCCGAGGGACGCAGCTCAGCCACCACGGTCCTCGTTGGCGCCATGCTGCGCTGGATCAAGGAGCCAACGCAGCGCCGCCCGCTTGAGCGTCAGAAGCTGCTGGGATTTTCGGACAATCGCCAGGATGCAGCGCTGCAAGCCGGGCATTTCAACGATTTTGTGTTCGTGTCCCTGCTTCGCAGCGCGGTGCTCGCCGCGCTTGATCAGGCCGGACCGGCAGGCCTCGCGGACGCGGTGGTTGGCCGCCGGCTAACAGAGGCGCTTGGCTTCGATGGCCGGCAGGGCGAGCGCGCAAGGGAATGGCTGAGCGATCCGGATCTGGATGGTCGCGCCCGTGAGGATGCCCTCTCTGATTTAGCCGCGATGCTGGCTCATCGCTTCTGGCACGATCAACGGCAAGGCTGGCGGCACACCTTCCCCAATCTCGAGCAGCTCGGAATGATCACCGTGCGCTATGGCCATCTGGCCGAGCTGTGTGCGGAGGATAGGCGCTTCGAGGCTGATCTCGCCCCGCTTGCTGGCTTGTCGCCCTCGAAGCGGGAGGAAGCATTTCGCGTGCTGCTAGACGGCGCCCGGCGCGGCTTGGCTATTCGCACTGACGCACTGAACCGTCCGCATCTTGAGGAGCTGGTCCGCCGTCGTCAGCGGCTCTTGCCGCCCTGGGGCTTGGACGACCACGAGAAGCCGCGCGAGGCGAGCGTGCTCGTGATCGGCCGGCCCCCGTCCCACAAGCTGAGCGAGGCCGAGAGCTATGTGCGCACCGGCCCGCAGAGCGCGATTGGTCGAGCATTACGTGCGACCACTGGCTGCAGGCTCAAGGCGGCCGAGCATGAGACGCTTCTGCTCGCGATGGCTCGGGCGCTGCAGCGAATCGGTCTGCTCGCGACGGCCCGGATCAATGGCGAAGCCCATGCCTTCCAGCTCGCCATCGAGGCAGTCACATTTCACGCCGGCGACCATACCAGCGCCAAGAGCAACGCCTATTTCCGCACGATCTACCTCGGTCTCGCAAAGGCCTTGATGGACGGCGGCGGATTGTTGTTCGGCATCGAAGCGCGTGAGCATACCGCCCAGGTCGAGCAGGACCGTCGCAAGATCCGGGAAGCGCGCTTTCGCTGGGGCGCCAAGGAGCAGGCCGAGCTGGCGCAGGAGCGTCCCAAGCTGCGCCAGCTGGGAGAACCGGAGCGCTTCCTACCCGTGATGTTCTGCTCGCCGACCATGGAGCTTGGCGTCGACATTGCCGAGCTGGACATCGTCTATCTGCGCAATGTGCCGCCATCGCCGGCCAACTATGCCCAGCGTAGCGGTCGCGCCGGTCGCAGCGGCTCGCCTGCCTTGGTGCTGACCTACTGCTCGGCGCAAAGCCCGCACGACCAGTACTTCTTCGAGCGACGCCCCGACATGATTCAGGGCATCGTCTGCCCGCCGGCAATCGATCTCGCCAATCAGGACCTGATCGAAAGCCACCTGAACGCAATCTGGCTTGCGGCCCTCAGGCGCGCGATCGCCATGGCGACGCCTATGAAGGCATCAAGGTGCTGCTCAGCGCGCTCTGGCGAGGCGAGGCATCGCTCGCCTTGCCGGCGCTGGGCGGCCTGTTCGCCAGCAGCGCCACCCGCGAGCTGCAGGACTGCGCGCTCGCCAACGCCCGGCTCTACGAGGCGATCTTCCGCCTGGCCTGGCTGCGCGGGCCGGCCGGCCTCGTGCGCGTCAACTGGCGGGACATGGAGACCGAAGAGCTGGGCTCGGTCTATGAGAGCCTCCTGGAGCTGTCGCCGCGCGTCGATGGTGCTGCCGGCTTCGCGTTCGTCGCGGTGCGTGGCCATGAGCGCAAGACCACCGCCAGCTACTACACGCCGGACAGCCTGGTCCAGGCGCTGCTGGACGAGACCTTGGACCCGCTGCTTGACGCGACCGTGGCCGGCAAGGAGGGGCCGGCGGCGATCCAGGCGTTGCTCGCCTTGCGCATCATCGATCCCGCCTGCGGCTCCGGCCATTTCCTGCTCGCGGCCGCGCGGCGCCTGGCGACTCGGCTGGCCCAGCTGGCCAGCCCCGGCGCGCCTAGCCCGGCGGACTTCCGGCACTGGCTGCGCGAGGCGGCGCGGCGCTGCCTGTTCGGCGTCGATCGCAACCCGATGGCGGTCGAGCTCGCCAAGGTCGCCTTGTGGATCGAAACCGTCGAGCCGGGCAAGCCGCTCTCCTTCCTCGATGCCCATCTCCGCTGTGGCGACAGCCTGCTCGGCATCTATGATCTCACGGCGCTGCAGGCAGGCATTCCGGACGAGGCCTACAAGCCCTTGACCGGCGACGACAAGGTGGCGGCCAGCGCCTGGCGCAAGCGCAACCAGGCCGAGCGCGAGGCGCGGATGCAGGGCGAGCTGGCCTTGTTCGAGCCGCCTCGGGCGCTGCTCGAGGCGGCGCGGGCCCTGGAGGCGGCATCCGAGGACGATCTCGCCGCGGTCGAGGCCAAGGCGGCCGCGTTCAAGCGCTTCCTGGCCGGACCGGACCGCTACCGGCTGGAATGCGCCGCCGATCTCTACCTCGCCGCCTTCCTCCTGCCCAAGACCACGGCGCCGGCCCGCCATGTCGGCGAGCGCGGCACCTTCGTGCCAACCTCGCGCGATCTTTGGGACCTGCTTGCTGGCCACCAGCCCCATGGCCTGCTGATCGGCCAGGCGATCGAGGCCGCGCGCGCGGCGCACGCCTTCCACTGGCCGCTGGAGTTCCCGCAGGTCATGGCCGCCGGCGGCTTCGATCTGGCGCTCGGCAATCCGCCGTGGGAGCGGATCAAGCTGCAGGAGCAGGAGTTCTTTGCTGCGCGCGATCCGGCGATCGCCACCGCCGCCAATAAGGCGGCGCGTCAGAAGCTGATCGACGCGCTGGCCGACGCGCCCGCCGGCTCGGCGGCCCGCGCGCTGCACGAGGACTTCGTGCGCGCCAAGCGCGAAGCCGAGGCGGCGAGCCTGTTCGCCCGCGTGCCCGAGCCGGTGGGCGGACGCTATCCGCTTACCGGCGTCGGCGACGTCAACACCTACGCGCTGTTCGCGGAGCTGTTTGCGGTACTGGGGCAGCGGGCGGGCGTGATCGTGCCGACGGGGATCGCGACGGCGGATCAGACCAAGCAGTTCTTTGATGCTCTCGTTTCGAAGCGGCGGCTCATCAGCCTCTACAGCTTTTTCGAGATTCGGAAGATCTTCCCGGCGACCGACGACCGCAATCCGTTCTGTCTGCTGGCTGTCGGCAAGAACAACGGCGCGATGCAGTTTGCGTTTTCGCTGGAATCAACTGATCAGATCGCCGATAGGCGCCGCCGCTTCACCCTGACGCCCGCCGACATCGCTCGGATCAACCCGAACACCCGGACCTGCCCGATCTTCCGCACTGGATACGATGCCGAGTTGACCAGGAAGCTCTATGGCCGAGCGCCGATCCTGATCGACGAGGCCAAGGGGGCGGCCGGCAATCCCTGGGGCATCACATTCGCCACGATGTTCCACATGTCCAACGACAGCGAGCTGTTCCGCACAGCCGACCAGCTCAAATCTGCTGGCTATCTACCGAGTGGCCGGGGTTGGGTGTCATCGGACGGTGACACGCGGTGGGTCCCAATGAATGAAGGTGAATACGGTCATCAGTTCAATCATCGATTTGCCACTTGTGACGGCACCGACTCGCGGCCTCTAACCGCGAGCGAAAAAGCTGATCCGAGCTTTGAAGTTCAGCACCGATACTGGGTTCAGGAGGCCGATTTCGAGGCGCGTCTTGCACGACGCAGCCATGTCTGCCGGACGCACTTATTGGGATTTAGACGCATAGCAAGAAATACTGATGAGCGAACAGTGGTGGCATCCTTACTTCCATTTACAGCTGCCTCATATGGATGGATTCTGACGTTCGCTAGAAACGCAATGGACGCAAGTCTACTTGTGGCATGTTACAATAGCCTTGTTTTCGACTACTGTCTCCGCATAAAGCTCAGCCAGGCCAGCATCCCCCAAGGGACGTTTTATCAGACAGCGTGTTTGCCACCTGCCGCATTCACGCCCGCAGACCTTGCGTTCATCGTCCCGCGCGTCCTTGAGCTAACCTATACTTCCCACGCCATACGTCCATTTGCCTTGGACCTGGGCTGCGACGGCCCGCCCTTCGCCTGGGACCCCGAGCGTCGCGCCATGCTGCGCGCCGAGCTGGATGCCTGCTACGCCCGCCTCTACGGCCTGACCCGCGCCGAGCTGTGCTACATCCTCGATCCCAAGGCGGTGCGCGGCCCGGACTGGCCGTCCGAGACCTTCCGCGTGCTCCAGCAGCGCGAGCTGCGGGAGCTCGGTGAGTACCGCACGGCGCGGCTGGTGCTCGCGGCCTGGGACCGGCTGGCCAGCGGCGAGCTGGCAGCGTGAGGTGGGCGAGGCTTGCATTGGCGGCACCACTATGCATCTAAGCGGATATGACCAGCTCATCCGACGATAGCCTGACCCTGCGGTTCTTCGATCCGCAGCGGCCGGCGCGCCAAGCGGCACCGGCGAGCGTCGTCGCGCGCTCGCTGGACGCGCTGCAGCGGCTGGTGCATCTGATCGCCATGCGCCGCGACGGCCGCACGCCCGGCCGCCGCATCCGTCCCTCCGCCGACATCCAGGGTCGCTACCGGCTGGTGTGCGAGCCGCTGCAGACCGGCAGCCTGGTGGCGCCGGTGCGGCTCGAGGGGGCGGGGCTGCTCGCGCCGGCCGAGCAGGCAGCGGTCCTGGCGGACCTCGATGCGGTGCTGGCCGCGGCCGGCGCCAACGACGAGGCCGCGTTCCAGCGGGCGGCGCCGGACGAGACCTGGCGGCGCTTCTACCTGGAAGCGCTCGATCGCCTGGCGCCGCCGGTGGAAGCCGGCGTCGAGCTGGAGATCGGCCAGGCGGGCCGGCTGCTGCTGGCGAGCGTGCGGGCGAGGCCGTTCGTCGAGCGGCTGGCACGGGCGCCGACGCGCAAGGCCCAGCGGGGCGCCGTGGTCGGCGAGTTCAAGCGGATCGATTTCGCCAGGCGCGAGATCACGATCCGCCACAATCTGACCGGCAAGGATCTGACCTGCGTCTATGAGGACCATGTCGAGCAGAGCCTCCTGGAGCATCCGCGCGACCAGCTGCTGGTGTTCGGCACCGTGACCCGCGATGCCGACGCGCGGCCGGTCTCGATCGAGGAGGTCGATCATATCGAACCGATCGATCTGGAGCCGATCGCGATCGAGCGCGTCATGGTCGGCGATCGGCTGATCCGGACGAGGGCGCCTCTAGCCGCTCAGGTCGCCTTCGACGAGGCCGATGCGCTCTATCTGGCCGAGATCGGCAGCCTCAACGTGAGCGTTTGCGCAGAGACACGAGAGCTGCTGGCAGCCGCGCTGCAGGATGACCTGGCGGTCTTGTGGTCGCGCTATGCTTGCGCTCGGGACGACAAGCTCACGGCCGCCGCGCAGGCGCTCAAGCAGCGCATGCTGGCCGCATTCGAAGAGGCCACCGGTGCCGCGTAAGCATCGCGAGATCCGGGCGGGCCTGGCGGCGAAGGGGTTCGCCATCGACGAGCAGCGTCGGCATATTGTGCTGGTCTACGAGGATCTGCACGGACGGACCACAACGGCGCGGACTTTGCTGAGCCACGATGCCGGTGGCAGCGAGATCGGCGACAATCTGCTCGGCCGCATGGCGCGGCAGGTCAAGCTGAATCGTGGGGATTTCCTACGCTTGATCGATTGCCCGATGGCGCGCGAGGAGTACGACGCGATCATCGCCGAGGCCGATCAGGCTGGTCGGCGCTGAAGCCGGGCGATGGCGCTGACGCTGCTCGGCCGCAACCGGCTCGACCAGATCCTGCGCAACAACGGCTTTCACA
>CADEGR010000192.1:1523-6094 GCA_902826935.1 uncultured Alphaproteobacteria bacterium | reverse complement strand
GCGCGGGGCGACGCCGGTCGACTTCGCCTATGCGGTCCATTCCGAGGTCGGCGACAGCGTGGTCGGCGCCAAGGTCAACGGCCGGCTGGTGCCGCTGCGCACCCGGCTCGACAACGGCGACCAGATCGAGATCATCACCGGCAAGGGCTCCGGCCCGTCGCCGGCCTGGGAGCGTTTCGTCGTCACCGGCAAGGCACGCTCGCACATCCGCCGCTATCTGCGCTCGCGCCAGCGCAACGACTTCATCGCCCAGGGCCGCGAGCTGCTGCAGCGGACCGCCCAGCGCGAGCGCATGGCGGTCGGCGAGAAGCAGCTCGAGCAGCTGCTCAAGGGCTTCCAGCAGCGCTCGGTCGAGGACCTCTACGCCGCGCTGGGCGAGGGCACCTTGCGCCCCAAGGTGGTGCTGGATGCGCTCCGCCGGGCCGAGCCCGAGCTGCCCAAGGCCGGGCGCGCCGCCAGCACGGTCATCCCGCTGCGCCGGCCGACCCGGCCCGCCTTGCAGCCGGACGGCCGCGAGGGCCTGATCTGTGGCCTGCCGGTCGGCATGGTCATCAATTTCGCCGGCTGCTGCCGGCCGGTGCCGGGCGATCCAATCGTGGGCGTGGTCCGCACCGGCCGCGCGGTCTCGATCCACCGGCTCGAATGCCCGACCCTGGCGCGCAAGGCCGACGACAGCGACAGCTGGCTGGATCTCGGCTGGAATCGCGGCGCCGAGGGCCAGCGGCCGGAAGCGCGGCTCAAGCTGATGAGCCTGCACAAGCCCGGCAGCCTCGGCCTGGTCAGCACCGTGATCGGCCGCAATGGCGGCAACATCACGGATATCCGCTTCGGCGCCAAGTCGCCGGACGTGTTCGAGGTGGTGATCGACATCGAGGTGGTCGACGTCGATCAGCTGGAGCGGATTCTGGCCGGCCTGCGGGCCACCGAATGCGTCAGCTCGGTCGAGCGGGCCCAAGGCTGATGGCGGCGGACGGCGACGAGCCGGAGCTGCTCGACCTGTTCCGCAGCTCCGGCGCCTTGCTCGAAGGCCATTTCCGCCTGTCCTCGGGCCTGCATAGCGGCCACTATCTGCAATGCGCGCGCCTCCTGATGGACCCCGCGCGGGCCGAGCGGGTCTGCCAGGCGCTGGCGGTGCGGCTGCGGGCAGCACTGCCGGATCTGCATGTCGCCGCGGTGGTCTCGCCGGCCCTGGGCGGCGTGGTGCTGGGCCACGAGCTGGCGCGCCAGCTGGGCTGCCTTGCGATGTTCGTCGAGCGGGTCGAGGGCCGCTTTGCCTTCCGCCGCGGCTTCGCCCTCGAGCCGGGCATGCCGGTCCTCTTGGCCGAGGATGTCGTGACCACCGGGCTGTCATCGCGCGAATGCCTGGCCTGCATCGAGGCGGCGGGCGGACGGCCGGTGGCGGCCGCTTGCCTGATCAACCGCAGCGGCGGCCGGGCCGAGCTGGGCGTGCCGCTGGTGGCGCTCGCCACCCTCGATCTGCCGAATTATGCGGCCGACCAGCTGCCGCCGGCGCTCGCCGCCTTGCCGGTCACCAAGCCGGGCAGCCGGCCGGAGCCGGCGCGCTAGCTCTCCCCGGCAGCCGCCCGACCGGCTAGAGTGACGGTCCCTCCAGCACCAACCAACCAATGGGAGCGGCAGTGCTCGGTCGGCAGCGGCAAGTCCCCTTCTGGCGACGTCTGCGCAGCTGGGTCTGGCCGAGCATGGGCTGGGCCAGGACCGGCCGCTACATCCTGACCCGGCTGGGCCGCCTGGGCGCCACCCCGCACAGCATCGCCGCGGGCTTCGCCTGCGGGGTCGCGACCGGGATCACGCCCCTGCTCGGCCTGCACATCATCCTGGGCGTGCTCCTCGCCTATATCGTGCGAGGCGACTATCTGGCGGTGGTGGTCGGCACCACGATCGCCAATCCCTGGACCTTTCCCTTCATCTGCGTCGCCAACTACGAGCTGGGCCAGCTGCTCCTGGGCGGCTCGGTCGGCGATCCCTGGGCGGCGGTCGGCCTGTTCAAGCAGCTGGCCGACGAGCTGCTCGGCCTGCTCTGGCCGCTCCTGACCGGCGCGGTCGAGCAAGCGCAGGTGGCCCGGATCGCGCGCTATCTCTCGCAGCTGGTCTGGCCGATGCTGATCGGCAGCCTGCCGCTCAGCATCCTGGCGGCCTTGCTGGTCTATCGGCCGATCCTGCGCCTGGTCGAGGCCTTCCATGGCGCCCGCCAGCACCGGCGCGAGCGGCGCCTGGCGGAGCGGGCGCGCCGCGCCGCGGCCGGCGCGCTCGAGCCGCGCGCCAGCATCTCCAGCCCTGGCCAAAGTCGCGGCCCCGGCCTATAGCTGCGCGGCCCGCATCTAGCGGCGGGACGCTCTGCACCCTAGGCCGATCTGGATGCGATGATTCTCGGCGTTGGCACTGACCTGATCGACATCCGGCGGATCGAGCGGGCGCTCGAGCGCTTCGGCCAGCGCTTCCTCGATCGGGTCTACACGCCTGCCGAGCAGGCCCGGGCCGAGCGCCGGCCCGATCGCGCCGCCGCCTATGCCCAGCGCTACGCCGCCAAAGAGGCCTGCGCCAAGGCGCTCGGCACCGGCTTTCGCGACAACGTCGCTTGGCGCGATATCCGGGTCGACAGCCTGCCGAGCGGCCAGCCGATCCTGCATCTGACCGGTGGGGCGGCGCGCCGGCTGGCGCGGCTGACGCCCGATGGCATGCACGCGAAGATTGATGTAAGTCTAACCGACGAGCCGCCCATGGCTCATGGAATCGTGATCATCAGCGCCTGGCCGTCGCTGCCACGCTCGGCGCCAATTGGCGCTGAGGTTGCATGAATTCGCGCCTGGGCGGCTTTACCTCGGGCATCAGCTTGGTTAGTGTCGCGCAGGTCGGGAATCCTGGACCCGCGCCGATCCGCAAGCAGACCGGTCCTCGTGCACCTGTCGGCCAGTCGTGTCGTCGGGCTACGTTCCCTGTGGCGAAAGAGTCGAGGCTGTGAAGAGACAAGCCGTGCTTCCCCGCAGCAGAGCCAAGGGCTTGTGGGAGACGGTCCGCACCTTGGTCTATGCGATCGCGATCGCAGCGGTGGTCAGGACCTTCCTCTACGAGCCGTTCAACATCCCGTCCGGCTCGATGAAGCCGACGCTGCTGGTGGGCGACTATCTGTTCGTGTCCAAGTTCGCCTACGGCTACAGCAAGCATTCGCTGCCCTTCAGCCTGCCTTTGATCAACGGCCGGATCTTCGCCTCCCTGCCAGCCCGCGGCGACGTGGTGGTGTTCAAGCTGCCCTCCGACAACCGGACCGACTACATCAAGCGGATCGTCGGCCTGCCGGGCGACAAGCTGCAGGTCAAGGACGGCCTCCTCTACGTCAATGGCGAGCCCTCCAAGCACGAGCAGATCGAGGATTTCTACGACGATGACGGCGCCACGATCGGGCCGGTCAGGCGCTACCACGAGACCCTGCCGCAAGGTGGTCCGACCTATTCCGTGCTCGATCTGAGCGACCAGGGCTCGCTCGACAACACCGAGGTCTACGAGGTCCCGCCCGACCATGTGTTCGCCATGGGCGACAATCGCGACAACTCGCAGGACAGCCGGGTCAGCAATGTCGGCTTCATTCCGCTCGAGAACCTGATCGGCCGGGCCGAGATCATCTTCTTCTCCACCAATGGCAGCGCCCGGTTCTGGGAGATCTGGAACTGGCCGATGACGATCCGGTACCGCCGGCTGTTCAATCTGATCGACTGACGTGGCCAAACCCGGGAGGCGACGGTGACTGCTCCGCTGGCCGGCCTGGAGCAGCGGCTCGGCCATCGCTTCAAGGTGCCGGCCCTGCTGCAGGAGGCGCTGACCCACAGCAGCGCCAAGCGCCGCGGCGGTGCCGCGATCAGCAATCAGCGGCTCGAGTTCCTGGGCGATCGGGTCCTGGGCCTGGTGATCGCCGAGGACCTGGTCAGCAGATTTCCCCTCGAGGACGAGGGCGCGCTGTCGCGCCGGCATGCCGCGCTGGTGCGGCGCCAGGCTTTGGCCGAGATCGCGCTGGTCCTCGAGCTCGGCGACTGGCTGGTGCTGGCCCGCAGCGAGGCCGATGCCGGCGGCCGGGCCAATCCCTCGATTTTGGCGGATGCCTTGGAGGCAGTGATCGGAGCGCTCTATCTGGATGGTGGCCTGAAGGTGGCAGCCGACTTCGTGCGGCAGCATTGGGCCAGCCTGGCAGCACCGATGGCGAGCCCGCCGCGGGATCCCAAGACGAGCTTGCAGGAATGGGCGCAGGCGCGCGGCCTGGGCCTGCCGCGCTACGAGGGGGTCAAGGCCGAGGGGCCGGCCCATGCGCCCTGCTTCGATGTCACGGTGACGCTGCCCGATCTGCCGCCGGCCCATGCCCGCGCCGGCTCCAAGCGCGCCGCCGAGCAGGCCGCGGCGGAGCAGCTCCTGGAGACGATCCTCGCCCCGGTCGCCGAGCATGGCTGAGCCGAGCCAGGTGCCGACCGAAGCGCCGACCCGCTGCGGCTTCGTGACCCTCCTCGGCGCCCCCAATGTCGGCAAGTCCAGCCTGCTCAATCGCCTGGTCGGCACCAAGGTCTCGA
>CADEGR010000192.1:0-1423 GCA_902826935.1 uncultured Alphaproteobacteria bacterium | reverse complement strand
CCCAATGTCGGCAAGTCCAGCCTGCTCAATCGCCTGGTCGGCACCAAGGTCTCGATCGTCTCGCCCAAGGTCCAGACCACCAGGCGGCGCGTGCTCGGCATCACGGTGCAGGGCGAGCGCCAGCTGGTGTTCGTCGACACGCCCGGCATCTTCGTGCCGCGCCCGGCCAAGCGGCTGGAGCAGGCGATGGTCAAGGCCGCCTGGCAGGGCGTCGACGAGGCCGATCGCATGGTCCTGGTGCTGGATGCCAAGCGCGGCCTGGATGCCGACAGCCAGCTGGTCCTGCGCGGCCTGCAGCAGCGCCGCGTGCCGGCCTGCGCCGCGATCAACAAGCTCGATCTGGTCCGGCCGCAGAAGACCTTGCCGCTGATCAAGACGCTGTCCGACACCGGCCGGTTCGACCGGGTGTTCCTGGTCTCGGCCCAGAGCGGCGATGGCTGCGGCGATCTGCTCGACTATCTGCTGGCCGGCCTGCCGGTGGGACCCTGGCTGTTCCCGGCCGACCAGCTGTCCGACCTGTCGCAGCGCGCCATGGCGGCCGAGCTGACCCGCGAGCAGCTGTTTCGCCAGCTGCACCAGGAGCTGCCCTACAGCCTGACCGTCGAGACCGAGCAGTGGCTGGAAGCCCCGGACGGCAAGGAGATCCGGATCGACCAGACCATCTATGTCGAGCGCGACAGCCACAAGAAGATCGTGCTCGGCAAGGGCGGCCGGCAGATCAAGTCGGTCGGCGAGATGGCACGCAAGGAGCTGGAGCAGATGCTGGACGCGCGCGTCCACCTGTTCCTGTTCGTCAAGGTCCGGCCCAATTGGACCGAGGATCCGGAGCGCTTTGCGGAGCTCGGCCTGGAGCGCTGAAGGTCGCCATGCAGTGGCAGGACGAGGGCGTGGTGCTGGCTGCCCGCCGCCATGGCGAGACCGGCTTGCTGCTCAGCGCCTTCACCAAGGCCCATGGCCGCCATGCCGGCCTGGTGCCAGGCGGGGCGAGCCGCAAGGCCCGGCCTCTCTACCAGATCGGCAATCGCGTGCAGCTGGCCTGGCGGGCGCGTTTGGCCGACCAGCTCGGCAGCCTGACCGGCGAGCTGATCACGCCCTATGCCGCCCTGATCATGCCCGATCCGGCCCGGCTCGCGGGCCTGGCCGCGGCCTGCGCGCTGCTGGACACCAGCCTGGCCGAGCGCGATCCCCATCCCGAGCTTTACAATCTATTGTGGCTCACTATTGATAGCCTCGCTACATCTGGCCGTTGGCAGGAGGATTATGTCCGCTTCGAACTGGCGCTCCTGGCCGAGCTGGGCTTTGGCCTCGACCTCGCGAGCTGTGCCGTGACCGGCGTCTCGACCGATCTCGCCTTCGTCTCGCCGCGCAGCGGCCGGGCGGTCAGCCGCAGCGCGGCCGGCGCCTATGCCGACCGGCTGCTGCC
>CADEGR010000191.1 GCA_902826935.1 uncultured Alphaproteobacteria bacterium | reverse complement strand
GACGATGACATGGCCCTTCTCCAGGCGCATCACGCGCTGCGCCTCGACGCCGAAGGGGGCGATGCCGAACTCGGCACCGGCCGCCACGAGCGCCTGCCAGAGCGCCTCGCCCATCGAGGCGGGCGCGTGGATCTCGTAGCCCAGCTCGCCCACGAAGCCGACCCGGAGCAGCCGCGCCGGCACGCCGGCCACCGCGCCACTACGGACCGCCATATAGGGGAAGCCGGCGGCCGCCAGATCGAGCTCGGGGCAGAGCTTGGCCAGCACGGCGCGGCTACGCGGGCCGGCAATGTTGATGCCGCAGAACGCGGCAGTGACGTTGGCGATGTCGACATCGAGCCGCCACTGGGCGTTCCACCACAGCATCTGGCGATAGGCGGCATCGACCCCGCTGGTGGTCGCGGTCACGTAGAAATGCCGCTCATGCAGCCGGGCGGCGACGCCGTCATCGACGATCACGCCGGCCTGGTCGCACATCAGCGCATAGCGGACCTTGCCGACCGGCTGCTTGCCGTAGGCGCCGGCATAGATCCGGCTCAGAAACTCCGCCGCGTCCGGGCCACGGATATCGAGGCCGCCCAGGGTCGAGACGTCGATCAGGCCAACCCGTTGCCGGCAATTCACGACCTCGGCCGCGATCGCAGCGGCTGCACCGTCTGGATGGCCGTAATGGGCCGGCCGCTGCCAGAGGCCGGCCACCATCATGCTCGCCCCGGCCTCGAGGTGGCACGCATGCATCGGGGTCAGCCGGACCGGCTCGAAGCCGCGCCCGGCGAGATGGCCGAACTTCTCGGCGACGAAGGGCGGGCGCGCGGTGGTCGTGCCGACCTCGTCCGGGCGGCGCCCGGTCGCGTCGGCGACCAGACGAATGGCGGCGACATTGGCATGGCGGCCCTGGCTCGGCCCCATGCCGAGGGTCGAGTAGCGCTTGAGCAGCTGGATGTCGCCAAAGCCGTCGGCGATTGCCTGGCGGACGTCCTTGACCTGCAGGTCCTCGTCGAAATCGACGAAGTCGCGGCCCTGGGGATGGGGCAAGATCGGCCAGGGATGGCTGATCACGCTGCCCAGCGGGTCGGCCGGCAGCTCCGGGACGCTGCCCGCGGTCCGGCCCAGGACACGTGCCGCCTGCCAGCCAGCCCGGCGGCCATCGGCCAGGACGGCATCCAGGCCGTAGACGCCATTCAGGCTGCCAGCGGCGTGCGCGCCCTCGGGCAGCGCCGCGATCCGGTGCATGGCGCTCGCCTGGTCATAGGCGAGCCGGCCGCCGGCATACCAGAGCAGATTGGCGGCCGGGCTGTAGCCGACCGCCATAGCCAGAAAGTCGCAGTCCAGCGGCCGCAGCGGATCGCCGCAGCGGCCTTGGCCGAGGATCGGCGCCAGGCGGACCGCCCGGAGATGCTGCTGCCCGATCGCCTCATAGACCGCGTGGCCGGCACGGATCGGGACCCCCCGCGCCCGGAGCTCATCGAGCAGCGGCCCGGCCGGCGGCTCGGGCCGCAGATCGACCAGGGCGGCAAGCTCGCAGCCGGCCGCCAGCAGATCGAGCGCCAGCTCGTAGCCATGCTCGTTGGCGGTCGCGACCAGGCCGCGCCGGCCCGGCCGCACGCCGTAGAGGCGCATCAGCCGGCTCGCGGCCGACCCCAGCATGACGCCCGGCAGGTCGTTGTTGCGGAACACCATCGGCTGCTCGAAGGCGCCGCAGGCCAGGACCACCTGGCGCGCCCGGATCTTGTGCAGCCGGTTGCCCTGGATCACCGGCAGCCAGTGGTCGGTGAAGCAGCCATTGCAGACCGCATCGGTCATCACCGTGATGCGCTCGTGCGCCAGCACCGCCTCGACCAGCTCCTGGCGCAAGGCCTCGGCTTCGGCAGACGTTCGCCCGCAGCGGGCAAAAGCGAGCGCGCCGCCAAGAATTGGCCATTCCTCGACCAGGAGCACGCTGCAGCCCGCCTGGGCTGTGGTCAGGGCAGCGCTCAGCCCAGCCGGGCCGCCGCCCACGACGACCAGATCGTGGAAGCCATAGGCCTTGTCGTAGTAGCCATGCCCGGCCTGCGGATCGACCTGGCCCAATCCCGCCAGCGCTCGGATCCGCGGCTCCCAGAAGCGCCAGGCGCCCTTGGGCTTGAAGAACGCCTTGTAATAGAAGCCGACCGGCAAGAACCGCCCCAGCTGATCCAGCCATGCCAGGCGGTCGCGGGCGAGCGAGCCGCGGTAGTTCTGGCCGGTCACGACGAGCCCCGGCGCGATCGGGTGGCGATCGGCCAGGACGTTCGGCTCGGCTGGCAGCTGGACCAGGCTGTTGGCATCCTGGCCAGCCATCGAGAGCACGCCGCGCGGCCGGTGGTATTTGAAGGAGCGCGAGATCAGCCAGCGGCCCTCGCCGGCCAGCGCGCTCGCGATCACGTCGCCCTTGAAGCCCTGGCAGGCCTGGCCCTCGAAGGTGAAGCTGATCGGGGCGTTGCGGTCGATCAGGCGGCCGAAGCCGGCGCCAAGCCGATCTCCACCGGCGCTGGCCGCCCGCTGGTCGCTGGCCAGAGCACGCGCCATGGCTCAGGCCGCCGCCCGGGCTTGGGCGAAGAACTGCTCGACCGTGTAGGTCGCCACGATCTGCTCCGTGACCGTGTCGCGCTTGGCGATGAACCAGTAGCTGGTCGGCGCATGCAGCCACCATTCGACGATCAGGCCGGCCGGGTTGGCCTCCAGGAACAGGTAGCCCGCCCACTCCTCATCGCTGCAGGCGGCCGGATCCGGCATCGCCTTGACCTCGCCGGCGCAGACGAATTCCGCGATGTTGCGCGGCCCGTTCAACGGGCAGGTCATGATCTTCATGGCAAGCGCTCCGCCTTCATCCGCTAATGCCCAACCGAAGCCGCCCCCTTCTCGCCGACCAGCTCGACGCGCTCGAAGCGCTCGAGCGCGAACGGCTCGAGCAGCGCCGGCTGGCGGCCGGTCGCGACGCATTCCGCCATGCGCTTGCCCGAGACCGGGGTCGCCTTGAAGCCCCAGGTGCCCCAGCCGGCATCGATGAAATAGTTCTCGATCGGGGTCAGCCCCATGACCGGGCTGAAATCCGGGGTCATGTCGGCCATCCCGGCCCATTGGCGCAGCACCTTGACCTCGGCGAGGAACGGGAACAGCTCGAGCATCGGCCCCATCAGCCCCTCCTTGAACTCGAGCGAGGAGCGCGTGGCATAGAGCGGATAGGGATCGGTCGAGCCGCCCATCACCAGCTCGCCGCGGGCGCTTTGCGAGACATAGACGTGCAGCGAGCCCGACACGATGATGGTGTCCAGGAACGGCTTCAGCGGCTGCGACACGCAAGCCTGGAGCGGCACGGTCCTGATCGGCAGCTTGAGCCCCGCCATGCCGGCCACCAGCGAGCTGGACCCGGCGACCGCCTGGAGCACCTTGCCGGCCTGGATCCGGCCGCGGCTGGTCTCGACCGCGCTCACCCGGCCGCGCTCGATCACCAGGCCCGTGACCTCGGTCTGCGGATGCAGCTCGACGCCTAGGCGCGCCGCCGCCCGAGCATAGCCCCAGGCGACCGCATCATGCCGGGCGATGGCGCCGGGCGGGTGGTACAGGGCGCCCAGGATCGGGTAGCGCACGGCCCGGGACAGGTTCAGCTGCGGGCAGATCCGGGCGATCTCGTCCGGATCGACCAGGCTCGAATCGACCCCCAGATGCTGGTTGACCTCGGCCCGCCAGCGCGCGGTGCGGACCGCGGCGTCGGTGTGGGCGAGGGTCAGATGGCCGCGCTCGGAATACATCAGATTGAGGTCGAGCTCGGCCGAAAGCGTGCGGAACAGCTCGACCGACTCCTTGTAGAAGGCGACCCCTTCCGGCGTCAGGTAGTTGGCCCGGATGATGGTGGTGTTGCGGCCGGTGTTGCCGCCGCCCAGATAGCCCTTGTCCAGGACCGCGACCCGCTTGATGCCGTGCTCGCGCGCCAGATAGTAGGCGGCTGCCAAGCCATGGCCGCCAGCACCGATGATCACGACGTCGTAGCTCTGGCCAAGCTCGCCCGGCTGCGGCCAGTAGGCCTCGGCAGCCGGCGGCCGGCGCAGCGCGTGTTTGAGGAGCGCGAACGGCATCAGCCTTGGCTCGTTCGGTTGGACTCAGACGCCAAGACTAGCAACCGCTTTCTCGGGCAGCAACGAAGTTGCGGCTGGGGAAAATCGGAAGCGGCGCCGCGACCGCGCATTGCCGCTCAGCCAACAGCAGAATTACCGCCTTGCCTGCTGGTAAATTCCGTCTCTGTGGTGAAATTAGTCGCAGCGGCTGCCTGTTTTTCAAGAAAATGCGGCGGCGTGCACAAAAAATGGAACATAAAGCCGGCTTCGCATGTTTAGGGGATTGTTCTCGAAGTGGTCAGCTTCCCTGCCGCTTCGAAGCCTCCCTGTTCCACTTGCGCCCGGCTCTTGAGCCGGGCGTGTCTTTTTTGGCCATGCCCCGCCGGGCAACTGCGGCGTCACGATGCTGCCGCACCGATAAAGGCCGCCATGTGGAACGCCGCCTGCGCCTCGCCGTAAACGAATTCGCGCCCGACCGGGCAGGCCGCTCGCGCCTGGCAGCCCGCACCCGCGCAGCTCTGGTCCGGATCGTATCGCACATGCTCGCGGCAGCGCTCGACCGCGTAGCCGGCCGGAGTGAAGGCGCCAACCGGACAAGTGGCAAGGCAGGGCCGGGCGACGCAGCTGGCGCAGGGCGATACGGTCCTCGCAAGCGCCGGCAGCGGCAAGCGCCGCTCGAACAGCAACGCGCCGCGATAGGCATGCCACAGGCCGAAGGTCGGATGGATCAAAAGGCCGAGTGGCGAGCGATGGACGTCATCGGCCCGCTGCGCCCAGCGCTGGAACGGCCAGTAGGGCGGCCCGCCAAAGGGCAACAGGACCCGCGCGCCGAAGGTGGCGGCGAGCGGCGTCAGCACCGTCTCGGTCCAGCGATCGAGCGGATCGCGCGACGGCCCGGCCGCCGCCGCCCGGGCGGCGGCGAAGCTGCGCCACATCGCGGGCCCGGCATTGCCGACCAGCAGCACCGTGCCGGTGCCGTCCGGCAAGCCATCCGCAGGCTCCGGCCGGAAACCGCCGCGCAGGATCAGGCCATGTTGGCCGAGCGCCGTCGCCAAGCGGTTGCGAAGATCGTCCTGCTTGCCGGCCATCCAGCCTCCACCGGGCCTTATCGACATAAGCGCGGCACAGGATAAGCTGGGGCGGCCGGAGCGGAAAGCGGTGCTTGGAGGTGGCATGGAAGCGGATTACGTGATCGTCGGCTCCGGCTCGGCAGGCTCCGCTCTGGCCTACCGGCTGGCCGCCGACGGCCAGTCCGTGCTGGTGCTGGAATATGGCGGCAGCGACGTCGGCCCCTTGATCCAGATGCCGGCGGCGCTCTCCTACCCCATGAACATGCGCCGCTACGACTGGGGCTTTCAGACCGAGCCCGAGCGCCATCTGGGCGGCCGCCGCCTCGCCTGCCCGCGCGGCAAGGTGCTCGGCGGCTCGTCCTCGATCAACGGCATGGTCTATGTCCGCGGCCATGCCAAGGACTTCGACCATTGGGCGCAGCAAGGGGCCGCCGGCTGGGCCTTTGCCGACGTCCTGCCCTACTTCAAGCGGCAGGAGCACAGCCATGGCGGCGAAGCCGGCTGGCGCGGCACCGACGGCCCGCTCCACGTGATCCGCGGGCCGCAGCAGAACCCGCTCTACCACGCCTTCATCGCCGCCGGCCGCGAGGCGGGCTACCCGGTGACCCAAGACTATAACGGCCAGCAGCAGGAAGGCTTCGGCCCGATGGAGCAGACCATCTGGCAAGGCCGCCGCTGGTCGGCCGCCAATGCCTATCTGCGCCCGGCGCTGGCCCGGCCCAACGCCAAGCTGCTGCGCTGCTTCGCCCGCCGGGTGGTGATCGAGCAGGGCCGCGCGGTGGCCGTCGAGATCCAGCGCGGCGGCAAGATCGAGCTGGTGCGCGCCGGCCGTGAGGTGATCCTAGCCGCCTCGGCGATCAACTCGCCCAAGCTGCTGATGCTGTCCGGCATCGGCCCGGCCGAGGAGCTGGCCCGGCACGGGCTCGACGTGATCGCCGACCGGCCGGGCGTCGGCCGCAATCTGCAGGACCATCTGGAACTCTACATCCAGCAGACCTGCAAGCAGCCGATCACGCTCTATTCCCAGCTCGGCCT
>CADEGR010000190.1 GCA_902826935.1 uncultured Alphaproteobacteria bacterium | reverse complement strand
GCCTTGCTGCAGCGGCTGCAGGCCCAGCTGCCGGGCTGAGCGGTGGCGGCCAGCCCTGGCAAATCCGCCCCTCTGGTCTATGCTCCTAGCCCATGTGTGGCCGTTTCATGCTGCTCAGCCCGGTCGAGGCGCTGCGCCAGCTGTTCCGCTTCGAGCAGCTGCCCAACCTGCCGCCCCGCTACAACATAGCGCCCTCGCAGCCCGTGGCGGCGGTGCGGCTGGCCGAGCCGGGCGGGCCTGAGCTGGTGATGCTGCGCTGGGGCCTGGTGCCCTATTGGGCCGAGGATCCCAAGGGCGGCTACAAGATGATCAACGCGCGCAGCGAGACGGTCGATCGCCTGCCAGCGTTTCGCGAGGCCTATCGGCGCCGGCGCTGCCTGATCCCGGCCGATGGCTTCTACGAATGGCAGAAGTTTGGCGACGCCAAGCAGCCGATGCTGATCCGCCGCCAGGATCGCCAGCCCTTTGCCTTCGCCGGCCTCTGGGAACGCTGGCGGCCGAAGGCTGGCGGCGATCCGATCGAGAGCTGCGCCATCCTGACCACGATCGCCAGCCGGGCCCTGGCCTCGATTCACCAGCGCATGCCCGTGATCCTGGCGCCGGACGCCTATGATCAATGGCTGGATCAGAGCGCTGATCCGCGGCCGCTGCTACGGCCGGCGCCGGAGGACTGGCTGACCGCGCAGCCGGTCAGCCCGCGCATCAACAGCCCGCGTTTCGACGATCCGGAATGCATCACCGCCCCGACCGCGGCCTTGCCCGTGCCAGGCGCCGATGAGGCCCAAGGCCGGCTGCTGTAGCCTGGTATTGCCGAACAGGATGCCAAGGCCGCTTGATGGCGGCCGCCGAGCGCCTAGATGTGATTCTGGGTCTGCGTCCAGGCACGCCACGGATCGCGCCGGGCAGACATGGTCAAGGAGGGGGTTGATGGGCAAGCAGGACCGGGCGGACGCCCCGGTGCCGGCCGCTAATGGCGCCGCCGCGGCGCATCGCGAGGTCGAGATCAAGCTCAGCGGCCCATCGGACGTGCTGGAAGGCCTGTTCGTCAGCCCCGTGCTCGCCAGCCTCGGCCAAGGCCGGGTGACCGCGAAGCAGATCGAGAACATCTATTACGACACGCCGGACCTCGATCTGCGCCAGCAGGGCATGGCGCTGCGGGTCCGCAAGGACGGGCAGCGGTTCGAGCAGACCCTGAAGGCCATGGATGATGGCGCCAGCGTGATGGCTGGCCGCGACGAATGGTCGACGGCGCTAAGCTCGGCCGAGCCGGAATTTGCGGCGTTTGCCGAGCAGGTCGGCCCTGCGGTGCCAGGCAAAGGCAAGGCGCCGGATCTGCGGCGCCTGTTCACCACGCGCTACCGCCGAAAAGTGCGGCGCGTCGCCACCGGCGGCGACCAGCCTGCGGTGATCGAGGCAGCGCTCGATCTCGGCCGGATCGAGACCGAGGCTGGCTGCGAGCCAATCGCCGAGCTTGAGCTGGAGCTGGTCGAGGGCCAGCCGGAGCAGCTCTACGGCCTGGCGCTCGATCTGGCCAGGCTGGCGCCGCTCCGGCTCGAGCATCGCAGCAAGTCGGCGCGCGGCTATGCGCTGGTGACGGGCGCCAAGCCGATCTGGCATAAGGCGCTCGATCTCGACCTCGATCCCAAGGCCTCGGTGCGCGACGCGATGGCGGCGATCTTCCGGGCCTGCCATCAGCAGTGGCTGGCCAATGAAGCCGCGGCGCAGGAGGGCAGCGATCCCGAAGGGGTGCATCAACTGAGAGTAGCACTCCGGCGGCTGCGCTCGGCGCTCACGGTGTTCGGCAAGGTCCTGCCGGCCGACCAGCTGGAGTGGCTGAAGCGGGACGCCAAATGGTTGATTGCGCAGACCGGCCGGGCGCGGGACTGGGACGTGTTCCTGACCGAGACTTTGCCGCCGCTGGCGCAGGTGCTGCCGGACGATGCCGGCGTGGCGCGCCTCGGGCACGAGGTCGAGGAGCAGCGCCGGCTAGGCTATCAGCAGCTGCGCAGCGCGCTTGATGGCGGCGAGTATGCGCAATGCCTGCTCCGCTTCGGCCGCTGGCTCGAGGCCGAGGCCTGGCAGGCGGGCGATGCCAAGATCCTGCGGATGCCGATCGTCAAGTTCGCCGATCAGCTTCTAGCCAAGCGGCACAAGCGTGCCTTGCAGTTGGGCCGCAACTTCGCGCAGCTGTCGCCGCCGGAACGGCATGAACTTAGGATCGCGCTCAAGAAGCTGCGCTATACGGCTGAATTCTTTACTGCCTTGCACAAGCCGAAACGGACTCGCCGCTACCTCAAGCATTTGAAGACCCTGCAGGATGATCTTGGGCATCTCAATGACGTGGCCGTGGCCGAGCAGCTGCTTGGCACCGCGCTGCAGCAGGCGGCGCCGGCGGAGCAGCCGACGATGCAGCATGCGGCCGGGCTCATTCAGGGTTGGCATTTGCGCCGGGTCCAGGACTTGGCGCCGCGCGTCGCCGCCAGCTGGGCCGATTTTGCCGCCACCAAGCCATTCTGGCGCTAGGCAACGGGAGTGTGCGCTCCGGCGCGTGGAGCTGCACGCGTTTGTGATGCGACACTTAAGGTTGAACAATTGTCTGACTGCTCACCCCCCCTTTTACCAACTTGGCTTGTGAAGATCATCCGCTGAGCGCGGCATATCCTTGCCACTTGCGAGCAAAATGAAATGCAATGCTGCAAATAGAAGCGCTGCGCATCTACTTATGATTGATACTATTGGAAAGTTGATCATTAGCCAACTTTGCGTTACTAGGGATCGTGGAATCATGCAACGTGCAGCTGTGATTGTGCTGGCTCTCCTGCTGGCTGGGTAGAGTTGCCGTCGGCAGCGCCGATGGTGGTACTGGCATCTCGCTTGGAGCCTGAGACCTTGCCCTCAGCCTTGACCATCGCCCGCGATCTCGACGGCGCCGCGCTGCATGTGGCGATTCTGGACGGCGCCGGCCGAATCCTGTCCTTGAGCCCCGCCTGGCAGCAGCTGGCCGTGGCGGCTGGCCTGAGCGCTGGCGCCATGAAGCCGGGCAGCGATGGCAGCGGCCTGTTTGGCGGCTCGTCCACGGCGGCGATCAGGCTGCAGGCGGCGCTGCATGGCCTGCAGACCGGCCGCGAGGATGCGATCACCCTGCAGACCAGCGTCGGCCTGGTGATCGCGACCCGCCTGGTGCAGGCCGAGCCGGCCTCGGTCATGCTCCTGCTGTGGCCAGCCGTGCCGCCATCCGAGTCGGTCGAGCCAGGGACCGGGGAAGCCTATCTCCAGCCGATCCTGGACGCGGTGCCGGCGATGATCGCCTATATCGACCGCAATCAGCGCTACCGGCTGGTCAATCGCCGCTACGGCCAATGCTTCAACCGGCCGGCCGCCGAGATCGTCGGGCTCAGCGTCGAGGAGCTGGTCGGGCGCGAGCTCTATGCCGCGCTGGCTCCGTGCATCAGGACCGCTTTCAACGGCCAGCCGGCCGAGCTCGAGCGCGAGGTGCCCTGCCGCGACGGCAACCGGCGCTACATGCGGATCGCGTATCGGCCCCATCGCGGTCCCGATGGCGGCGTGCTGGGCCTGGTCGCCATGACCCAGGACCTGACCGAGCGCAAGCAGATGGAGAGCGCGCTCGCAGCCGAGAAGGAGCTGGCCCAGCTGACCCTGCAGTCGATCACCGATGCGGTGATCACGACCGATGCCGAAGGCCGGATCGACAATGTCAATGTCGCCGCCGAGATCCTGACCGGCTGGAACCGGGACGAGGCCAAGGGCCAGCCGGTCGGCCAGGTTTTCCGGATCATGCACCCGACCACGATGCAGCCGGTCGAGGGCCCGGTCGAGGCTTGCATCCAGGGCGGCGTGCCGAGCTGGGTCAATGACGCCGTCCTGATCGATCGCGAGGGCGTCGAGTTCCTGGTCGCGACCCGGGTGGCGCCGATCCGCCGGCCGTCCGGCGAGATCGTGGGCGCGGTCCTGGTGTTCCAGGACGTCACGAAGGAGCGTCGCCTGGCGCGGCGTGTGGCGCACCAAGCGACGCATGACGCGCTCACCGGCCTGCCCAACCGTCTGCTATTTCGCGACAGGCTGCAGCAGGCGCTGCAGTTCGCGCGCCGCCATCGCACCTGCGTCGCCCTGATGCTGCTCGACCTCGATCACTTCAAGGACGTCAACGACAGCCTGGGCCATCTGTTTGGCGACCGGCTGCTCTGCGCGGTCGCCAAGCGGCTGCGCACCACGGTGCGCGAGAGCGATACCTTGGCGCGCCTGGGCGGCGACGAGTTCGCGATCGTCCAGACCGGCCTGCGCGACCATGCCGGCGCTGCGGTCTTGGCCGACAAGATCATCGAGGCGATGATGCAGCCCTTCGTGATCGACGGCCACGAGATCGACACCAGCACCAGCATCGGCATCGCCTTCTTCGGCCAGGACGATCTGGCGGCCGATCAGCTGCTCAAGAACGCCGACATGGCGATGTACCGGGCCAAGGCGGATGGCCGCAACCGGTTCCAGTTCTTCCTGCGCGAGATGGATACCGAGATCAAGCACCGCCGGCTGGTCGAGCGCGACCTGCGCGAGGCCCTGGAGGGCGAGCAGTTCAGCCTGCACTACCGGCCACAGGTTGAGCTGGCGAGCCGCCGGATCGTGGCCTATGAGAGCCAGCTCTGCTGGCGCCATCCCAAGGATGGCCTGCTGGCGCCAGATGCCTTCATGACGGTCGCCGAGACGACTGGCCTGAGCCGTCCGATCGGGCTTTGGGCGCTCAACCAGGTGGTCGCCCAGGCGCGCAGCTGGCTGGCCGCCGGCCACCAGGCCGAAATCGGCCTCAGCCTGTCGCCCGCCCAGCTGAAGCAGGCCGCCTTGCCGCTCCAGATCGAGCGGGTCCTGGCCAATGCGAAGCTCTCGGCCTGCCACCTGACTCTCGGCATCCCGGAGAATCTGGTCGCCGCCTTGGCGGCCCCCGATCTGCGCCGCAGCCTGCACACCTTGGCCGCGCGTGGCATCCAGCTGACGGTCGAGAACTTCGGCACCGGCCACGCCTCCCTGGTCGAGCTGCGCCAGCTGCCGATCCGCAAGCTCCGGCTGGATCGCTCCCTGGTCGAGGCGATCGGTCAGGACGAGGACCTGGAAGCGGTGCTGCGTGCCGCGATCGCGCTCGGCCGCAGCCTCGGCAAGCGGGTCCAGGCCGACGGCGTCGCCACCGAGCAGCAGCTGAAGGGCCTGATCGAGGCCGGCTGCGACGAAGCCTTGGGCCCGCTGTTCGGCGAGCCGCGGCCGGGCGGCCAGATCGATCAGCCGATCACGACCGTTCTGGCGCCGGCCGGCCGGCGCAGCCGGGTCTGACCGCAGCCGCGCCGGGCCGGCCGAAACGCCGCCTCGGCCGACGCGCTTGCCCTGCCCTTGCCGCGCTGCCGGCAGCTCGCCATAAGTCCAGCATGTCGATGCTTGAGCAGATCGTGATCCTTGGCACAAGCCATGCAGGGGTCGAGCTGGCCGCCAGCTTGCGCGCCGAAGGCTATGACGGCGCGCTGACCATGCTCTCGGCCGAGCCCGAGCTGCCCTATCAGCGGCCACCCTTGTCCAAGGCGTTCCTCAAGGCCGCCGACAGCGATCTGCTGCCGCTGCGGCCTGCAGCGTTCTATGGCAAGCGGGCGATCGACCTGCGCCTGGGCGTGGCCGCGGTCGCGATCGATCGCAGGGCGCGCCAGATCCAGCTGGCCGATGGCACCGGCCTCGCCTATGACCGTCTCGCGCTGACCACCGGCGCCCGCTTGCGGCGGCCGGCGGTGCCGGGCATCGAGCTGGCCGGCATCGTCTATCTGCGCAGCGCCGCGGATGCCGTAACCCTGAGGACCGCGGCGGCCGCCGCCACCGCAATCGCCGTGATCGGCGGTGGCTTCATTGGCCTCGAGGTCGCCGCGACCCTGGCCGGCCAAGGCAAGCAGGTGACCCTGCTGGAGGCGGCACCCCGCCTGATGGCGCGCGCCGTGCCGCCGGTCATCTCCGAGCATGCCCTGACGCGCCAGCGGCAGTGGGGCGTCGATGTCCGCCTGAACGCCCCGCTTGGCCGCATTCTGGGGTCGGCCGGCAAGGTGTCCGGGATCGAGACCGTGGCCGGCGAGCGGTTCGCAGCTGAGCTGGTGGTGATCGGTATCGGGGTCCTGCCTGAGACGGAGCTCGCCGCCGCCGCTGGGCTGGTCTGCGCGGACGGCATCGCAGTGGCT
>CADEGR010000189.1 GCA_902826935.1 uncultured Alphaproteobacteria bacterium | reverse complement strand
CCCGGCGGAGGCGGTGTCGCGGCACCGCCTCCGCGCGCCCGGCGCGTTTTCACCGGCTTGAAGCATACATTAATAAACTAGTCTCTACTGCTTGTTATTAAAGCATTTATTCTGCTATCAGCTCGCCTTGTCCGGGATGCGGCGCAGGCTCGGCTGGCGCTCAGCCGGAACAATCTGCGGCGGCATTTCGCGAGTCAGGTTGCCGCAGCATGAAGCAGATCTAAGTCAATGGAGGGACCATCGAGAAGCGGGTCGGGAGACCGGGCTGTGGCAGGGCAACGCCTCGCCGAGCTGGCCACGACGATGCCGGCATCGCCGCGCGGTCCCGAGCCTGTTGCCTTGCCGCTCCTCTGCCTGCGGATCGTGGTCGCGACCGCCGACGCCCGCCATCTGAAGCGCCCGCTTGCCCGGCTCCAAGATGAGCTGCAGCACGCCGTGCAAGCCTTGCTGGACGTGCCGGTCCGGGTCTGGCACGGCAGCGGCGAGCCGCCGGAGGACGCCCTGGCGGAGGATGCCGCGGCGGCGCCCGCCGAGCCGCAGCGGTTGGATCTGCTGCTGCCGCTGGTCTCGCTCGATTTCTTTGCCAGCCGCGATTGCCGGGCTGCTGCCAACCGCTTCTTCGAGCAGGAGGCCGAGACCGGGCGGCATGACCTGATCGTTCCGATCCTGATCGGCGACACGCCCTATATCGGCGATCTCGCCCGCCGCGCCGAGGACAGCCTCGCCTGGCGGGTGCACGAGCGCGCACCGATCGACTGGCGCGAGGTCGACTTCGGGGCGGCCGAGGATGGCGGTCTGTCCGACGCCATCCATGGCCTGGCCCAGAGCATCGTCGGCATCGTCCTGGCCGAGCCGCTGCCGCCGGACGGCGAGCCGGGCGAGGCTGGCCAGCCGACCCTGGCAGCGGTGCCCGCCGGGCCGGCCGCGCGCGAGGCGGTCCTGGTGCGCTCCCTGGGCCAGAAGGAGGTAGCGCTCGCCGAGCTGCAGCAGCGCTTTCGGACCCTCGAGAACCAGCGGCTCGCCGAGAAGGTCGCCTTCCTCAATGAGCGCAACAACCTGGTGCCCTGGCGTCAGCGCTTCTGGTTCGCGCTCGTCGGCCTCGGCAGCGGCCTGGTGGTCACCCTGATCTTCGCGCTGCGCTAGCGCCCCTCAGGCCGAGGCGGCGAGCGGCAAAAAGGGTGTGGCCGGCGCCAGCAGCGTCAGGCGATGGCCGTGGGTCTTGAGCCAGGCCCGCTCCTGCTCGAACCCCGGCAGCACCTGGCCGACCAGCCGCCAGAAGGTCGGCCGGTGGTGGCGATGGCGCAGATGGCAGAGCTCGTGCACGACCACGTAGTCGAGCACCGCCGGCGGCGCCAGGACCAGCCGCCAGTTCAGGTTGATCACGCCCTGCGCCGTGCAGCTGCCCCACAGGCGCTTTTGCTCCTTGATCACCAGAGCGCTCGGCACCAGGCCATGGGGGCCGCCATGGCGCTCGATCGCGGCCCAGCCATCGGCGCGCGCGGCCTGGCGCAGCCAGCGGACGAGGGTCTGCTCGATCACCGCCGCCTGGCGGGCGGGTGGCGTGGCCTGCGGCAGGAGCAGGCGCAGGCCGGCGGCATCCTGGAGCAGCTTCGGATGGACCCGCGCCTGCGGCTCGACCCGCAGGCGCTGATGGCCGCCGCGCAGCGGAATGCGGGCGCCATGGCCCAGCTCGACCGCGCCCGGATGGTCGGCAAGTTGGGTTTGCAGCTCGGCAAGCTTGCCGCCGATCCAGCCGCTATGGCTGTGCACGAAGCTCAGGACCTGACGCTCGCTGATCCCGGCTGGCACGACCACTTCCACGCCGGCTGGCCCGACCGTCAGGCGCAGGCGGCGGGCGCGGCCGCTCGGCCGGATCGTGAAGGCGACCGTGGCGCCGTCGATCGTCAGATTCGGCATCGGCACATCCATCCCACGGGCGAGCGTTGCCAGTCACGGGAAAGCGGTTAAGGTTTTCGGCAAACCAAAGCAAGAGCAGGGAGGTTCCGATGCGCGTGATCACCGATGGGCTGCTGTTCCCCGAAGGTCCGGTGGCGATGCCGGATGGCTCGGTGCTGGTGGTCGAGATCGCGCGCCGGACGCTGACCCGGATCCAGCCCGACGGCCGCAAGGAGATCGTGGCCGAGACCGGCGGCGGCCCGAACGGCGCCGCGATCGGGCCGGATGGCCATTGCTACTTGTGCAACAATGGCGGCTTCGAGTTTGCCCGCACCCGCCATGGCTTGCATCCGGTGCGCGAGGCCTGGGACTATTCGGGCGGCCGAATCGAGCGGGTCGATCTCGCCACCGGCGCCATCGAGGTGCTCTACCGCGGCACGCCCCAGATTCAGCTGCGCGGCCCGAACGACCTGGTGTTCGACGGCCTGGGCGGCTTCTACTTCACCGACCTCGGCAAGGTGCGCGCGCGCGAGCTCGACCGCGGCGCTCTGTTCTACGCCCGCGCCGACGGCTCGCTGCTCAAGGAGGTCGCCTTCCCGCTGATCACCCCCAACGGCATCGGCCTGTCGGCCGACGGCCAGACGCTCTATGCCGTCGAGACCGAATCGGCCCGGCTCTGGGCCTGGCCGATCATCGCGCCGGGCGAGCTGGCCAAGGAGCCCTGGCCGGTGCCCCATGGCGGCCGGCTGGTGGCCGGGGTCGGCGGCTACCAGCGCTTCGATTCGCTGGCGCTCGACAGTGCCGGCAACATCTGCGTCGCGACCCTGGTCAATGGCGGCATCACCGTGATCGCGCCCGATGGCGGCAGCATCGAGCACATCCCGCTGCCCGACCTCTACACCACCAACATCTGCTTCGGCGGCCCCGATCTGCGCACCGCCTATGTCACCCTGTCCAATGCCGGCCAGCTGGTGGCGCTCGACTGGCCGCGGCCCGGCCTGCCGCTGCACCACCTCAACATCTGATCATGCGCGCGGCCGCTTGACGCGTATCAATGGCCGCGGACAATCGCTCGCCTAGATCGTGCTAGCCGGTGGCGGGCGCGCTGGCCCGGGCATCGGCGTGGGTGAAGCAGGAGTGATGCGACATGCCATTCGATCCAAGCCGCAGGCCCGGCTGGGCCGACCCGTTCGCCGAGCTGCGCCGGGTCCAGGACGAGCTGAACCGGACGCTCGGCGGCGCCTGGCGCACGCCGGTGCCGAGCGAGTTCCCGCCGATCAATCTCTGGACCGGCGAGCAGGGCGCGGTGCTGAAGGCGGTCCTGCCCGGCGTCCTGCCCGAGGACCTGGACGTGACCGTGCATCAGGACACGGTCACCTTGAAGGGCCAGCGCCGGGCCGAGACGCCGGAGCCCAAGGCAACCTTCCACCGCCGCGAGCGGCGCCAAGGCAGCTTCGGGCGGACCGTCGCTTTGCCGTTCGCGGTCATGACCGACCAGGTCGAGGCCAAGCTGGAGGACGGCATCCTCACCTTGCTGCTGCCGCGCCATGCCAGCGAGCGGCCGACCCGCATCCAGATCAAGCGTGGCTAGGAGACCCCTGATGGCCGAGCCGACCGAGCCCCAGACCAGCCAGGCCGAGCGCACCCGGGGCGGCGAGCCCCTGGTGCCGCCGACCGACATCTACGAGACCGAGACCGGCCTGGTCCTCCTCTTGGACATGCCGGGCGTCGCCAAGGACGGCGTCATGGTCGACCTGGAGCAGCGCATCCTGACCGTGCGCGGCACCAGCCAGCCGCATGCGCCCAGCGACTTCGCGCTCGCCCATGGCGAGTTCCGCCTGGGCGAGTATGAGCGCGCCTTCACCGTGTCCGAGGCGATCGACCGCGACCGGATCAGCGCCTCGATCAAGCATGGCGTCCTGCAGATCACCCTGCCCAAGGCCGAGCCCGCCGGCGCCCGCCGGATCGCGGTCACGGCCGACTGAGCGGCCGGGACCTGCGGCGGGGAGCCATCTTGAGTTGAAGCAGCCCTGGCCCTAGGGTCGCAACCGGCGCGTGGCGGGGCGCGCCGGTGGCCACCTCGGGACCCTGGATGAGCGACCTCTGGCATCGAGAGCTGCGGCCCCAGTCGGCAAGCACGGCCGGCGGGGCCGCCGCATGATCACGCCGCCGATGGTCGTGATGGTGGCGCCGACCGGCGCCCAGCGCAGCAAGGCCGAGCATCCGAAGCTGCCGCTCTCGGCCGCCGAGATCGCCGCCGAGGCCGAGCGCTGCGTGGCCGCCGGGGCGACCGCCTTGCACCTGCATGTGCGCACCGGCTCGGGCGACCACTCGCTCAACCCGGCTCTGTACCGCGCCGCCCTGGCCGCCCTCAAGGCCACGGTCGGCGAGCGCATGGTGATCCAGATCACGACCGAGGCGGTCGGCCGCTATCAGCTGGCGACCCAGATGCGGGTGGTCGAGGAGCTGCGTCCGGAAGCCGTCTCCTTGACCTTGCGCGAGCTGGTGCCCGACCCCGCCGCCGCCGACCAGGTCGCGCCCTTCCTGCGCTGGCTGGTGAGCCAGAAGATCGCGCCGCAATATGTCCTGCACGAGCCGGGCGAGGTCGAGCGCTTCCAGGCGCTGCACCGGCAAGGCGTGATCCCGCAGCGCCAGCCCTTCGTCCTGTTCCTGCTCGGCCGGAAGGACGGCCAGGGCGCGTCGCCGCAGCCGCGCGACCTGCTGCCCTTCCTCGCCCACCAGCCGGCCGAGCAGCCCTGGTCGGTCGCCGCCTTCGGCCGGATCGAGCTGGCGGTCGCGGCCGTCGCCGCCGGCCTCGGCGGCCATGTCCGGGTCGGCTTCGAGCAGAACCTGCTGCGCGCCGACGGCCGCCCGGCCGACAGCAACGCCGAGCTGGTCGAGCAGGTCGCGCTCAGCGCCCGCCTGCTCGGCCGGCCGCGCGCCGACATCGCCACGACCCGCCGCTTCCTGGCCGCGACCGCCGCCTGAGGCCCGGCTAGGCAGCCGCCGCCGGCCCCGCCGGGCTGATCTTCAAGAGCACCACCTGATTGCGCTGCCGGCGCAGGATGTCGAAGCGAAAGCCGTGGAAGGCGAAGCTCTGGCCGACCTCCGGGATCCGCTGCGCCTCGTGGATCACCAGACCCGCCACGGTCGCCGCCTCCTCGTCCGGCAGCTTCCAGTCCAGCGCCCGGTTGAGGTCGCGCACCGTGACCCAGCCGCTGACCAGGACCGCGCCATCCGCCTGCGGCTCGATCCCGTCGGTCTCGACGTCGCGCTCATCCGCGATCTCGCCCACGATCTCCTCGATCACGTCCTCGAGCGTGACCAGCCCCTCGAGATCGCCATATTCGTCGACCACCAGGGCCAGATGCTGCCGGCGCTGCCTAAACGCCACCAGCTGGCGGCGCAGCGAGGTGGTGTCCGGGATGAACCAGGGCCGCTGCATCAGCTCGCCGATCTTGAGCGCGTCCAGCTTGGCGCCGGGCTTCGCCAGCGCCGCCAGCAGGTCCTTGGCATGCAGCACGCCGACGATGGTGTCGGGATCGCCCCGCCAGACCGGCAGGCGCGAATAGGGGCTCGAGACCACCTGCGCCAGGATCTCGGCCGGCGGCAGGCTGGCGTCGATGGTCGCCATGGTCTTGCGGTGGGTCATGATCTCGCGCACCTCGACCGCCGCCAGATCGAGGATGCCGCCCAGCATGTCGCGCTCGTGCTTCTCCATGCCGCCCTGCTCGGCCTGCAGGTCGATCGTGCCGCGCAGCGCCTCGACCGAGCTCCACAGATCGGGCTGCGCCGGTGCCCCGAACAGGCGCAGGATCAGGTTGACCAGCCACTGCACCAGCCGGGCGAACGGCTTCAGCAGCAGCACCAGAGGTGCCGTCAGCCGGGCGAGGTTGAGCGCCACCGACTCCGGATGCCGGAGCGCGTAGGTCTTGGGCAGCAAGGCCGCGAAGATCACGATCAGGCAGGTCATGAGCACCGCCGCATAGGCGATCCCGGCCTGGCCATGCAGCCGAATCATCAGATCCGCGGCGAGCACGGTCGCCAGCACGTTGAACAGATTGGTGCCGAGCAGGAGCGCGCCGATCAGCCCGTCCTTGTCGTCGAGCAGCCGCTTGGCCAGACGCGCCCGCCGGTTGCCCTCATTGGCCAGATGATGCAGCCGCGCCGGCGCCGCCGCGGTCATCGCGGCCTCGATGCCGGAGGTGACAGCGGACGCCAGCAGCAAGCAGCCGACGGCCAAGAACGAGTACAGCATGACATCCTCGAGCCAGGCTAGATCAGCGCCAAACGGCGGCCCCCGAGCGCGCCGGCGCCTGGTCCGATCAAGTCGCACGACTCGCG
>CADEGR010000188.1 GCA_902826935.1 uncultured Alphaproteobacteria bacterium | reverse complement strand
CGGCGAAGCTGGCGGTCGGCAGATCCTCGGCGGTCGCCGAGCTGCGCACCGCGACGCTGAGTTCTGGCCCATACTGGTCGCGCAGGCGGCCATAGGCTTCCCGGATCTCGGCCTCCAGGGTCGGCGACAGGCCGGCGGCGTAGACCAGGTCACGGGCGCGGGCGCCGCAGCGCTCCAAGGCGTGGACATCACGTTTGTCCAGGTGATCGAGCAGCGCATGCAGCTCATCCCAGGCCCCGGCCGCGGTCAGCGTGTCGCGGAAGGCCTCCGCGGTCAGGGCAAAGCCGTTCGGGACCACGACACCGGCCGAGCTGAGCTCGCGATACATCTCGCCCAACGAGGCGTTCTTGCCGCCGACCAGCGGCACGTCCTCGATCGACAGCTCCTCGAACCAGCGGATATAGCGGCTTGCCATCTTTGGCTCCGTGGATTGCGGCGAAGGGGATCGGGCGGCGCCACAGTTCAGTGCAGCGGCCGCGCCGAGATCACGCGGAAGGTGCGCAGGGCGCCGTCATGCTCGGTGATCGAGACATAGTCGCCCGGGCTGAAGCGGTGGCGGTCGAAGCGGAAGATCGGCTCCTCGGGCAGCGCCTCGGCGCCGTCATAGTGGAACGCCCAGAGCCGGCCCTGGTGATGCACCAGCCGGCCGTTGGCGTCGTCCTCGCCCGGCCAGAACCGGCGCACCCAGCAGGACTTGCGGGCTGCGTGCCAGCCAGCCGGATCCAGCTCGCCTTCGCCGGTGAGCGGCGCCACGAACTCGTAGCCACGCTCCCGGCTGCCTTCCGGAAAGTCGTGGTCGCGCGCCAGCTCGAGCCGGATCTGCATCAGTGCCACGGTGTGCTCTCCCGCATTGGCCGATCGTCGCTCACGGGCGGTCGGCCCCATGCCGCTTCACGTCGCCCCGCTTGACCCGGACATGGTCCTCGAGCTGCCGCTTGGCGGCGTGGAAGGCGTCGCGCACGGCGACCATGACATCCTCATGGGCATGGTTCCGCGGCCCCTCATGGGAGACCACGATCTCCTTGCCAGGGACGCCAAGATCGATCCGCACCCGGAACAGATTGCCCTGGCTCTTGTGGCGATCATCCTGCTCGACCGTGACCCGGCAGGAGATGATCCGCTCGCTGTAGTGCTCGAGCTCGGCCACCAGCTCCTCGATCCGCGCCTCGACGGCTGGCGAGGGCGGCATCTGCCGGAAGGTGACGACAAGGGGCATTTCCATGACCGTTTCCAAGCTGGCTAGCAGTGCGCCGATCAGGCGGGGGACGGACTGGCCGCAGCGGCCTGAGCGCCGGCCAGCAGCGCCACCACCTCGGCATCGTCGAGCTGACGAAAATCGCGATAGAAACGACCGATCGCATCGAGCTCGGGCGGTGCGGCCAGGCAGACGATCTCGCTGACCTCCGGCCGCAGCCGCTCGAGGGTGTCGGGGGCCGCCACCGGCACCGCCAGGATCAGCCGCGCCGGCTTGGCCGCGCGCACCGCCCGCAGCGCCGCTGCCATCGTGGCGCCGGTGGCGATGCCGTCGTCGACCACGATCACCGTGCGCCCGACCAGCCTGGCGCGTGGCCGGCCGCCCAGATAACGCTGCCGGCGCCGCTCGATCTCGGTCAAGGCGCGCGCCTTCGCCGCTTCGATGAATTCCGGCCCGACGTCGAACGCTGCGATCAGCTCCTGGTTCAGCACGGTCTGCGGCTCGACGCCATCCACGACCGCACCCAGCGCCAGCTCCGGCTGGAAGGGTGCTCCGAGCTTGCGCACCAGGACCAGATCGAGCGGTGCCGCCAAGGCTGCCGCGATCGCAACGCCGACCGGCACGCCGCCGCGGGGCAGAGCCAGGACGATCGGCCGATCGGCCTTGAGGTGCTGCAAGCGCGACGCGAGCTGCTGGCCGGCATCGGCACGATCGGCGAACAGTGGCACCATGGCCGGGCTAGTGCGACCGCTGCTCGGGCCGCTCGGCGGGATCCGCCACCAGCTTGGCCGAGCGGGTTGCCAACGCGGCGAGCTTCATCGCCTCGTCGCTGTAGGCCTTCAAGGCGGCCTGGCTGAACTGGGCCTGGATCTGCCACAGCTCGCCGACGCTCCGGCACTGGCCGAACTCGACCAAGGCATGGGCACAAGCATTCAGCCGGCGCTGCCAGAAGCCATAGAGCTCCTGGCTGACGCCGCCGAGATCGGCCAGCAGGGCGGGCGGCAAGCGGCTTGGCTGCGGGCCGAACCGGTGCGGCGCTGCGCCGGCCTTCGGCGCCTTGGGCACGGCCATCGAGCCGGCAGCGACGGTCTCGGTCATGACGCGTTCCTCCGGATGACGAGCGGCCAGCCTGCACTGCTGCGCTGCAATGCGACTTGATTTTGGTCAAATGCGGTGTTGGCTGGCATGCTTAGCTGCGATTGCGGTCGGCAGCTAGGGAGCAACGGACATGGCAGGCGAGCTGAAGCTGTTCGCGCTCGAGGCCAGCCAGGAGTTCGGCGCCAAGGTGGCAGCCGCGCTGGGGACCGCGCTGTCACCCCACGAGGAGCGGGCGTTCGAGGAAGGCGAGCACAAGGCCCGGCCATTGGTCGGCGTCCGCGATGCTGATGTCTATGTGGTGCAGTCGCTCTATGGCGGTCCGGATCAGAGCGTCAACGACAAGCTGTGCCGGCTGCTGTTCTTCATCGCCGCGCTCAAGGACAATGGCGCAGCGCGGGTCACCGCGATCAGCCCCTATCTCTGCTACGCCCGCAAGGACCGCAAGACCCAGCCGCGCGATCCAGTCACGTCCCGCTACGTGGCGCTCCTGTTCGAGGCGGTCGGCGTCGATCGGGTCGTGACCCTGGACGTGCACAATCTGGCCGCCTTCCAGAATGCGTTTCGCTGCGGCACTGAGAACCTCGAGGCCCGGCCGCTGTTCGTCCGGCATATCGTCGAGCGCGCGGCCGGCCAGCCGCTGGTCGTGGTCTCGCCCGATGTTGGCGGCATGAAGCGCGCAGAGGCGGTGCGGCAAGGCCTGGCCAAGCAGCTCGGCCAGGAGATCGGGCTCGGCTTCATGGAGAAGCGTCGGGCGCTCGGCAGGGTCAGCGGCGATCGGCTGTTCGCCGATGTCGCTGGTCGCACCGTCCTGCTGATCGACGACCTGATCGGCACCGGCACGACGTTGCAGCGGGCGGCGGCCGCCTGTCTGGCCGCCGGGGCCACCGAGGTGCAGGCGCTGGCGACCCACGGACTGTTCGTCGAGCATGCCAACGACGTGCTGGCGGCGCCGGATCTGACCCGGGTGGTGGTGACCGATGCCGTGCCGCCGTTCCGGCTGGATCCAGCCCTGGCCGCGCGCAAGCTGGTGGTGCTCTCGGTGGCGCCGTTGATCGCGGCGGCGATCAAGGCGTTGCACGAGGGCGGCTCGATCGGGACGCTGCTGGCGGATTGATAGCCGTCAGCCGGCGAGCAGCTGCGCCTGATAGCGGGTCGCGAGGCTGAGATAGGCCTTCGCTTGCGCCAGCCAAGGGCCGCTATCGCCGGGCGGCGTCGGCTCGAGATGGCCCAGCGCCAAGCGCGCCCGCATGCAGGCCCGCAAGCTCATGTAGAAGGCGATCAGCTGCGGATCGGGCGCGTTGCCGAGCGCCGCCCAGGCGGCTCCGGCCACCCAGGGTGCGGCCAGCAGCTCGCATTCCATCGCCAGGAAAGCCAGCTCATCCACCGGATCGAGCAGGCGCAGCTGGCGGGAGAATTCCAGCCGATCGACGATCACCGGCGGTGCCGTGAGATAGACATGCTCCGGCCGCAGATCACCATGGGCATCGACCACTTGGCTGGCGCGCGTCGCCAGCAGCTCGGCCTGCTCGATCAGGAACCGGCGCTGGCCGTCGATCAGATAGCCGGCGAGTCCGAGCGGCAGCTCCGTCTGCCAGCGCTGCAGGGCCGTGTCGTTATGGTCGATCGCAGCCGCGAGGCCGGCGCGATGGGCCGCCGCTGACAGTCCGGCCGGCGGCAGGCTTCGATAGAATGTGGCCAGCCGCGCGAGCGCCGGTGCGAGGTGCCCGGGCTCGAGCGGGCCGCGGCGGAGCGCAAGGTCCAGACGCAGCCTGCTCGGCAGGCGCCGCATCTTGACCAGCCAGTCGATGATCTCGCCTGGACCATCGAGCTGCAACTGGCCGCCGGGCGCGCGCGTGAGCGGCCGCATGCCGAGATAGACGCCCGGCGCCAGCGTCCGGTTCAGACGCACCTCCTCAGCGCAGAAATGGCGGCGCGCGGCGAGCGAGCGGTAGTCGAGGAAGTCGAACTTGACCGGCTTCTTCAGCTTGTAGGCGTGGCGCGGCGTCAGGAAGACCCAGGACATGTGGGTTTCGAGCGCCACCACGCGGCGTGGCTGCTCGGCGTAGCTGGTCGGCTGGCGCAGGAATGCGACCTTCGCCGCCAGCTGAACCGGTTGGGATAGCCCGTCCTCAGGGCTCACGTCGCCGCATCGGCCGGCCACAGCGTGCGCAGCTCGCGCGGCAGGGCGCTTACGACCTTGCGGATTTCGCCATGGTCGATCGCCTGCGCGAGCAGGCCGAACACCGCCTCGGCCGCGACCTCCGGATCCAGCCGGTTGTCCTGGTGAAATGCTTGCCGGATCGTCGCCAGGAACTCCTCTTTGTGGCGCTCGCGGGTCGGCGTGCGCGCCATGCGCCAATCCTCGTAGTAGAGCCCGCGCACCAGCATCGGCAGCTGCGCGCCCAGATGCACCGCGAGCTCCGGCGGCAGCCGGTCGCGCAGCGCATGCAGGACCGTGCGCAAGGCGAAATAAGCGCGATGACGATCATCGGTGCCGAGCGGCGTCAGCAGCTCGTTCAGCCAGTGATTGGTCTCATGGAGGGTCGAATCGAAGACGGCGAGGCCGGTGAGAGGCATGACGAAGTCCTCCTCTGGGCGGGTTGGCAGGCACTGTTGCACGCAGCTGCCTGCCAGCCGTTGACCTGCGTCAATCAGGCCCGGCCGCGTCCAGAGCGCGCGCCAAATCCTGCAGCCGTGCGCTGATCCGGACCGGATAGGCGGCCGCCGGGTCGAGCCGGCGGAGCGCCAGCGGCAGCCGCGCCAGCTCGGCCGCCGCATGGGCCCGGCTCGCCGCCAGATCTGGCAGCGGCGCGACCAGGTGACCGGCGCGCAGGACCGGCTGCAGCAGCGGCTGGCCAGCGTGCCGCTCGTCGGCGAGCGCCACGACATCGCCGGTCATCGCGCCATCGGAGGCATAGCTGCGATAGACCTGCTTGGCGCCGGGCCAGGTCGCCTTGCCCTCCGAGCGCTTGCGCCGCGGCCGGCCGGCATAGGCCTGGAGCTTGTAGGCGCAATCGAGCGCCGGCAGGTCCGCCGAGGTGGTGAGATTGGTGCCGATGCCGTAGCCGTCGATCGGCACCTGGTCCCGGCCATGCCGCAGCAGCAGCGTCTCGTCGATGCCGCCGCTGGCTAGGATCTGGACCTCGGCGAGGCCGCCCGCATCCAGGATTCGCCGCACCTTTCGGGCATGCGCGGCGAGATCGCCGCTGTCCAATCGGACGCCTTGCAGCCGGATGCCGCGCGTCGCCAGCTCGGGCGCCAGCGCCACCACCTTTTGCGCCGCGCGCTCGGTGTCGTAGGTATCGATCAGCAGCACGACCTGGCCGGGATGGGCCGAGGCGAAGTGGCGGAAGGCCTCGGTCTCATGGTCGTGGGCCTGGATGAAGGAGTGGGCCATGGTGCCGCTGCTGGGCACGCCGAACCGGCGCTCGGCCAGCAGGGTGGCGCTGGCGGCGAAGCCGGCCAGATAGGCCGCCCTGGCCGCCAGCAGGCCGGCCTCGGCGCCATGGGCGCGCCTGAGCCCGAAGTCGATCAGGCGCTTGCCCGGCGCGGCCAGGACCATGCGGGCGGCCTTGCTGGCGATCAGGGTCTGGAAGTGGATCAGGTTGATCAGGCGGGATTCGATCAGCTGCGCCTCGGCGATCGGCGCGCTGACCCGCAGGATCGGTTCATCGCCGAACATCACCGTGCCCTCGGGCACCGCATCGAGATCGCCGGTGAAGCGCCAGCGGGCTAGCTGATCGACTTGCGCAGCGCTCCAGCCTTGCGCCGCGAGCCACCCGAGCTCGCTCGCATCGAAGCGCGCCTGGCTCAGAAACTCGACCAGCTGGGCGAGCCCGGCCGCGACCAGAAAGCCGCGCGCCGGCGGCAGCTTGCGCACGAAGAACTCGAACACCGCCGCATCCGTCATCCCGGCAGCCTGGTAGGCGGCCAGCATGGTCAGCTGATACCGGTCGGTCAGCAGCAGGCTGTGCTCGAGGTCGGAGCGCCAGGGATCGGCCATGGACGGTGCTCGTCAGGCGGGGGCAGCGGGCAGGCGAGCATGGCGGTGGCGGAGCGGCCTTGATGTGGGTCAAGCGG
>CADEGR010000187.1 GCA_902826935.1 uncultured Alphaproteobacteria bacterium | reverse complement strand
CGCCGCCGCAGCAGGGCCAGCATGCCGAGGAGCTGCTGGCCGAGCTGGGCTACGGAGCCACTGAGATTGAGCGGCTGCGGCAGACAGATGTGATTTAAGGGGCCGGGACGGCGCAGCTGAGCGAGCTTCGCACCGGATCCGCCGGCGGCACTGGTTCATCGTTCCTTAAGCTCGCTGGGCGATCTTCGATGCCGGTCCATGCGATCCTGGGAGTCCGTCCTGCCTCGGGTGGCTTCCAGCCCCAGGCTGATGTTGCGCATCAATTTGTTCGCAAGCAAAGTGTCGTTTGAAGACCGGGGAGGGCATGCTCATGGTGAAAGCCTGAGAAAAACCTTAAGAATGGTCGCGAAAAAGGACGGGATTGGTCTGCGCAATACGAATAATCTGCCCACTATCGAAGAGTCTTCGAGCAAGCCAGGAGCCGAGACTATTTGGTCAAGCTGAGGTGGCAGGCGGGCGATCACTGGTGTGGCGACACTGTCACTGCATGTTCCGCCGCTGCAGATCGAGCCGGATAGCTTGGACCTTGAGCTGCCTGAGATTGACACGCTGCCCGGCAAGGTGCCCAAGCCGGCGATCGCAGGCGCCAGCCGCAGGCAGAGGCTTTGGGCTTTGGCGCCAAGCGGCCTAAGCTGAACCTTCGCCGGTAGGCAGAACCAAAGCTGGCAATGCCGAGTTTGGCTAGCGGGGCCATCGCCCTTGGCCCGGCGGTCGCGGCGGCGACGCGACGTCATGTGATGAAGGAGCCCTGATGAGCGACCAGATCATTGCCCGGACGGACGGTGCTGTCGGCCGGATCATCTTCAACAATCCGGCCAAGCGGAACGCCGTGTCGCTGGCGATGTGGCAGGCCGTCGAGACCAACCTGGCGGGCTTCGCGGCCGCGCCGGGCATTCGGTTGGTGGTGCTCTCGGGTGCTGGCGGCAAGGCGTTCGTCTCGGGCGCCGACATCTCCAAGTTCGAGAGCGAGCGGGCGAGCGCGGAGGCGGTGGCGCATTACAATGCGGTCACGGCGCGGGTCTACCGGCAGGTCGCGGCGTTTCCCAAGCCCTTGATCGCCGAGATCGAGGGCGCCTGTGTCGGCGGCGGCGTGGCGCTCGCAGCCGGCTGCGATCTGCGCTTGTGCAACGAGAGCGCCCGCTTCGCGATCCCCGCCGCCAAGCTCGGCCTAGGCTATGGCTATGAGGGGCTGAGCCGGCTGGTGCCGCTGATCGGGCCGGCCTTCGCCAAGGAGATGTTCTTCACCGCCCGGCTGTTCTCGGCGGCCGAGGCGGCGGCCATGGGGCTGGTCAACCGGGTGCTGCCGGATGGCGAGCTTGCGGCCTACGTCGCCGACTATGCCCAGAAGATCGCGGCCAACGCGCCGCTCACGATCACCTCGGTCAAGGCGATCATCGGTCAGGTGCTGGCCGATCCGGCCGAGCGCGACCTGGCGGCTTGCGCGGCCATGGTCGATGCCTGCTTCGCCAGCCAGGACTATGTCGAGGGCCGGCGCGCCTTCATGGAGAAGCGGCAACCAAAATTCACCGGCGCCTGAGGGGCTGCTCAGCTCCACGGCGAATTTTGCCACGTCGGGCCCGGCTATTACCCGGCCAGACAGCCACGATAATTGACCTTGCCGGTGGGGTATGGGAACTCTGTCGTGCGCTGCCTCGGAACAGCGGGGCCGATTCCACCTAATCGCAAGAGGAAATGTCCATGAATCGCAGGATGCAGGCTGTCGCATTGTCGGCGGCGATCATGGCGATCGGGCTGGGGCCGCTCGCGGCTCAGACCTATCCGGTCAAGACCGTGACCCTGGTGACCCATTCCAGCCCAGGCGGCGGCAGCGACGTGTTCCTGCGCGAGCTCGCGAAGTATCTGGCGCCGGAGCTGGGCGTCGATGTCGTGGTCGACAATGTCAGCGGCGGCTCCGGCGCCAAGGCCATGGCGCACATGGCGGCCCAGCCGGCGGACGGCTCGGTATTCTACGCGACCACGCCGACCTTCATCTACACCTCGCTGCTCTCGAAGCCCGAGAAGACCTACAAGGACCTCGAGCCCCTGGTGAACGTGTTCGAGGATCCGGAAGTCATCTACACCGCGGCCAGCAGCCCGGTGCAGACGATCGAGGACGCGATCAAGGGCGCCAAGGAGCAGCGGGTCAGCTGGGGTGCCGCCAATCCCAACTCGCTCGAGCGCCAGGCGCTGGAGCAGCTCAAGAAGGTGGCGGGCGTCGATGTCGGCATCGTCAGCTACGAGGGCGGCGGCGACATGATGCTGAACGTGCTGAACGGCACGCTGCAGATCGGGGTCGGCGAGATCCAGGAGATCCGCTCGCAGCTCGATTCCGGCGAGGTCCGGCTGGTCGCCAGCCTGGGCGACGAGCGGCTGGCGAACTACCCGGATGTGCCGACCGCGAAGGAATCCGGCTACGACGTCTCGGTCCGCAAGTTCCGCGGCTTGGCCGGGCCCAAGGGTCTGCCGGCCGACGTCATCGCGATCTGGGAGAAGGCGATCCCGGCGCTCCTCGAGAACCCGGAATACAAGAAGGCCTACAGCGAGGCGAGCCTGCTGCCGGACTTCGTTCCCCATGCCGAGTACGGCCCGTTCATCGATACCTTCGCCGCCGAGACCGAGAGCTATCTGAAGGAGGCCGGAATCACCGAGCAGTGAGGCAGGCGAGCGCCCGCAGCGCGATGCTGTCCGGCCGCTCCGGCGGCCGGCTGTCGTGCCAGGCTGATCGTCCATGCCACCGCTGAGCCGCGATCTGATCGGTGGCGCCACGGCGCTGCTGCTGGCCGCGGCCTATCTGGCGCTGGCGGTGCAGATCCGGTCCAGCGCCCGCGACGATGCGATCGGTGCCGCCGGCCTGCCCAAGATCCTCGGCGTGGCGATGCTGGCGCTGGCGCTGGTCCTCCTGCTGCGCACGGGCCTGGCCTGGCTGCGTGCCGGTCGGGCGCTGGCAGCGCCGGCCGAGGGGGGCCAGGCGGTGCCCGCCCGGCGCCAGATCCTGCGCGCCAGCGGGCTGGTCGCGATCGGCATCCTCTATCTGCTGATCGTGCCGCATGTCGGCTATCTGCCGGCGATCACGCTCCTGATCCTGGCGGTCGCCGCCTATCAGGGGGCCACGCCCTCCTGGCGGCTGGCCGGCATCAGCATCGCCGGCGCCTTGGTCCTCTGGCTGTTCTTCGGCCTGCTGCTCGGCATCCCGATGCCGGGCGGCGCCATCGCCCACTGGTTCTAGGAAGTCGCGATCGCCATGGAAACGCTGGCCGAGGTCGGTGCCCAGCTGTTGAGCTGGCAGCTGCTGCTGGCGGCCTTCATCGGCGTCGCCTGGGGGGTCGTGGGCGGCGCCTTGCCTGGCATCTCGCCCTCGATCTCGATGGCCCTCCTGCTGCCGTTCACCTATGCCCTCGAGCCGACGCCCGCGATCGTGCTCCTGGCCGCGGTCTATGTCGGCGCCGAGTATGGCGGCTCGATCCCGGCGATCCTGATCCGCACGCCCGGCACCAACGCCGCCGCGGCCACCGTGATCGACGGCTACGAGATGAACCTCCAGGGCAAGGCCGGCCTGGCGCTCGGCATCTCGCTCTATTCCGGCGTGATCGGCAGCCTGTTCGGCCTGCTCGTCCTGATGCTGCTGAGCGAGCCGCTCGCCAAGGTGGCGCTCGCCTTCACGCCGCCCGCCTATTTCGGCCTGGGCGTGCTCGGGCTCAGCATCGTCGCCTCGCTGTCCGGCGAGTCGCTGCTCAAGGGCTTCATGGCCTGCCTGCTCGGGCTCATGGTCGCGACCATCGGCACCGATCCCGTGACCGGCGGCAACCGCTTTACCTTCGGCTATCCCGACCTCCTGGGCGGGGTGGCGCCGATCCTGATCATGGTCGGGCTGTTCGCGCTCACCGAGCTGTTCGCCCAGGCCGCGATTCCGGGCGAGGGCAACCGGGTGCGCTCCAGCCCGCGCATCCGCCTGCCGGATTGGCCGCTCGCCCGCCGCCTGATCCCGTCCCAGCTGATCGGCTGCGTGCTCGGCAGCTTCGAGGGCGTGACGCCGGGCGGCGGCGGCACCGTGGCCGCCTTCATCTCCTACAACGAGGCGCGGCGCTGGTCGCGCCACAAGGAGGAGTTCGGCAAAGGCTCGCCCGAGGGCGTGGCAGCACCCGAGACCGCCAACAACGTGGTCGCCGAAACCGCCCTGGTGCCGCTTTTGAGCTTCGGCGTGCCCGGCTCCAATTCAGCGGCGGTGCTGATGGGCGGCTTCCTGATCCACGGCCTGCTGCCCGGCCCGATGCTGTTCCAGCGCTCGGCCGACGTGGTCTATGGCCTCTATGCCGGGCTGTTCGCCGCCTCGCTGTTCCAGCTCGCGGTCGCGTTCGTGATCCTGCCGACCTGCATCTGGCTGGTCAATCGGCCGAAGCCTTATCTCACCGCCTTCATCTATGCCCTGGTGTTCTCCGGCGTGTACTCGATCAACCACAGTCTGTTCGACCTGGGCGTGGTCCTGATCGCCGGGGTGGTCGGCCTGTTCATGCGGTTGCTCCGCTTTCCGATCCTGCCGACGGTGCTGGGCGTGGTGCTGGGCTTCATGATCGAGAGCAACTACCGCCGCTCCCTGGTGCTCTCCGGCGACAGCCACATGATCTTCCTGACCGATCCGATCGCGCTCGGCCTCCTGATCTTCTCGGCGATCGTGGTGCTGGGCTCGCTCGCCCGGCATGTCTATGACCGCAACCGCAAGCCCGCCGGTCCGGCGGCTGCCGTCAAGGAGGGCTGAGCGATGGGCTTGCCGAAGATCGCGGCCGAGCTGGCGGCCTGGGGCGAGCGCCTGGCGCCGGCGCAGCTGCCGGCAGCGATGGTCGCCAAGGTCGAGGCGGTCACCCTGGACGTGGTCGGGCTGTGCCTGGCGGCGCGGCGCACCGACTATGTCGCGGCCGCGATCGCGGCGGCCGAGCCGGGTCGGCATGTGGTGATCGGCCAGAGCCTGCGGGCAGCGGCCACCAGCGCTGCTTTGATCAACGGCACCGCCGCCCATGGCGAGGATTTCGACGACACCTTCGAGGGCGGGCCGGTCCATTCCGGCGCGGTCATCGTGCCGGCGGTCCTCGCGGCGGCCGAGCATTACCAGCTGGACGGGCCGCGCATCCGGCTCGGCATCGCGGCTGGCCTCGAGCTGCTCTGCCGCTTGAGCCTGACCGCGCCCAAGGCGATCCACCGCGCGGGCTTCCACCCGACCGCGGTGCTCGGCAGCTTCGCCGCCGCCTTCGCGATCGGCGTCGCAGCGGGCGCCAAGGCGCGCGTTCTGGCCGATGCCCAAGGCATCGCCGGCAGCCTCGCCTCGGGCATCATCGAATATCTGGGCGACGGCAGCTGGACCAAGCGGCTCCATGCCGGCTGGGCGGCGCAGTCCGGCTTGCGTGCCCATTGGCTGGCGGCCGGCGGCTTCGTCGGACCGGGCGCCGTGTTCGAGGGCCAGCACGGCTTCTTCAAGGCCTTCGCGCCCTCGATCGAGCCGCTCTACGACCGGCTGCTGGTCGGGCTGGGCGAGCGCTGGGTGGCCGAGACCATCTCGTTCAAGCCCTATCCCTGCGGCACCATGGTCCAGCCCTATATCGATTGCGCGATCGCGCTCCAGCAGGCGGGCGCGCCGCTCGCCGGCCTGCGCGCGATCAGCTGCGAGACCGCCGAGGGCATCGTCCACCGCCTGTGGCAGCCGCTCGAGCAGAAGCAGGCGCCGCCGACCGCCTATGCCGCGAAGTTCAGCGTGCCGTTCGGGGTCGCCTTGGGGCTGGTGCGCGGCCGGGCCGGGCTCGAGGACTTCAGCGAGGCGGCGATCTTGGACCCTGAGCTGCTGCGGGTCAGCCGGCTGGTCGGCTACACGGTCGATCCGGCCAATCCCTATCCGGCGCGCTTCACCGGCCATGTCCGGCTCGACTATGCCGACGGCACCATGCGCGAGCTCCGCCAGGACCATCTACGCGGCGGCGCCGAAGCACCTTTGGCGCCGGCCGAGCTGGTGGCCAAGTTCGCCGCCAACGCCGCCTATGGCGGGCTGGCCGATGCCGGCCAGCTGCGCGCCGCTTGTGCCGAGCTGGTCGCCGAAGAGGGCGGCTGGCGCGTGCTCGCGGCGCTTGGCAGCCCGGCATGACGGCGCCCCAGCCGATGGCCGGGCGGGCGGCGCTGGTGACCGGCGCGGCCCGCAATATCGGTCGCGCGATCGCTCTGGCGCTGGCCGAGGCCGGGGCTGCCGTCCTGGTCCATGGTCACCGCGATCGCGCCGCGGCCGAGGCGACCGCCCGGCAGATCCGCGACCAGGGTGGCCGGGCCGAGATCGTGCTGGCCGATCTTGCCGATCCCGCGGTGCCGGCCCTGCTGGTCAAGGCCGCGCTCGCGGCCTTCGGCCGGCTCGATTGCCTGGTCGCCAATGCCGCGATCCGGCCGGAAGCACCCTTTGCCGAGATCACCTATGAAGCCTGGCGCGAGGTCTTCGCGATCGGCCTGGACAGCGTGTTCCTGCTCTGCCAGGCGGCCCTGCCGCATCTGCAGGCCAGCGATCAGGCGGCGATCGTGACCATCGGCGGGCTGACCGGCCAGACCGGCGCGGCCGAGCGCGCCCATGTGATCGCCGCCAAGGCGGGCCTGGCCGGCCTGACCCGGGCCATGGCCCATGACCTGGCCGCGGCCGGGATCACCGCCAATTGCGTGGCGCCCGGGCTGATCGCGACCGCGCGCGGCGGCGCCAGCGTCGCGGCACCAAGGCACCATGCCAGCCGGACCAACC
>CADEGR010000186.1 GCA_902826935.1 uncultured Alphaproteobacteria bacterium | reverse complement strand
ATCAGATGGTTGGATAAAACACAAGCGGTCGATGCTAATTCTCAACAAGCGCTAGTTGGTGCAGCGAGCGCTGGCCGACCGCGCCAAGGTCGGGCCAAGCCAGCGGCTTGGGGATCGACTTGCCGGCTCGCCAGCGGCAGGCGTCTGGAGGGGCGAGGCACTCGCCTCGAACCGCCACAATCACGGTGCGTGACTGGGCGCCGAAGCAACGTTTACAGAGTCTTCACCTTTGGCCGCCACCTTGGGGCTTGGTCCATGCGACCCTGGGAATCCATGCCAAGAAAGATCTGGTTAGGCCGGCACGGACTCCCACGGTCGCATGGACCATCTTGGAATTAGCAGCGTGAGCCGGCAGGGCTAACAAAGAATGAACGACGTCGCCGAACCAGTCGCGGGACGGGGATCCGACACAAAAGCGGCCAGCGCCGCTGGTGCGTTTTCAGGATGACAGCAATTCTGCAGCCGCCCGGATTGCGGGCAGGCTCGCATTGGTCGGCGTGCGCCGCCCCCTTCAGCCGGCGTCAGCTCCGGTAGCCGCTGTCAAGAACGGTCGCTAGTGGCAGGAACACCGGTCATTGGCTACCGGGGCAAGCCGGCGCCAAGCCGAATCTGATGCCGGCATTGGCTGCGGCGCTCGCGAACGCGCGGGCGGACGTCATGGCTCGCATGCGAGCCTCGTTCGCACCAACAATGGGGGCCGTGCACCCCATGCCGGCGCTGACGAGATCCTCGATCGAGGCATGGCTGGCGCGACCGGACCTGCCGCTCGGCCACGACGGTCGCTGGCTGGCTGGGCGACCCCGCAACCCAAGGGGCGAAGACGGCCGCTAATATGCGCCGAGGCCGCGCAGGACGGCTTTGGGGGTCTTGATCAGGATCACGATGTCGCACCACAAGGACCAGTTGCGGGCGTACCAGCAATCGAGATGGACGCGCTGGCGGTAGGTCACGTCGCTGCGGCCGCTGACCTGCCAAAGCCCGGTCAGGCCGGGCATGCTCTGCAGATAGTAGATCAGATTGTCGCCGTAGCGGGCGAGCTCGGCCTCGACCACCGGGCGCGGCCCGACCAGGCTCATCTCGCCGCGGATCACGTTGATCAGCTGCGGCAGCTCGTCGAGCGAGGTCCGGCGCAGCCAGGCGCCGAAGCGGGTGATGCGCGGATCGTCGCGCAGCTTGTGGTCACGCTCCCATTCGCCGCGCAGCTCGGGATGGGCGACCAAGTAGTCCTCGAGGACCCGCGCCGCATCCGGGACCATGGTCCGGAACTTCAGGCATTTGAACGGCTTGCCGCCTTTGCCTACGCGCTCATGGCCATAGAAGATCGGCCGGCCGGTGCGGCTGACCTGCCAGCTGATCAGGCCGAACATGGGGGCCAGCAAAAGCAGCAGCAGGCTGCCGACCAAGAGGTCGAAGCCGCGCTTGAGGCGGCGCGGCCAGGGCCGGGTGAGATTGTTGTAGAGCCGAAGCGCCAAGACATCGTGGCTGAAGAAATGGGTGACCCGCGTGCCGACCAGGGGCAGGCCGCGCAAGGGCGAGATCAGATCGACATCGCCATAGGACAGGTTCAGCCGCTCGATATAGGAGGCGGCGGCGGCCATCTCGTCCATCTCGAGCGCCACCACCACATGCGGCCGGCCAAGATGGCTGGGCAGCAGCTCAGGCAGCCGGATCGAGGGCAAGACCGGCAGCCGCTTGCGGTCGACATTGAGGTAGCTGGGCACCGGTCCCAAGGCGCTCGGCGCCGGCATGAACGCGACCACCTCCAGGCCCAGGATCGGCTCGCTTTCCAGGGCGGCGGCGGCATCCAGCGCGTTGGGGCCGGTGCCGACCACGACCGTGGGCCGGACCCAGGCGCCCTGCGCCATCAGGGCCTGCTTCACGCCATAGCGGACCAGCGGGACCAAGAGCGCGATCGAGCTCCAGCTGGTGGCCCACCACAGGCGGGAAAAATTGGTCTTGGTCAGGAACACCAGGGCGGCATCGACGATCGCCAGCGTGATCACCACGCCCAGGATGTCGCCAAGCTCCTGCCAGAACGGCCGCCGGCGCCCGTAATGGCCGCATTGGGCAAAAGTCGCGAGGCAGGCGATGCCAAGCGCGGCGAAGATCACGGCGCGGGTGCCGCCGTAATCGACCTGCCAGCCATAAAGAGCCTGCTCGAAGGTCAGGCCGTTCATGACCCAATTGGTGGTCCGGCCAATCGCGAAGCAGGCGAACACGACCAAGAGATCAATCAACACCAGCAGCCAGCTCTCGCGCACTGCGCGACGCCGTCTGGCTTTCAGCTGATATCCGGTCGCCGCAACGACGTCCATCGCACCTACCGGGTCGGGGCGCACCCGAGCGGGGCGCAAGAACTGCGCTCCAATAGCGCGGAATAGTTTAAAATGACAAGGGCCTTATTACTCAAATTCGCTGCAAATCAAGTCAGCTGCTAGTTGATAACACCCAGGCGGCAGAACCATTCCCCAAGCCGCGGAAAATCGGCGCTGGAGCGCACCGGACCGGCGCGACGGACGGACGGCAGCGCCGAGGGCTTGCAGCGATCGGTTGAGTCTGGCCCGCTCAGGCGGCCTTGGCGGCGACGTGGTCGAGATACCAGCGATAGGCGCCGGCCAGACCCTGCTCCAGGTCGATCTTGGGCGACCAGCCGAGGGCGCGCATTCGGCTGACATCCAACAGCTTGCGTGGCGTGCCGTCGGGCCGGGCGGTGTTGTAGCGCAGGCTGCCGGCGAAACCGACCACCCGGCGCACGGTCTCGGCCAGCTCGGCGATGGTCTGGTCGACGCCGCAGCCGACATTGATCTGCCGATCGTCGCTGTAGTGGCGCAGCAGGAACAGGCAGGCATCCGCCAGATCGTCGACATGCAGGAACTCGCGGCGCGGCTGGCCGGTGCCCCAGATCTCGACCTCGGCCGCATTGCCGATCTTGGCGGCATGCATCTTGGCGATCATCGCTGGCACGACATGGCTCGACAGGAGGTCGAAATTGTCGCCGGGCCCATAGAGATTGGTCGGCATCGCGCTGATGAAGTCCGAGCCGTGCTGGCGGCGATAGGCCTGGCAGAGCTTGATGCCGGCGATCTTGGCGATCGCGTACCACTGATTGGTGGTCTCGAGCTGGCCCTCGAGCAGCGCCTCCTCGGGCATCGGCTGCGGCGCGAACTTGGGATAGATGCAGCTGGAGCCGAGGAACAGGAGCTTCTGCACGCCGATCTGCTGGGCCGTGCTGATGATGTTCGCCTCGATCATCAGGTTGTCGTAGAGGAAATCCGCCGGGTAGCTGTCATTGGCCAGGATGCCGCCGACCCGCGCCGCCGCGACCACGATCACCTCCGGCCGATGGGCCGCCAGCCAACCTTCGACCTCCGCCTGCCGGCGCAGATCGCATTCCGCCTTGGTCGCGGTCAGCAAGGTGCATGGCTCGCGCTCGAACCGGCGCAGCAACGCGCTGCCGACCATGCCGCGATGGCCCGCGATCCAGACCCGCTTGCCGGTCAGATCGAAACGGCTTTGCGGCGTCGCGTCAGTCATGGTTGCGGCGGCCCTCGCTCTCGACCTGCAGCAGATCGGCCTTGACCATCTCCTTGACCAGGTCCGGGAAGGCGGTCTTGTAGCTCCAGCCAAGCTTCGCCTTGGCCTTGGCCGGATTGCCCAGCAGCAGCTCGACCTCGGTCGGCCGGAAGTAGCGCGGATCGACCTTGACCAATTCGGCGCCGGTACGGCCATCCACGCCGACCTCGTCGACGCCGCTGCCGCGCCACGCGATCTCGCGCCCGACGCAGGCGAAGGCCAGCTCGATGAATTCCCGCACGCTGTGCATCTCGCCGGTCGCCAGGACATAGTCGTCCGGCGTCGCCTGCTGCAGGATCAGGTACATGCCTTCGACATAGTCGCGCGCATGGCCCCAGTCGCGCTGGGCGTCGAGGTTGCCAATGTAGAGCCGCCGCTGCAGCCCGAGCTCGATCGCCGCGACCGCGCGGGTGATCTTGCGGGTGACGAAGGTCTCGCCCCGGATCGGGCTCTCATGGTTGAATAGGATGCCGTTGGAGGCGTGGTAGCCATAGGCCTCCCGGTAGTTCACCGTGATCCAGTAGCCATAGAGCTTGGCGGCCGCATAGGGGCTGCGCGGGTAGAAGGGCGTGGTCTCGCTCTGGGGCGTCTCCTGGACCTTGCCGTACAGCTCCGAGGTCGAAGCCTGGTAGAAGCGCACCCGCTCGCCCATCTTCAGGATCCGGATCGCCTCGAGCAGCCGCAGCGTGCCGAGCGCGTCGGCATTGGCGGTGTACTCTGCGGTCTCGAAGCTGACCTGGACATGGCTCTGGGCCGCGAGATTGTAGATCTCGGTCGGCTGCGTTTCCTGGACCAGGCGGATCAGGTTGGTGGCGTCGGTCATGTCGCCGTGGTGCAGGAAGAAGCGCGTGTCGGCCTCGTGCGGGTCGACGTAGAGATCGTCGACCCGGGCGGTGTTGAACGAGGAGGAGCGCCGCTTGACGCCATGCACGACATAACCTTTGTCTAGCAGGAAGCGGGCCAGATAGGCGCCGTCCTGCCCGGTGATGCCAGTGATCAGTGCGATTTTGTTGGACATGGGGCTCCTCGATCGAGGCGTTGCAATCTGACCATCGACGCGCGCCTTGCCAGGCTGGTCCGCGTCGCCGCGGCAGGACCCTCGGATGCCGCAACAGCGGCGGCGTGGCTCGATGATATCAACGAATGGCTGTGGTCGTCGTCATCGAATGACGCGCCGCTGCTTATAACGGAAGCAGCCCGGCAAGCAAGCGCATAGGACGCTTTTAGGTGCAAAGACCTTCGGGATAGACGCGGCCAAGGCGAACCGGCCTGCGCGCCTGGCGACCGCCTTGGGAACCCGCCGCCTCTGGACAGCCGCCAGGCTGACGCCCATAGTATTGCGCCGTCAAGAGCGACCTGCAGATGACCGTTTGTGAGTGCCCCATCGGTGCAGCCGACCTATCAAGAACGCACCCGTGGCATCCGGATTTCGGTCGAGCCCTACTACATCGACGCCCAGTCGGCACCGGCGCAGAACCGTTACGTGTTCGGCTATCGCGTGCAGATCGACAATGAGGGGGCCGAGCCGGTGCAGCTGATCGGCCGCCACTGGCGGATCACCGATGGCCTCGGCCGCACGGTCGAGGTGCGCGGCGCTGGCGTGGTCGGCGAGCAGCCTGTGATCGAGCCCGGCGACAGCTTCGAATATACCAGCGGCACCCCGCTCGCCACGCCCAATGGCATCATGGTCGGCAGCTATCAGATGGTGACCTCGGCCGGCGAGCGCTTCGACGCCCAGGTGCCGGCCTTCTCGCTCGACGCGCCGGGCATGCCGGTCAAGCTGCACTGAGCCGCAGCATCCGGTGCCGCCGCCCGGCGGGCCAGCAGCAGCAAGGACGCCGATGTTCCAGCGCTTGAAACAGCTTCTCGCGAACCTCGACACGCCGGCCGCCCGCCCCCGGAGCCATAATTTCGAGGAGCGTCAGCTGGCGGCGGCCGCGCTGATGGTCGAGGCGGCCACCCTGGACGCCGAATTCGATCAGACCGAGCGCCAGCGGATCGAAGCGCTGCTGCAGGCCTCGTTTCAGCTCGGCCCCGACGATGCCCGGCAGCTGGTCGAGCTGGCGCAGGCCAAGGTCGCCGACAGCGTCGAGTGGCATGGCTTCACCCAGGCGATCAAGGCGGGCTTTGGGCCGGAGGAGCGGGTCGCGCTGATCGAGATGCTCTGGGAGGTCGCCTATGCCGATGGCGTGCTGCACGACTACGAGGCCAGCCTGATCCGCCGCATCAACGGCCTGGTCTATGTCAGCGACCGGGACAGCGGCGAGGCGCGCAAGCGGGTGCTGGCGCGCCTGCAGCAGGGCTGAGCGCCGCCGCCGCGCGGTCTCCTCCTATCCGCATACGGATCGTCGCAGGCGAGCAGCGCGGCCGCGCTCGCCTGGCTCGATTGCCAAGCTCTCGGGCGGTTGATAAGAACCAGCAACCTCAAGACGGCGGCATCCATTGATGGCATGGGTTTGGCTCGCGACTTCCCGGTGGCGGCGCGCGGTGGTGACTGGACTGCTGCTGGCCGCGGCGTTGACCGCCTGCCGCGAGCGGCAAGGCAACTTCTCGCAGCATCCGGGCTTTGCTGAATGGTACGCCGCCCATCCGCCGAGCGATGGCCTGCCGAGCGGCGTCGAGCGGGCGCTGCTCTGGCGCTACAAGCCGCGAGTGTTCCTGCCGGCGGGCCATGAGGGCCCGATCGATTTCTACCAGGACTATATCGGCCACGGCCGGCTCTATGATGGCCGACCGGAGGCCGAGGCGGAGGACCAGCTGGGCAGCCTGATCAGCGACCAGGTCACGCCCGAGCTGCTGAATGCCCACAAAGCCGATCCGAAGGCGATCTTCGTGCACGAACGGCAGGCGGCAGCGGCGACGCCGCGGCGCGTGATCTATGGCCGGGTCGATCGCGACCGTCTCGCCGTGCCAGGCTGCGCCCAGCCTGTGCCGCTGACCTTCCTGACCTACAACCTGGTATTCCGGCAATCCGGCCTGCCGGCCGCCCTGCCCGGCTGGGAGGCGTTCCTGCTCAACCGGCTGGGCAACCTCGACGACTGGCACCAGCTCGACCACTACACCGCCCTGACCGTGGCCCTGGTCGAGCAGGGCGATCGGCTGAGCCCGATCGCCGTGACCTTCCAGCAGCACAACTATACCCGCAGCTATCTGCTCGGCGCCGAGGAACGGCCCGGCCAGCTGATCCGGCCCGAGGACGGCCGGATCGCGGTCGACGT
>CADEGR010000185.1 GCA_902826935.1 uncultured Alphaproteobacteria bacterium | reverse complement strand
TCCGCGAGGGCGGCCGCACCGTCGGCGCCGGCGTCGTCGCCAGCATCATCGAGTAGGACGCGGCGGCGGCCGGACGAGGGAGACCTTGAAGGCCGCCGCGATTCGGCGTAGCAAGGGGCGCGTCGCCGGCGCGAGCGGGCGGCGCTGGCGGCTTCGGCCGCCGATCCGCCCGGGTCTAGGAGTGTAGCTCAACTGGTAGAGCACCGGTCTCCAAAACCGGGGGTTGGGGGTTCGAGCCCCTCCACTCCTGCCAGCCACGCGCGGCCGGTTGGCGGGGCAGGGATCTGGCAGACAGAGTAGGATCGGACGTTCATGGCGAAAGTATCGCCGGCGCAATTCGTTCGCGAGGTGCGCCAGGAGATGGCCAAGGTCACTTGGCCGACCCGCAGGGAGCTGATCGTCACCACCACCACGGTCTTGGTGATGGCGATCGCGGCTGCGATCTTTTTCTTTGTCGCCGATCTGATCATCGGCTGGCTGGTTGAACTCGTTCTGGGACTCGGCAGCTAGATGACGGCGCGCTGGTACATCATCCACGTCTATTCGGGCTTCGAAAAGAAGGTCATGACCTCGATTCGCGAGCAGGCGCAGCAGCAAGGCCTCGCGGACCTGTTCGAGGAGATCATGGTCCCGATGGAGGAGGTCGTGGAGGTCAAGCGCGGCAAGAAGGTCAATGCCGAGCGCAAGTTCTTCCCGGGCTACGTCCTGGTCAAGATGGACCTGAACGACGAGACCTGGCACCTGGTGCGCAACACCGCCAAGGTCACCGGCTTCTTGGGCAGCGGCGGCAAGCCGGCCCCGATCCCCGACGTCGAGGCCGAGCGCATCGTCCGCCAGGTCCAGGAAGGCATCGAGCATCCGCGGCCGATGATCAGCTTCATCTCGGGCGACCAGGTGCGCGTGGTCGACGGCCCGTTCAGCTCGTTCAACGGCGTGGTCGAAGAGGTCGACGACGGCAAGGGCCGGCTCAAGGTGTCGGTTTCGATCTTCGGCCGGGCGACCCCGGTCGAGCTGGAATATTCGCAAGTCGAGAAGCTCTAGGCTCATCCCGCGGGAGCGAGCGCGGCCAGACCGCCTCGCGCATGCACCGCGGCCAGGAGGGATCCCCTAAGCCATGGCCAAGAAGATCACCGGCTACATCAAGCTGCAGGTGCCGGCCGGCAAGGCCAACCCGTCGCCGCCGATCGGCCCGGCGCTCGGCCAGCGCGGCCTGAACATCATGGAATTCTGCAAGCAGTTCAACGCGGCCACCCAGGGCCTCGAGCCGGGCATGCCGATCCCGGTCGTGATCACCGCGTTCGCCGATCGCACCTTCAACTTCGTCACCAAGACGCCGCCGGCCAGCTACTTCCTCAGGAAGGCGGCCGGCGTGCCCAAGGGCAGCCTGACGCCCGGCCGGACCGTCGCGGGCAAGGTCACCATGACCCAGATCCGCGAGATCGCCGAGCAGAAGATGGTGGATCTGAACGCCAACGACATCGACGCGGCCATGCAGATGATCCGCGGCTCGGCGCTGTCGATGGGCCTCGAGGTGGTGGAGTAGGCGAGATGAGTCACGGCAAGCGGTTGCGCAGCGCCCTCCAGGCCTTCGATCGCAGCAAGCAATACAGCCTGCCCGAGGCGATCCAGATCCTGAAGCAGCACGGCAAGGTGAAGTTCGACCAGACCATCGAGGTCGCGATGAACCTCGGCGTTGATCCGCGCCACGCCGACCAGATGGTGCGCGGCACCGTCGATCTGCCCCATGGTACCGGCAAGACCGTCCGGATCGCGGTGTTCGCCAAGGGCGACAAGGCCGACGAGGCGCGCGCCGCCGGCGCCGATCTGGTCGGCGCCGACGATCTCGCTCAGCAGATCCAGGACGGCAAGATCGACTTCGATCGCTGCATCGCGACCCCGGACATGATGCCGGTGGTCGGAAGGCTCGGCCGGATCCTGGGCCCGCGCGGCCTGATGCCCAATCCGAAGCTCGGCACGGTCACGCCCAATGTCGGCCAGGCGGTCAAGGCGGCCAAGTCCGGCCAGGTGCAGTTCCGGGTCGAGAAGGCCGGGATCATCCATGGCGGCGTCGGCAAGGCGAGCTTCGGCGACGAGCAGCTGCTCGCCAACATCCGGGCGTTCGTCGATGCGGTCACCCGGGCCAAGCCGAGCGGCGCCAAGGGGACCTATTTGAAGAAGGTGTCGATCAGCTCGACCATGGGGCCGGGCGTGGTCATCGACGTCGCCTCGCTGGCGGCGTGATCGGCCGCGCCAATGCGCTGCTGAGGTCGAATTAGGGCTTGCGCTCGCGCGCTGGGAGATTATGTTGACGAGCTTGGTTAGTGCTCGGTCGAGACCATATACAACTGCTGGAACCAATGTCCTGCGGTCGCTGCGGCGCGGGGTTTGCCCCGGACGCCGCCGCATGTTGCTGGCCATCGTCGGGAACCGCGTGCGCGCGTGCTGACCGCAGCCGCGGCCACTGGCCGGCTGGGCTGATCCTCTCAAGCTGAGTGGGGCTTCGAGGTGCTTCGAGCAAAGAAAGTCGATATCGTCGATCGCCTGCGCGGCGTGTTCAGCGACGCCGGCGTGGTGGTCGTGACCCATTTCCAGGGGCTGACCGTTGCCGAGGTCACCGAGCTCAGGCGTGGCATGCGCGAGGTGGGCGCCAAGTTCCGCGTGACCAAGAACCGCCTGGCCAAGATCGCGCTGGCCGACACCGAATTTTCGCCGATCGCCGATCTGTTCAAGGGGCCGACCGCGATCGCCTATTCCAGCGATCCGGTGGCGGCGCCGCGGGCGGCGGTCAACTTTGCCAAGAAGAACGACAAGCTGATCATCGTCGGCGGCGGCCTGGATGGCAGCCTGCTGAGCGCCGAGCAGGTCCGAACGCTGGCCGAGCTGCCCTCGCTCGATCAGCTGCGGGCGAAGCTCGCCGGACTGATCACGACCCCGGCCGCGCGGCTGGTGGGCGTGCTGCAGGCGCCGGCCGGGCAGCTGGCGCGGGTCATGGCGGCACGGGCCGAGCAAGGCTGAAGCAACGGCAAGAAGCAGGGCGCCGAAGCCAGGGCGCTCCAAGGATACGGCGGCCGCGAGGTTGCGCCGAAGGTGTGGTCTAAGGAGAATCGCGTGATGGCGAATTTGGAGCAGATCGTCGAGAACCTCTCGGCGCTCACGGTGATGGAAGCGGCCGAGCTGTCGAAGATGCTCGAGGAGAAGTGGGGCGTCTCGGCAGCGGCGCCCGTCGCCGTGGCGGCGGTCGGCGGTGCGGCGGCACCGGCCGAGGCGGTCGAGGAGCAGACCGAGTTCGAGGTGATCCTCGCGGTCGCCGGCGACAAGAAGATCAACGTGATCAAGGAAGTCCGGGCGATCACCGGGCTAGGCCTGAAGGAGGCCAAGGACCTGGTCGAGGCCGCGCCGAAGTCCGTCAAGGAGGGCGTGTCCAAGGACGAGGCGGCCAAGCTCAAGGCGCAGCTCGAGTCGGCTGGTGCGACCGTCGAGATCAAGTAGCATCGCCCCGACTACCCTCATCGCCGCGGTGCGTCGCGGTCGCCTTCAGGCGGCCAGCGATGCACCGCGTACGCGCCTGTGCGGCTCCGCGGACCGGGCTGCCTGGCGCGCTCGCCTGGCCGCTCGCGCCGTGATGCTGTCGGAAGATAGCCCCCGCCCGGGGCTCGGGTCGGCAGCCGCGGCCACGCTGGGCCAGCCTGCTGAGACGGTCCGAGCCGGCGCCTGGTTAGGCTCGCCAGTCCTCGAACAGGAACCGCTATGACATACTCCTTCACGGGTCGCAAACGGATTCGGAAGAGCTTCGGTCGGATCTCCGAAGTCACCGTCATGCCGAATCTGATCGAGGTGCAAAGGAGCTCCTACGAGGCCTTTCTGCAGATGACCGTGCAGAGCGAGCAGCGCCTGCATGTCGGCCTGCAGGAAGTCTTCAAGTCGGTGTTCCCGATCCGCGACTTCGCCGAGCGGGCCGCCCTCGACTTCGTGCAGTACGAGCTGGAAGAGCCGAAATACGACGTCGAGGAGTGCCATCAGCGCGGCATGACCTATGCCGCCCCGCTGCGCGTGACCTTGCGCCTGATCGTCTGGGACGTCGACGACGACACCGGCTCCAAGAGCGTGCGCGACATCAAGGAGCAGGACGTCTACATGGGCGACCTGCCGTTGATGACCGACAACGGCACCTTCGTGATCAACGGCACCGAGCGGGTGATCGTCTCGCAGATGCACCGCTCGCCCGGCGTGTTCTACGACCACGACAAGGGCAAGACCCACAGCTCCGGCAAGTTCCTGTTCGCCGCCCGGATCATCCCCTATCGCGGCTCCTGGCTGGACTTCGAGTTCGACGCCAAGGACCTGCTCTATGTCCGGATCGACCGGCGCCGCAAGCTGCTCGCCAGCTCGCTGCTGCTGGCCCTGGGCATGACCCACGAGGAGATCCTGGGCTACTTCTACGGCAGCGTCCTGTTCCAGCGCTCCGGCCAGGGCTGGCGCCAGAAGTTCCGGCCCGACCGGCTGCGCGGCCAGAAGCTGACCAGCGACCTGGTCGACGCCAAGAGCGGCGACGTCCTGGCCGAGGCCGGCACCAAGCTGACCCCCCGCCTGCTCAAGAAGCTGGAGGAGCAGGGGCTGGAGGAGCTTTATGTGTCGCCCGAGGAGCTGGTCGGGCGGTTCGTGGCGGTCGACCTGATCGACGAGCAGACCGGCCTGGTCCACGCCGAAGCCGGCAGCGAGCTCAGCCCCGATCTGCTCGCCCGGCTGATCGAGGCGCAGCTCGAGGAGCTGCCGGTCCTCGACATCGACCATGTCACGGTCGGCCCCTATGTCCGCAACACGCTGGCGGCCGAGCGCTGCACCAACCGTGAAGAGGCGCTGATCGACATCTACCGGGTGCTGCGCCCGGGCGAGCCGCCGAACCTCGACACCGCCGAGAACCTGTTCCACGGCCTGTTCTTCGACAGCGAGCGCTACGACCTCTCGCCGGTCGGCCGGGTCAAGATGAACTCGCGCCTCAATCTCGAGGGCGACGACACCATGCGGGTCCTGCGCAAGGAGGACATCCTGGCGGTCGTCAAGCACCTGATCGAGATCAAGGACGGCCGCGGCGAGGTCGACGACATCGACCATCTCGGCAATCGCCGGGTGCGCTCGGTCGGCGAGCTGATGGAGAACCAGTTCCGGGTCGGCCTGCTGCGCATGGAGCGCGCGGTGCGCGAGCGGATGAGCTCGGTCGAGATCGACGCGGCCATGCCGCATGATCTGATCAACGCCAAGCCGGTGGCGGCCGCGGTGCGCGAGTTCTTCGGCTCGTCGCAGCTCTCGCAGTTCATGGACCAGACCAACCCGCTGTCCGAGATCACCCACAAGCGCCGCCTCTCGGCGCTCGGGCCGGGCGGCCTGACCCGCGAGCGGGCCGGCTTCGAGGTGCGCGACGTGCATCCGACCCACTATGGCCGGATCTGCCCGATCGAGACCCCGGAAGGCCCGAATATCGGCCTGATCAACAGCCTCGCGACCTACGCCCGGATCAACAAGTACGGCTTCATCGAGAGCCCGTACCGGCGCGTGTCCGACGGCCGGGTGACCGACGAGGTGGTCTATCTCTCGGCCATGGAAGAGGGCCGCTACACCATCGCCCAGGCCAATGCCGAGCTGAACGAGGAGCGCCAGTTCGCCCAGGATCTGGTGAGCTGCCGGCAGGCCGGCGAGTTCGTGATGACCCGGCCGGAAACGATCGACTTCATCGACGTCTCGCCCAAGCAGCTGGTCTCGGTCGCCGCGGCGCTGATCCCGTTCCTCGAGAACGACGACGCCAACCGCGCGCTGATGGGCTCGAACATGCAGCGCCAGGCGGTGCCGCTGATCCAGAGCGAGGCGCCTTTGGTTGGCACCGGCATGGAGGCCGTGGTCGCACGGGATTCCGGCGCGGCCGTGGTCGCGCGGCGCGGCGGCGTGGTCGACCAGGTCGATGCGTCCCGCATCGTGATCCGGGTGACCGCGCAGACCGAGCGGGTCGACTCGGTGGTCGACATCTACAACCTGCGCAAGTTCCAGCGCTCCAACCAGAACACCTGCATCAACCAGCGCCCGGTCGTGAAGATGGGCGACCAGGTGCAGACCGGCGACATCATCGCCGACGGCCCGTCGACCAATCTCGGCGAGCTGGCGCTCGGCCGGAACGTGCTGGTCGCGTTCATGCCGTGGAATGGCTACAACTTCGAGGACTCGATCCTGATCTCCGAGCGGATCGTGCGCGATGACGTCTTCACCTCGATCCATATCGAGGAGTTCGAGGTCATGGCCCGCGACACCAAGCTCGGGCCGGAATCGATCACCCGCGACATTCCGAATGTCGGCGAGGAATCGCTGCGCAACCTGGACGAGGCAGGCATCGTCTATATCGGCGCCGAGGTCCATGCCGGCGACATCCTGGTCGGCAAGGTGACGCCCAAGGGCGAGACGCCGATGACGCCGGAGGAGAAGCTGCTCCGCGCGATCTTCGGCGAGAAGGCCGCGGACGTGCGTGACACCTCCTTGAAGGTGCCGCCGGGCGTGACCGGCACGGTGGTCGAGGTCCGGGTGTTCCAGCGCCGTGGCGTCGGCAAGGACGAGCGCGCCATGGCGATCGAGCGCTCCGAGATCGAGCGGCTGGCCAAGGACCGCGACGACGAGCGCGCGATCCTCGAGCGCAACATCTACGGCCGCCTGCGCGAGCTGCTCGAAGACCAGACCATGACCAGCGGGCCCAAGGGCATCGCCAAGGGCAAGCCGGTCACGGCCGCTCTGCTGGGCGAGCTGTCCCGCCGGCAATGGTGGGAGATCGGGGTCGACGATGCTCAGCGCATGGTCGAGATCGAGCAGCTGCGCCGCCAGCTCGACGACGGCCTGAAGCTCCTGCAGGAGCGCTTCGACAACAAGGTCGAGAAGCTGCAGCGGGGCGACGAGCTGCCGCCCGGCGTGCTCAAGATGGTCAAGGTGTTCGTCGCGGTGA
>CADEGR010000184.1 GCA_902826935.1 uncultured Alphaproteobacteria bacterium | reverse complement strand
GTCAACTGCCCGCACACGCCGGCGACCTTCCATCTGCTCTCGGCGCGCCGGCTGAAGCTGTGCCGGCCGCAGGCGCTCGTGGTCAACACCTCGCGCGGCGAGGTCATCGACGAGGCGGCCCTGACCCGCATGCTGCGCCAGGGCGAGCTGGGCGGGGCGGGGCTGGACGTGTTCGAGCACGAGCCGGAGATCAATCCGAAGCTGCGCGAGCTCGACAATGTCGTGCTGCTGCCGCATATGGGCTCGGCCACGATCGAGGGCCGCCAGGCGATGGGCGAGAAGGTCGTGATCAACATCAAGACCTTCACCGACGGCCACCGCCCGCCCGACCGGGTCCTGCCCAGCCAGCTGTGAGCGGCGGCCGCGCCAGCGCCGCTAGGCGTCCTCTTCCTGGAACACCTGCTCGCGCTTGCGGGCGACGTTGGGCAGGAGCACGACGATCAGGACCAGGACCGCGATCGCCAGGAGCGCGGCGCTGAGCGGGCGGGTGAAGAAGACGGTGGCGTCGCCGCGCGAGATGATCATGGCGCGGCGCAGATGCTCCTCAAGCATCGGGCCGAGCACGAAGCCCAGCAGCAAAGGTGCGGGCTCGCATTCGAACTTCAGCAGCACGTAGCCGAGCAGGCCGAAGACCGCGACCGCGAAGAGGTCGAAGGTGTTGCTGTTGATGCTGTAGATGCCGATCGCGCTGAACGCCAGGATCGCCGGGAACAGGACGTAATAGGGCACCTTCAAGAGGCGCACCCAGAGGCCGATCAGGGGCAGGTTCAAGATCACCAGGAGCAGGTTGCCGACCCACATCGAGACGATGATGCCCCAGAACAGCGCCGGCTCGTCGGTCACGACATTGGGGCCGGGCGTGATGCCCTGGATGATCATGGCGCCGATCATGAGCGCCATCACCGGATTGGAGGGGATGCCCAGGGTCAGCATCGGGATGAACGAGGTCTGGGCGGCGGCATTGTTGGCGGATTCCGGGGCGGCGACCCCTTCGATCGCCCCATGGCCGAAGCGCTCGGGCGTCTTCGAGATCCGCTTCTCGATGGTGTAGGAGGCGAACGAGGCCAGGATGTGGCCGCCGCCCGGCAGGACGCCCAGGATCGAGCCCAGCGCCGTGCCGCGCAGGATCGGCGCCACCATCCGGCGCAGATCCTCGCCGCTCGGCAGCAGGCCGCGCACCTCCTGCGCCACCACCTCCCGCTCATGCTCGTTCTCGAGATTGCGCAGGATCTCGGCGATGCCGAACACGCCGACCGCGACCGCGACGAAGTTCAGGCCGTCGGCCAGCTCCGGATAGCCCAGGGTGAAGCGCGGCGCGCCGGTATAGATGTCGGTGCCGACCAGGCCTAGCAGGAGGCCCAGCGTGACCATCGCCAGGGCCTTCAGGATCGAGCCGTGGGCGAGGGCCACGGCGGTGATCAGGCCCAGCATCATCAAGGCGAAATATTCGGCCGGTCCGAATTGCAGCGCGATCGCGGTCAAGGGCGGGGCGAAGATCGCGACCACCAGGGTCGCGACCGTGCCGGCGAAGAAGGAGCCGAGCGCCGCGGTGGCGAGCGCCGTCCCCGCCCGGCCCTGGCGCGCCATCTGATAGCCGTCGATCGCGGTCACCGCCGAGGACGACTCGCCCGGCAGATTGACCAGGATCGCAGTGGTCGAGCCGCCATACTGGGCACCGTAATAGATGCCGGCCAGCATGATCAGCGCGGTGACCGGCGACAAGGACAGGGTGATCGGCAGCAGCATCGCGATGGTCGCGGTCGGGCCGATGCCCGGCAGCACCCCGATCAGCGTGCCCAAGAGCGTGCCGACGAAGCAGTAGGCGATGTTGACCGGGGTCAGCGCGGTTGCGAAGCCGAGGCCGAGATTGGCGAGCAAGTCCATCGCTGATCCGCCGCTAGAGGCTGAGCCAGGGCCCCAGCAGCCGGATCGGCAAGCCCAGGCCGACGCTGAAGACCAGAATGCAGAACACCGTGAGGCCGATGGTCAGCAGCAAGGCGAGCCAGGCCGACATCCGGCTGCTGGCGAAGGCGGAGATCAGCACGACCAGGGCCACCGCCGGCAGCAGCCCCAGGCCCTGCACGGTCAGGCCGAACACGGTCGGCGCCAGCAGGATCAGGACCAGGCCCCACCAGGGCACGACCATCGGCTCGGCGCTCGGCTGGCGCAGCCCCTGCAGGAACAGGAGCGCGCCGAGCAGGATCAGGACGCCGGCCAGGATCAAGGGAAAGAAGCCCGGCCCCATCCGGATCGGCGTGCCGAGCTCCTGGCCGAGCGCGCCATAGACGAACAGCGCGCCGATCACGATGAACAGGATGCCGGCGCTCAGGTCCTTGCGCCGGCCGATCATGGCCGCGCCCGGCGCGCGCTCACGCCAGCCTCCAGGCCTGCGCGGTCATGGCAGCCACATCGACCATGCCAGCTCAGTCGGCGTAGATGCCGGCGGCCTCGATGACCGGCCGCCAGCGGGCGATCTCCGCGGTCAGCTTGGCCTGCAGGGCGGCCGGGGTCGCCTGGTCGGCCGGCACCGGCTTGGTGCCCAGCTCGGCGAAGCGCTCGACCACCTTGGGATCGGCGAGCGCGGTCTTGAGCGCATCGGCGAGCTTGGCGATGACCGGCTCGGGCGTGCCGGCCGGCGCGTACAGGCCGTGCCAGATGCCCAGCTCGACGCCTTCGAGACCGCCTTCCTTGGCGGTCGGCAGGTCGGGCAGGCTGTCCAGCCGCTGATCCAGGAACACGGCATAGGCCTTGATCTCGCCGCCCTTGATCTGGTTGGTGGTGTTGGTGGTCTGGTCGCACATCAGATCGACCTGGCCGCCGATCAGGTCGGTCATGGCCGGGCCGGTGCCCTTGTAGGGCACGGTGGTGAGCGGCGTCTGCAGCGCGCTCATGAACAGCATGCCGCACAGATGGGAGGCGGCGCCGACGCCGGCATTGGCGTAGGTGACGGTGTCCTTGTTCGCCTTGACGTAGCTGATCAGCCCGGCCAGGTCCTGGGGCTCCAGGTCCTTGCGCGCGACCAGGGTCATCGGCACGTCGGTGATCAGGCCGATCGGCGCGAAGGCGGTCTGTGGGTCGTAGGGCAGGCTGCGATAGAGGGTGGCGGTGGTTGCCATGCCGATATGGTGCAGCAGGAGGTTGTAGCCGTCCGGCGCCGCCTTGGCGACGCGCGCGGCCCCGAGCGTGCCGCCGGCGCCGCCGACATTCTCGACGATGACCTGCTGGCCCAGCGTCCGGCTCATCGATTCGGTGACCAGCCGGGCGACCGTGTCGGTCGGGCCGCCGGCCGAGAACGGCACGACCACGCTGACCGTCCCGGTCGGATAGTCCTGGGCCAGCGCGCCACCCATGCTCAAACCGAGAATGGTCGCGGCGGCAGTCAGATGTCGTCGGATCACTCCAGCCTCCCTGATGAGCTGGCCGCCGGCCGGCGCCTCCCTGCGGCCAGGCGCAGCCATGGCTGCCGGCCGGTCGGAGCGCCGTTATGCGCGCCATGACTGGGAAAAGTATGGGCGTCGCCGGCAGATTGATCAAGCGAGCCTTGCGCGCGACCGCCGGCGGCGGCGGATTAGCGATTTGTTAAGCATGATCTGCGAACATGAGCGTCATGGTTGTGTCAGAGGCGGGTGAGCCATGAAGACTTGCGGGCCGATGAGGCGGGCCATTCCGCTGGCCGCCGGCATCTCCTAGACTGGCCGCAATCAGGGCCAGCCAGGGAGGCTCCAACCATGAAGACGATGCAGGGACCGGCCATCTTTCTCGCCCAGTTCGCGGGCGACGCCGCTCCGTTCGACTCGCTCGCCGGCATCGCCGCCTGGGCGGCTGGCCTCGGCTACCGCGGCATCCAGATCCCGAGCTGGGATCGCCGCCTGTTCGACCTCGAGAAGGCGGCCGCGAGCGACGCCTATTGCGACGAGGTCAAAGGCATTTGCGCCGAGCATGGCGTCGCGATCACCGAGCTGTCGTCCCATCTGCAAGGCCAGCTGGTCGCCGTGCATCCGGCCTATGACGCCGGCTTCGACGGCTTCGCCGCCGCCGAGGTGCGCGGCAACCCCGCGGCGCGCCAGGCCTGGGCGGTCGAGCAGATGCGCCTGGCGGCCAAGGCCTCGCGCCGCCTGGGCCTGGCCAGCCATGTCTCGTTCTCTGGCGCGCTCGCCTGGCCCTACATCTATCCCTGGCCGCCGCGGCCGGCCGGGCTGATCGAGACCGCCTTCGACGAGCTGGCCAGGCGCTGGCGGCCGATCCTGGACGGGTTCGACGAGGTCGGCGTCGACGTCTGCTACGAGCTGCATCCCGGCGAGGATCTGCATGACGGCGTCACCTTCGAGATGTTCCTCGACCGGCTGGACGGCCATCCGCGCTGCTGCATCAACTACGATCCCAGCCACTTCCTGCTGCAGCAGATGGACTATCTGGGCTTCATCGACGTCTATCACGAGCGGATCAAGGCGTTCCACGTGAAGGATGCGGAGTTCGAGCCCTCGCCCCGGCAAGGCGTGTATTCGGGCTTTCAGTCCTGGCTGAACCGGGCCGGCCGGTTCCGCTCGCTGGGCGACGGCCAGGTCGATTTCGGCGCGATCTTCTCGAAGCTCGCGGCCCATGACTATGGCAGCTGGGCGGTGCTCGAATGGGAGTGCTGCATCAAGAACGCCGAGGATGGTGCCCGCGAGGGTGCCGAGTTCATCGCGGCGCATATCATCAAGGTGACCGAGAGCGCCTTCGACGACTTTGCCGCCGGCGCGGTCGATCAGGCCGCCAACCGCCGCATGCTCGGCCTCGGCTGAGGGCGACGGCGATGGCAATCGAAGGCAAGGCGGACGGCGGGTCGGCGCGGCGGCTGCGGCTCGGCATGGTCGGCGGCGGCGAGGGTGCGTTCATCGGCGCGGTCCATCGGATCGCGGCCCGCCTCGATGACCGCTACGAGCTGGTGGCGGGCGCGCTCGCGTCCGAGCCGGCACGCGCCAAGGCCTCGGCGGCGGCGCTGCATATCGCGCCGGAGCGGGCCTATGGCAGCTTCGCCGAGATGGCGGAGCGCGAGCGGGCGCGGCCGGATGGCATCGACGTGGTCGCGATCGTGACCCCGAACCACGTCCACCATGCCGCGGCCAAGGCGTTCCTGGAGGCCGGCATCCATGTGATCTGCGACAAGCCGATGACCACGACCCTGGCGGATGCCCAGGATCTGGTCGCGACCGTGGCCCGGACCGGCCTGGTGTTCGGCCTGACCCACAACTACACCGGCTATCCGATGGTCCGGCAGATGCGCGCCATGATCGCCGATGGCGAGCTCGGCGAGCTGCGCCTGGTCCAGGTCGAATATCCGCAAGACTGGCTGACCACGCCCCTCGAGGACACCGGCCAGAAGCAGGCTTCTTGGCGCACCGACCCCGCCCGCTCGGGCGTCGGCGGCTGCGTCGGCGACATCGGCAGCCATGCCTTCAACCTCGCCGCCTTCACCACCGGCCTCGAGCTCGATCAGCTGCTGGCCGATCTGTCCAGCTTCGTGCCCGGCCGCCGGCTCGACGACAACTGCAATATCCTGCTGCGCTACAAGGGCGGCGCGCGCGGCATGCTCTGGGCGAGCCAGGTGGCACCCGGCAACGAGAATGCGCTCCGGATCCGGATCTACGGCACCAAGGCGGGCCTCGCCTGGCAGCAGGAGCATCCGAACCACCTGCAGGTGACGCCGCTCGGCGAGCCGCCTTGCCTGATCACCCGGGCCGGCGCCGGTGCCGGCGCCAGCGCCGCGCGGGCGAGCCGGATCCCGCCCGGCCACCCCGAGGGCTATCTCGAGGGCTTCGCCAATCTCTATGCCGATCTGGCCGAGCAGATCAGCGCGCGCCTGACGGGCCGGGCGCCCGATCCGGCAGCGCTGCTGGTGCCGGGCGTGCAGGACGGTGCGGCCGGCGTGCAGTTTATCCTGGCAGCCGTGGAGTCGGCGCAGCGCGGCGCGGTCTGGGTCGATGCCCGGACCACGGCGCCGGGGTGAACCGGCGCTGGCGGCTCAGTCGACGTAGGTGATCGCCGCCTGCAGCTCCGGGCTGAGCAGAGAACCCAGGCGGCCATCCGCGATCCGCGCCAGCAGGTCGGCCTCGCGGGCGGCCACCCTATCCAGGGCCTGGCGCACGGCCGCCAGCTCGGCCCGCGGCACGACGATCACGCCATCGCGGTCGCCCAGCACCAGGTCGCCCGCGGCGATCGCGACCTCGCCCAACGCGATCGGCAAGCCGACCTCGCCCGGACCGCTGCCATAGGCCGAGTTCGGCGAGACATGGGCTGCGAACACCGGCAGGCCCAGCGCCAGCAGATCCTCGGTGTCGCGCACCGCGCCGTCGGTCACGATGGCAGCCGCGCCGCGCTGCTGCGCGATCCGGGTCATCTTGTCACCGACCACCGCGGCCTCGGCGAAGCCCTGCGCGGCGATCACCAGGACGTCGCCCGGCCGCACCAGGTCCAAGGCGGCCACCGCCGCCAGATTGTCGCGCGCCCCGGCCCGCACTGTGAGCGCGCTGCCGACGAAGCGGCTGGCGGGATCAATCGGCTTGATCCGCGCAGCAAGCGCGCCCCGGCCCTGCATGGCGTCCGCCAGGAACGCGGTGCCGCAATCCGCGAAGGGCGCAAGCTCGTCCGGCTGCAGCCGGGCAAAGCCGCGCTTGACCACCAGCCGCGGCGGATCTCCGATCATGTTGGCCTCCCCTCCCCAAGCGTTGTCTGACACGGCGGCCCTGGTCGACCGGATGGCGCGCCACCATCGCGCATCCTAGTGCATCGGCCCAGACACATCGATCAGATGTATGCGGAGAAGTTGCTGCATCACCAACAACCTAACGCTTGTTGACGGCTAGCTACATCCGCTTGTGCTTTATCCAAGCATCTGATTCAAAACCAAACAATTGACAGAAGCTTGGGATCGATCGGGGGTTGAGCAACGATCGATGGGCGCGGATCGCGCCGCTTTGCCTGGCAAGGCAGAAGAGTGCGGGGGCACCTGCGGACCATCGTCGTTTGGTCGAGGCGGTGCTTTGGATGGCGCGAACCGGTGCTCCCTGGCGGGACCTGCCCGATGGGTTCGGGCATTGAAGCTCGCTGTTCGAGCGCGTTCGGCGCCGGGTGAGCAACGGTGCCTGCGAGCGGCTGTTCGCAGCGATGATCGGACGGCCCGACTTCGAGC
>CADEGR010000183.1 GCA_902826935.1 uncultured Alphaproteobacteria bacterium | reverse complement strand
CTGGAGCGGGCGAAGGGATTCGAACCCTCGACCCCAACCTTGGCAAGGTTGTGCTCTACCCCTGAGCTACGCCCGCTCTTGGCGTGGGATTTCCTTATGTCTGCGCTACATAAGAGAAGACGGCAGCTTTGACAAGAGCGCAAGCAGAGCCGGGCAGGGTGCGGCCGCAAGCGGACGTAAGGCCGGCTCGGTCCCCTTGATCGGCCAGGGCCGCTTCGCCATGTTAGGGGCCGGATCAGCGCCGGCCGCACGCCGGCAGAAAACGAGCTGTAGAGGAATCACGATGGCCTTGCTGTCGCGACTGAGGGGGTCCACCGAAGCGCCGCCGGCCACGGGCGGCGACGTCGTCAAGGACGGCAACACCCAAAGTTTCATGGCCGACGTGATCGAGGCGTCGCGCCAGGTCCCGGTCATCGTTGATTTCTGGGCGCCCTGGTGCGGCCCCTGCAAGCAGCTGGGACCGGTGCTGGAGCGGGTGGTCAAGGCCGCCGGCGGCAAGGTCCGGCTGGTCAAGGTGAACATCGACGAGAACCCGGCGCTCGCCCAGCAGCTGCGGATCCAGTCGATCCCGATGGTCTACGCCTTTCAGCAGGGTCAGCCGGTCGATGGCTTCGCGGGCGCGCTGCCGGAAAGCCAGATCAAGGCCTTCGTCGAGCGCCTGATCGGGCCGGTCGGGCCGGCCCCGGTGGAGGTGGCGCTGGAGGATGCCAAGGCGGCGGCCGCGGCCGGCGACATGGACCTCGCGCAGGAGCTGCTGGAGCAGGTCATCCAGGCCGAGCCGACCAATCCTGAGGCGCTGGGCGGCCTCGCCCGCTGCTACATCGCGGCCGGCCGCCTGCCCCAGGCGCAGAGCCTGCTCGAGCAGGTGCCGATCGAGCATCGCAACCATGTCGAGGTCGATGGTGCCCGGGCAGCTCTCGCGCTGGCCGAGGAAGCCGGCACCCTGCCCGATCCGGCCGGGCTGAACCAGCGCCTCTCAGCCAATGCCAATGACCATGCGGCCCGTCTCGATCTCGCCACCGCCTTGTTCCTGCGTGGCCAGGTCGAGCCGGCGATGGAGCATTTGCTCACCATCATCCGGCGCGACCGGGAATGGCAGGATCAGGCCGCGCGCAAGCAGCTGGTGCGGTTCTTCGAGGCGCTCGGGCCCAAGCATCCGCTGACCGTCAGCGGCCGCCGGCAGCTGTCCGCCGTCCTGTTCGCCTAGGCCGCGGACTGGCCATCATGGCGGCGCGCAATCCTCTTCGCAGCGAAGCCGGCCTGAGTGGCGCCTTGCCGCGGAGCTTCCCGGTATTCCCTCTGCCGGGGGCCATCCTGCTGCCCGGCGGCAACCTGCCGCTCAACATCTTCGAGCCGCGCTATCTCGAGATGACCCGGGACGCCATGCGCACAGATCGGATGATCGGCATGGTGCAGCCCAATGGGCACGGCCAGCCGGACCGGCCCGCTTTGTATCCGATCGGCTGCATCGGCCGGATCACCAGCTTCAAGGAGACGGCCGATGGCCGCTTCCTGATCACGCTGACCGGCGTCTGTCGCTACGACATCGTCGAGGAGCTGGCGGTCACCACCGCCTATCGCCAGGTGATCGGCGCCTTCGAGCGCTGGCAGGGCGATATCGAGCCGGAGCCGCCAAGCCCGAGCCTGCGGCCGCGCCTGCTGCCGGCGCTCAAGCGCTACTTCGAGACCCACGAAATCACGGTGGAATGGAGCCAGATCGAGGCGGCCCCCTTGGCTGGCCTCTTGACCTCGCTCGCCATGATCTGCCCGTTCGAGCCCAACGAGAAGCAGGCTCTGCTCGAGGCCATGGATCTCGACCAGCTGGCCAACACCTTGATCTGCCTGCTGCAGATGGGCAGTCTGCCGGTCGACCCCTGCAGCCCCTGCCACTGAGCGCTGCCAGGCGGACGCGCCGGCCGGCTTGGGCCGGTCCTTGGAGGCCATCAGGATGAGCGACCCCGATTCCATGCCATCAGCCGCCCGCCAGACCGCCGTCGATCCCAAGCTGCTCGACCTCCTGGTCTGCCCGCTGACCAAGGGCCCGCTGCGCTACGATCAAGGCGGGCAGGAGCTGATCAGCGAGCAGGCCGGCCTGGCCTACCCGATCCGCGATGGCATTCCGATCATGCTGGCCGACGAGGCCCGGGCCCTGGCCGAGGACGACGCCATACCGGCCTCCGTGCGCGCCGGCGACGACCCGGCGCCATGAGCGCTGCCGAGGCCCCCTGGCCGACCGAGCTGCGCATCGATCGCGCCGCCCACACCCTGACCGTCGCCTTCGACAACGGCGAGCGCTTCGAGCTGCCGGCCGAGCTGTTGCGGGTCGAGAGCCCGTCCGCCGAGGTCCAGGGCCACGGCCCGAGCCAGAAGCGGCTGGTGGCCGGGCGCCGGCATGTCGGCATCATGGATGTCGAGCCGGTCGGCAACTACGCGATCCGGATCAAGTTCGACGACATGCATGACACCGGCATGTATTCCTGGCGCTATCTGCACCATCTCGGCCGCGAGCGCGACCGGCTGTGGCAGGCCTATCTCGACGCCCTCGCAGCAGCCGGCCTCTCGCGCGACCCCTGATCCGCGGCATTCCATAGGCTCGGCGCCGGCAGTCTTGCTGCTGCCTGTCAGAAGCGCAGGATCACGCCGGGAATGTAGAGGCTCGGCCCATACTCCCATGGGCGGTCCTTGTGGCGCCAGTGGCCGCGATCGCGGTGCCGCCAGCCGTCACCGTCATGGTCGCGGAAATGATCGCGGCGAAAATAGCGGTCGAACCGCTCATCGCGGCGCCCCTCGAAATAGCCGTCCCGCCAGCTATCGCGCCGCCAGTCGTCGCGCCGCCAGTCACGGTCGCGGTAGCGGCCATCATCATGGTTGCGCCAGCGGTCCCGATCATGCCAACCGCCATAGCGCTCATCATGATCGCGCTTGATGATCACGATCTCGTGGCTGCTCGCAGGCGTGGCCACGACCAGCACGGCACAAACCGCCCCGATGACGGCAAGGGCCAGCGACCTGAGGAACATCGTTGCCTCCTTTTGCACCCGGCCAAGCTCGATCTTGCCGCTTGGCAGGCTTGCCGACTACAGCATGGAGCGCGTGAACCCCGCCTGAACATTGCAGCGGCCAGCGGGCGGCGGACATGCCCCAGCGGCGCATCCCGGTAGGCCAACGGTCACCGGATCGTCGGCAGCCGCCGCGTGGCTAGAGAAAGCTGTAGGGATCGATGTCGACATGCAGCCTTAGATTGCCGCCCAGCTTCTCGCTCGCCAGCCAGGGCCGCAGCGCCGCGCCGAGGTCGATCTCGGGCTGGGCGATCACCAAGAAGCGCAGCCGATGGCGGCCGCGCAGCACCGCCAGGGGCGCTGGCGCCGGCCCCAGCACGCGCAGGCCGGGCTGCATCGGCGCACCCCGCGCCAGCCGGCTGGCCAACGCGCGCACCGCCGGCAGCTCGCGGCCGGAGAGCACGATCGCCGCCAGCCGGCCAAACGGCGGCAGCCCCGCCGCCTGGCGCTCGGCCAGCTCCTCGGCGTAGAAGCGCTCCTTGTCACCGGCTGCCAGCGCCTGCATCACCGGATGGTCCGGCAGATGGGTCTGGATCAGCACCCGGCCTGGCCGCTGCGCCCGCCCGGCCCGGCCGCCGACCTGATAGAGCAGCTGGAACTGCCGCTCGGCCGCGCGCAGATCGCCACCGGCAAGGCCAAGATCCCCATCGACCACGCCGACCAGGGTCAGATCCGGGAAATGGTGCCCCTTGGCGATGATCTGGGTCCCGATCAGAAGATCCAGCCGATGGTCATGCATCGCCTTGACCAGGGCCGCCACCTCGCTCGGCCGGGATGGGCTGTCGCTGGTCAGGATCGCGGTGCGGGCGTCCGGCAGCAGGCCCTGGACCTCGTCGGCCAGCCGTTCGACCCCCGGCCCGCAGGCGGTGAGCGCATCGAGCGTGCCGCAGGCCGGGCAATGCTCCGGTTCGCTCCGGCTGTAGCCGCAATGGTGGCAAACCAGGCGCCGGCGCAGTCGATGCTGGACCAGCCAGGCGCTGCAATTGGGGCAGCAGAAGCGGTGGCCGCAGGCGCGGCACAAGGTGAGCGGCGCAAAGCCGCGCCGGTTGAGGAACAAGAGAGCCTGCTCGCCGGCGGCCAACGTGTCGGTCAGCGCCTGGCGCAGCTCCTGGGCCAGCCAACGGCCCGGCGGCGGCCGATCCTTGCGCAGATCGATCAGCGCGATCCTGGGCATGGCGGCACCGCCATGGCGCGCGGGCAGCAGCAGGCTTCGGCCCGGACCGGCGAGCGGCTCGGCGAGGCCAGCGATCCGGCCGGCGCTGTAGGCGGTATCCAGCGCCGGGGTGGCCGAGGCCAGCACGATCGGGCAGCCCTCGAGGCGGGCGCGGGCGATCGCCATGTCCCGGCCCTGATAGGGCACCCCGTCCTCCTGCTTGAAGCTGCCGTCATGCTCCTCGTCGACCACGATCAGGCCGAGCGCCGGCAAGGGCAGGAACAGGGCGGAACGGGCGCCAATCACAATCGGCTCGCGACCTTCCGCGATCCGCCGCCAGGTGGTCCGGCGCAGGCTCGAGCCCAGCTCCGAATGCCAGACCGCCGGCGGCCGGCCGAAGCGCCGGGTCAGCCGCTCCAGAAGCTGGGCCGAGAGCGCGATCTCGGGCAGCAGGATCAGCACCTGCCGGCCGGCCGCGATGGTCGCCGCGGCCGCCTCCAGATAGACCTCCGTCTTGCCGGAACCGGGCACGCCCTCCAGCAGGGTGACCAAGTGGCCAGCGGCCAGGCTCGCCAGCAGGCGCTCGGCTGCTGCCTGCTGATCGGCCGAAAGCTCGACCGGCCGCGGCGTAGCTGCCGGCGGCTCAGGCGCGGCCGGCAGTGGCGCTGGCACCAGGCAGCCAGCCTTAGCCAGGCCCTGGACGATGCCGCTGCCAACTTCGGCCAGGCGGGCGAGCTCGGCCGCCGCCCGCGGCACGCGATCGGCGGCGATCGCCAGGACCCGGCGGCGAGCCGGGGTGAGCTTCACGTCCGCGCCGGGCTCGATCGCCAGCGCCAGGCCGAGCTTGGGCGGCAGCGGCTCGAGCGCCGCCGGCACAGGCAGAGCCAGGCGCAAGGCGCTGCCGAGCGGATGCAAGGTGGTGGCCGCAACCTCGCGGACCAGGCGGCGCAGTCCCGGCGGCAGCAGCGGTGCGTCGAGGCGGCGGCGGATCGGGCGCAGCTTGGCCGGATCGGCCCGGCGCGCCGGCGGCTCGTCCCAGACCACGCCGATCACCTCGCGCGGCCCGAACGGCACCTCGACACAGCTGCCAGGGGGCAGCGGCGGGCCGGCCAGCGGCGCATAGTCGAAGGCCGCATCGAACGGCAGCGGCAGCAGGACGGGCACGGGCTCGGACATGGTCTCCTTTCGCTTGCTGGCTGCGGCTGGCTTGCCAGGCTGGCGCCGGCACGGCAAGGTCGAGCGCGACTGCCCGGCCTGGAGCCCGCCCATGCGCGCCGACGCCCTGACGATGGATCCCGAGGTGCTCAGCCTGGTCACGGCCTGGCTCGACTGGCTGGCCCAGCAGAAGCGGCAGGCGGACCTGACGGTCAAGAGCTATCGTTCGGACCTTTTCGGCTTTCTCGGCTTTTGCGCCGAACATCTGGGCGAGCCGCCGGGCCTGCCGGTCCTGGTTCGGCTCGATGCCACCAGCCTGCGCGCCTGGCTGGCGGCGCGCCACCGCGCCGGTCTGGCCAAGACCTCGACCGCCCGCGCTTTGGCCGCCTTGCGCAGCTTCTACCGCTTTCTCGACCGCCAGCACGGCCATGCCAATCCCGCCGTCCAGGCGCTGCGCACGCCGCGCCTTGCCAAGCGGCTGCCGCGGCCCTTGTCCTCCGAGCAGGTGGCAAGCCTGGTCGAATGCGCGCCGGCGGCGGCCCAAGAGGCCTGGCTAGCCAAGCGCGACGTGGCGCTCCTGCTCCTGCTCTATGGCGCGGGCCTGCGGATCGGCGAGACCTTGGCGCTGGCGCGAGGCGCCCTGGGGCCGCGGCCCATGGCGGTGAGCGCCCTCACCATCACCGGCAAGGGCGGCAAGCAGCGGCTGGTGCCGATCCTGCCCGTGATCGCGGCAGCGCTGGCCGAGTATCTCGCCGCCTGCCCCTATCCGTCCGGCGCCAGCACACCCTTGTTCCTGGGCGCGCGCGGCAAGCGGCTGCAGCCTGCCATCGCGGCGCGCCTGGTGCGCAGCCTGCGGCGCCAGCTGCGCCTGCCGGAGACCGCGACGCCGCATGCCCTGCGCCACAGCTTCGCGACCCACCTCCTAGCCGATGGCGCTGATCTGCGCACGATCCAGGAGCTGCTCGGCCATGCCAGCCTGTCGACCACCCAAGGCTACACCGGCGTCGACGGCGAACGCCTGATCCGCCTCTACCAGCAGGCGCATCCGCGGGCGTGAGCCCCGGCGGGCGCGCTGAGCGGCCAACAAGCCGACGATCTGCTCTGCGCCGCAGGCCGGATCACACCCTCGGCTTAATCCGCGGTCAGCACCGCCAGCGCCGCAACAGGCTCCCAAGACTGCCGAGCAGTGTTGACAGTTCCTTTACCTGACGAGCCGATCCTGATGACGGTCCATGCGACCCTGGGGATCCGCGTCGCCAATCTGAATCCCGGCGCCAGCGCGGACTCCCAGGATCGCATGGACCAGGGACGACATGATGGTGCATCGGGGTTAAGGAATCCTTGCGAGCCGTCGATGCAGCCGATCGAGCGAGCGCCGGGAGGTCAAGCCGCAGCGCGGATGAACCGGGATGCGATGGTGGCGGCGAGCATGATCCAGGGCTCGTTGAGAGGGCTCAACCTCAGCGCATCTGGAAGAACGGCACAGATGCTGCCTTGTTGTGGCTGGCCACAGAACGCCGTAAAAAATCGCTCAACCTTCAGTGTGAGGCGGTGATATGGTAGGTATCCGATTGGGCGGCGAGCGAGAGCCGAGCTGGCTAATTTGGGTCGCACTCATCGTGATCTCGGCTTGGCTTGCCTTCACCTTGCTTTTGCCGACGATCCATCAGGGGATCGGCCCCTTTGCTGCTTTGCAGGAGCCCGTCCAAGACTATTTCGGCGACAAGACAACTTTAGGCGCGACCGGCGACTTTCTGACCGGCTGGCTGACGCCGCTCGCGCTAACGTGTTTCGTCATCACGGTCTTCCTGCAAAA
>CADEGR010000182.1:2265-7231 GCA_902826935.1 uncultured Alphaproteobacteria bacterium | reverse complement strand
AAGCGCAGCAGCGGCGGGTCGGCTGGCGGTCAGCAGCAGAAGCTGACGGGGATTCAGACCCTAGAGCTGAGCCTCGATCGCCGGCTTGTCGATCACCGACCAGACTTGCTCGATCCTGTCGTCGCGAAATCGATAGAAGACGTTCTCAGCGAAGGACACTGTCTTGCCATTGACCGGCAGGCCAAGGAACGCGCCCTTGGGCGTGCAGGTGAAGCTCAGCCGACTGGCGAGGTTGGGCGGATCGGCAATCAGCAGCCGGATGTCGAAGTAAAGATCGGGAATTTCATAGAAGTCGCGCTCCAGCATGGCGCGATAGCCGGCTAGTCCGAGCGGCCGGCCGTTGTGCTGCACCTGATCATGCACGAACCGGCCAAGCTGCGGCCAGTCCTGCTGGTTCAGGCAGGCGATGTAGGCGCGATACCAAGCCACGAGGTCAGCCTTGCGCATGGCGATCGCTCCCGAGGCCCTCGCCTAAAGCTACAGGCCGTCGCCCTTGCCCATGTCCAGGAACTTCTGGCGCCGGTTGTGGCGCAGCTCGGCGCCGCTCCGCTGCAGGAGCGGCAGGAGCGCTGCCTCGATCGCGTTGCCGACTGCGGCGATCGCCTCGCTGGGCGCGCGGTGGCCGCCACCGATCGGCTCCGGGATGATCTCGTCGACCACGCCCAGCTGGTGCAGATCCTGGGCGGTCAGGCGCATCGCCTCGGCCGCGGCCGGCGCCTCCTCGCCGCTCCGCCACAGGATCGCGGCGCAGCCCTCGGGCGAGATCACCGAATAGACCGCATGCTCCAGCATCAAGACGCGATCGGCGACGGCCAGCGCGATCGCCCCGCCCGAGCCGCCTTCGCCGATGATCACCGCGACCAGCGGCACGGTCAGCTGCAGGCAGGTCTCGATCGCCCGGGCGATCGCTTCCGCCTGGCCGCGCTCCTCGGCGCCGACGCCCGGATAGGCGCCCGGCGTGTCGACCAGGGTGATGACCGGCAGACCGAAGCGCTGCGCCAGATGCATCAGGCGGACCGCCTTGCGGTAGCCCTCGGGATTGGCCATGCCGAAATTGTGGCGCACCCGGCTGTCGGTATCGGCACCTTTCTCGTGGCCGATGACCATGACCGAACGGCCGCGAAAGCGCGCGAGGCCGCCCTGGATGGCGTGGTCGTCGCCATAGGTGCGGTCGCCCGCCAGCGGCATGAAGTCGTCGAACAAGGCGGTCACGTAGTGGCCGAAATGGGGCCGCTCGGCATGGCGCGCGACCTGGGTCTTCTGCCAGGGCGAGAGCTTGGCGTAGGTCTGGCGCAGCAGCTTGTCGGCGCGCGCCTCCAGCCGGCTGATCTCTTCGGCCAGATCCAGATCGCTGCCATTGGCGAGATGCCGCAGCTCCTTGACCTTGCCCTCCAGCTCGCTGATGGGCTTTTCGAACTCGAGCAGTTTGGTGACCTCCGCTGGCGGGTCCGGCGCCGGTTCAGCCGGCCGCGATCTGGTCGGCCTTGGCGACCAGCGCCTCGGCCTGCCGGATCGAGGCGATGTCGATCAGCCGGCCGTCCAGGCTGACCGCCCCCTTGCCATCCTTGCGGGCCTGCTCCATGGCCTCCAGGATCCGCTTGGCCTTCGCGACTTCCGCCTCGGGCGGGCTCATGATTTCGTTGGCGAGCGCCACTTGGCTCGGATGGATCGCCCATTTGCCCTCGCAGCCGAGCACCGCCGCCCGCCGCGCCGCCGCCCGATAGCCCTCGGCATCCGAGAAGTCGCCGAACGGTCCGTCGATCGGCCGGAGGCCGTGGGCGCGCGCCGCCACGACCATGCGGGCCAACGCATAGTGCCACATGTCGCCCCAATGCAGCTGGCGCGGGGCGTCGCCGTCCTGATCGGTCAGGACCGCGTAGGACGGGTTGGGCCCACCGATATTTGTGGTCCGCGCCCGGGTCGAGGCCGCGTAGTCGGCCACGCCAAAATGCAGCGCCTCGTTGCGCTTGCTGGCCTTGGCGATGGCGTCGATGTTGGCCATGCCGAGCGCGGTCTCGATGATCAAGGAGAAGCCGATCCGCTTCTTGCGGCCCATCGCCTGCTCGCACTGGCTCACCAGCATGTCGACGGCGTAGACGTCCTCGGCCGTGCCGACCTTCGGGATCATGATCATGTCGAGCCGGTCGCTGGCCTGCTCGATCACGTCGATCACGTCGCGATACATGTAGTGGGTATCGAGCCCGTTGATCCGGACCGTCAGGGTCTTCTTGCCCCAGTCGATGTCGTTGATGGCGCCGATGATGTTCTTGCGCGCCAGCGCCTTCTGATCCGGTGCCACGGCGTCCTCGAGATCGAGGAACACGACGTCCGCCTGGGATTTCGCGGCCTTCTCGAACAGCTGGGGCGAGCTGCCGGGCACCGCCAGCTCGGAGCGCTGCAGGCGCGGGGTGGCTTGGTCGAAGGTGGTGAAGCTCACGGCGTCGCTCCTCGCTCCGGTGGCATCAGGTCAGATCGCGGCATCAGGCTCTTTTGCGCTCAGCTCAGCTCGGCTCGGACCGGTCCGAGCGGCGCGCCAGGGGATGATGGGCGCGCAGCACCGCCGCCAATCGGTCCTTCTGGACATGGGTGTAGATCTGCGTGGTCGCAATGTCAGCATGGCCGAGCAGCATCTGTACCGCACGCAGATCGGCGCCGCCAGCGAGCAGATGGCTGGCAAAGGCGTGGCGCAGGACATGCGGCGACAGGCGCTCCGGATCGAGGCCGGCTGCGGGGGCCAGCTCCTTGAGCAGCTGGTGCAGCCGCTGGCGGGTCAGATGGCCTTGGCGTGCTCGCGAGGGGAACAGGAACGGGCTGTGCCGCCGGCCGGCCAGGAACTCGTGCCGGATCGGGAGGTAGCGCGCGATCGCCGCCTGGGCGGCGGTGCCAACCGGCACCATCCGCTCCTTGCCGCCTTTGCCGCGCACGATCAGGCTGCGCCGGTCGCCGGCCACCGCCGAAAGCGGCAGCGACAGCAGCTCGGTGGCGCGCAAGCCGGAGGCGTAGAGCAGCTCCAGGAAGGCCGCGAGCCGGAGGCCCTCAGGCCCCGGCCGGTCGTTGGCGGCGCCGATCACGGCCTCGATCTCGGCCGCGTCCAGAAGCTTGGGCAAGGGCCGCTGCCGGCGCGGGCCATCCAGCGACTGGCTCGGATCGTCCGGCCGATGGCCCTCCAGATACAGGAACCGGTGGAACTGGCGGAGCGCCGACAGCCGGCGCGCCTGGCTGGCTGGCGCCAGGCCGGCGCTCGCCAGGCTGGCCAGATAGGCGCGCAGCTGCTCGCTGCCCGCGGCCACCGTATCGCTGCCGGCCTTGGCCAGAAACCGGCCGTAATCCGCCAGATCGCGCCGATAGGCGTCGATGGTGTGGGCGGCCGCGCCGCGCTCGACCGCCATCATCTCGAGGAAGCTCTCGGCCAGATGCGAGCGCTCGTTCATGGCGGGCGCGCTCACCAGCCGGCCGCCAGGGCGGTGGCCGTCGCGATCGCCTGCGCCTCGGCGCCCAGGCCCACCGCCTGCAGGGCCGCCAGGCTCCGGCGCAGGACCTCCGGATGGGCCGCCTCCGGCTGGCCCGCCAGCATGTGCAGCACCAGCAGCACGGTCTCGCCGCGCCGGCCGGCCGCGGCCGCCTCGTCCAGGCTCCGCCACAAGGGCGCCGGCGGCAGCGCCGCCTGGACCGGGCCGAAGGGCGGCTGCAGCAGATCCTGCCAGAGCGCTGGCGGGACCGTGCGGCCAGCACCCTCCAGCAGGCCGAGCAGCTGGGCCAGAGGTGGCGCATCTGGCGCGCCGGGCGGCGCAAGCTCTGCGACGCGCTCCAGTCCCAGCGGCGCATCGGCTGCGCCGGCCGGCGCAGCCGATGCGTCGGCCAGCGCCAGCAATGGCTGCAGCCGCGCCACCTCGGCGTCGGCGGCCTGGCTGCGCCCGCCGGTCAGGAGATCTCGCCAGGCGCGCGCCCGGACCCGGTCGCCGACCGCCAGCGCCGCCCGCGCCATCGCTGGCGCCACGAAGGCCAGATCCAGCCCCGCCGGCAACTGGGCGATCGGCTCGGCGAAGGCGGCGGCGTAGACCAGCCGCTCCGGGCCGCTGGCCCGCTGCCAGCCGGCATTGAGCAGCTCGGCGCGGACCCGATCGAGCGGCTCCAGCTCGACCGCCCGGCGCAGCCGCGCGCGCGTGGCCGGGCGCCAGTCGCGAGCGATCTGCTGCAAGAGGTCGGATTTCGCCTCGGTATCGGCCGTGGCGATGTAGAGCCGGCCGAGCGCCGGCCCATCGAGCGCGCCGGCCAGATAGGCCTGCTCGGCCTCGGCGGGACCGATCGCGGCCGCCAGCTCGGGCAGCGCCAGGGCGGCCGCCAGCACGCCGGCGCTCGTCTCCGGCACCGCGGCGGCCGGCAGCGGCGCCCCGGCTCGGCGCAGCATCGCCAGCTCCAGCGGCCCGACCTGGCTCAGCTCGGGCGGTGCTGTGGCGCCCGCCGCCGGCGCCAGCAGCTGGCCCGCCAAAGCGAGCAGGCCAGGCGCGCTCTTGCCGGTCTCGCGCAACAGATCGAGCGCCAGCTGGGCGCCTGCCTGGTCGTCGGTGACCAGCCGGCAATAGACCGCAAGCTCGCGCCAGAACGCGGCATCGCTGGCCGCGACCTGCTGGTCGACCTGGCGGCAGGTCCGGCCGTCATCGCCGGTCAGCAGCGCCAGCTCGACCTGGCGCCGGTCGAGCGGCGCGCCGGTCGGCCCCTCCGGCACCTGCGCCGCCAGCTGCTGGGCAGCCGCCAGCTCGCCCAGCGCCAGGAGATTGGCCAGCCGCTGCTCGAGCAGCTGCCCCGCCGTGGCGAGCCCGGCGAGCGGCCCGCCGGTCACCAGCAGGCGGCGCGCCAGCTGGCGCAGCGGCAGGTTGGCGCCGCGGGCCGGCAGGTCGGTCAGCAGGCGCAGGACGGTCGGCCCGTCGCTGCCGCGCCACAAATCGCGGCCGAGGCAGCAATCGGC
>CADEGR010000182.1:0-2165 GCA_902826935.1 uncultured Alphaproteobacteria bacterium | reverse complement strand
GCCGGGCGTGGCCGGCGGGCTGACGGTCGGCGGCGTGGGGCGGCTGGGCAGGGCGGGCGCGCTCGGACCGCCCGCTTCCGGCGCTGGGAACAGCTTGATCTGCCCGAGCGCCGGCTGGCCGGCCAGCGCCAGCATGGCCGCCAGCGCCCAAGCGCTCGCGCGCCCCCGGCTCAGCTCGAGCCCCCCGGCGGCGCGCAGCCCGGCCGCTCAGCGTGGCAGTTGATCATCGGACAGGACCCGCTCGACCCGGACCGTGGGCGCTGGAATATCCCAGGTCACCAGGAACACCATGCCGCCGGTGACCAGCACCAGGGCGGCGAGCACGAAAACCCGAAGCAGCTTGAACATGGCCGAGGTCGAGGCCCCCCTGGTGGCCTGGGCTGGGTGAAGGCTTGCTTCGCGGATGGATCGCCGCTTTATATCGGTTGCCCGGCCTGGTTTCAACGACCGGGCAACCATGCCGACGGTAGCCGCCTTGGTTTCGATCACGCCTTCGCTCGATCTGCCGACCCCGAATCCTGGGCAGCTGCCGGGGCTCGACCGGTCGATCGTGCTGGTCGGGATGATGGGGGCGGGCAAGACCGCCGTCGGCCGGCGCCTGGCCAAGGCGCTCGGCTGGCGCTTCCAGGATGCCGACTGGGCGATCGAGAAGGCCGCCGGCACGACCATCGCCAACATCTTCGCGGAGGTCGGCGAAGCCGCCTTCCGGCAAAGCGAGCGGCAGGTCATCGCGCGCCTCCTGGCCGAGCCGGAGCGCCAGGTTCTGGCCCTTGGCGGCGGCGCGTTCATCGATCCCGCGACCCGGGCGCTGTGCCGCGCCCATGCGCTCTCGATCTGGCTCGATGCCGGCCTCGACGTGCTGGCCAGGCGGACCAGCCGGCGCCAGGACCGGCCGCTCCTGAGCGGTGGGGAGCCACGCGAGGTTCTGGCCGAGCTCCTGGCCAAGCGGGCGCCGATCTATGCCGAAGCCGATCTGGTGGTCGACAGCGCCAGCGGCACGACCGGCGAGGTCGCCGAGCGCGTGCTGGCAGCGCTCGCCAGCCGCGGCAATGGGTCGCCATGAGCGCCGCCAGGCTGACCGTCGAGCTGGGCCGCCGCAGCTACGACATCCTGGTCGGCGCCGGCCTCCTGGCCGAAGCCGGCAGCCTGCTGCGGCCGATCCTGCGCCAGCCGCGCGTGGTCATCGTGACCGACGCGGCGCTGGCGGCGACGCCCCATCCGGCCCGCCTCGAGGCCAGCCTGGCGGCGGCCGGCATCGCCCACCATCGGCTGCAGCTGCCGGCCGGCGAGGCGACCAAGAGCATCGCCCGGCTGGAGCAGCTCCTGAACGAGCTGCTGGCGCTTGGCATCGAGCGGCGCACCGCGGTGCTGGCGCTGGGCGGCGGGGTGATCGGCGATCTGGCCGGCTTTGCCGCCGCGATCACCTTGCGCGGCCTCGATTTCGTCCAGCTGCCGACTACCTTGCTGGCCCAGGTCGACAGCGCGGTCGGTGGCAAGACCGGCATCAACCTGCCCGCCGGCAAGAACCTGGTCGGCGCCTTCCACCAGCCGCGCCTGGTCCTGGCCGACAGCGACGTCCTGGCGACCCTGCCGGCGCGCGAGCTGCGGGCAGGCTATGCCGAGGTCGTGAAATACGGCCTGATCGACCGGCCGGAGTTCTTCGCCTGGCTGGAGGAGCATGGCCAGGAGGTCCTGGCCGGCGAGCCTTCGGCGCTGCGCCATGCCGTGCTCGAGAGCTGCCGGGCCAAGGCCGCCATCGTGGCCGCCGACGAGCACGAGGAGCACGGCCGCCGCGCGCTCTTGAACCTCGGCCATACCTTCGGCCATGCCTTCGAGGCGCTGGCCGGCTATGACGGCACGCTGCTGCATGGCGAGGGGGTCGCGATCGGCATGGTCATGGCGTTTCGGCTGTCGGTGCGGCTCGGGCTTTGCCCGGCCGGCGACGCCGAGCGGGTTGCCGCCCATCTGGCCGGGGCCGGCCTGCCGACATCGCCGCGCCGGCTCGGCAACCTGGCGCCACCCAGCGCCGTCCTGGCCGCCATGCGCCTCGACAAGAAGGTCGAGGACGGCCGGCCGCGCTTCGTCCTGGCGCGCGGCATCGGCCAGGCCTTCAGCGGTGCTGCGGTCGCGCCGGCCGACGTCCTGGCGGTGCTCGAAGCGGCGGC
>CADEGR010000181.1:5146-7238 GCA_902826935.1 uncultured Alphaproteobacteria bacterium | reverse complement strand
CACGTCCTGCCCTCACAGCAGATGGCGGCGCAGCCAGAGCGGCACCAGAAGGCTCAGCGCCAGGAAGCGCAGGACATGGTGGGCGCTGACGAAGGCGGGGTCGAACTGCAAGGCGAGCGCCAGAATCGCCATGACCTCGACCCCGCCCGGCGCGTAGGCGAGCCAGAGCTGGGCCAGCGGCAGGCCGAGCCAGCGCGCCGCCAGCCAGGCGAAGCCGCCGGCGATCAGGAGCGCCAGCAGCACGCCGACCAGGCCGGCCGCCATGGTCCTGAGGACCAAGCCGAGGCCGAGCCCGGCGAACCGGCTGCCGATGAAGGCGCCGGTCACGACATAGCCCGGGATCAGCCAGGCGGGCGGGATCCGGGCGGCGCTCAGGCCCAGGCCATGCAGCAGGGCGCTGAACAGCATGCTGCCGATCAAATAGCCGGCTGGCATCCGCCAATGCTCGCACAAGGCGCCGGCCGCGCCGGCCGCGAGCAGCCCGGCGAGCAGCGTCAGCCAGCCGCCGGGCGTCGGGTTGTGCGCCGGCGGGGCGAGCGCGCCCGCCTGCGGATCGAGCGCGGTCAGGAGCGAGGGCAGCAGGGCCGAGAGCACCACCAGCCGCATCAGCTGGGCGACCGCGACGCGCGGGCCGTCGGCGCGGCTGCGGCTGGTCAGGAGCATGACATAGGTGAACGCGCCCGGCACGGCGCTCAGGCTGGCGGTCGCCGGATCCCAGCGATGGGCGCGCTCCAGATAGGCCTTTTGCGCCAGCGTCGTGAGCAGCACCGAGAGGGCGAGGAAGGCGAGGCTCAGCGGCCACAGGCGCAAGGCGGTCAGCGATTCCGGCGTGACGCTCGCCCCCATGGTGTAGCCCAGCGCCACGAAGGCCAGGCGGCGCAGCCAGAGCGCCACCTCGAGCTCGAGCCGGGCGAGCAGCGCGGCCGCCGCGACCGCCACGATCGCGCCTGAGATCCAAGGGGCCGGCAGCCCCGCCCAGGCCGCGAGGCCGCCGCCAGCCGTGCCCAGCGCCAGCGCCAGGCCGGTCCGGCGCGTCGCCAGCCAGGCGGCGGCCAAGCCTGCGCGGTCGATCAAGAGGCATCCATCCCGCCTCGATCTTACGGCGCGCGGCGCCCCGGGCAAGCAGCCCGCTGGCCGGGCCGGGCCGACCGGCTTAGACTTGGCGCAAACCCAGCAAGGGTCATCGCCCAGGGAGGCTCGCCATGCGCAGCGACATCGCGTTCCAGACCGAGGACGGCACCACCTTGCGCGGCTGGCACTACCGGCCGGCGGGCGAGGGGCCATGGCCGACCATCGTCATGGCCCATGGCTTCTCGGCGGTGAAGGAGATGTATCTCGACCGCTTCGCCGAGGCCTTCGCCGCGGCCGGCCTCGCCGCCCTGGTCTACGACCACCGCAATTTCGGCGCGAGCGACGGCCAGCCGCGCCAGGAAATCGACCCCTGGCAGCAGATCAAGGACACGCGCGACGCGATCTCGTTCGCCGAGACCCTGCCCGAGACGGCGGCCGGGCGGATCGGCGTCTGGGGCTCCAGCTACAGCGGCGGCCATGTCCTGGTGCTGGGTGCCATCGACCGGCGGATCCGCTGCGTGGTCGCCCAGGTGCCGCTGATCAGCGGCCATCGCAATGCGCGTCGCCTGGTTCGCGCGGACATGGTGGCGCCGGTCCTGGCCATGTGCGCCGACGACCGGCGGCGGCGCTATGCCGGCGAGGCGCCGGCGATGATCCCGGTGGTCGCGGCCGATCCCGCCGGCCCGGCCGCGCTGCCCACGCCCGATTCCCACCAATGGTTCACCGAGACCGGCGCCAGCCGCGCGCCCGCCTGGCAGAACGAGGTCACCTTGCGCTCGGTCGAGCTGTTCATCGGCTACGAGCCCGGCGCCTACATCGCCCAGATCAGCCCGACGCCCTTGCTCCTGGTGGTGGCGCTGGGCGACCACCTCACCGTCGCCGACGAGGCGCTGGCCGCCTATGAGCGCGCCTTGGCGCCCAAGCGCCTGGTGACCCTGAAGGGCGGCCATTTCGACGCCTATGTCGCCGACTTCGCCACCGCCAGCAGCGCCGCCGCCGAGTGGTTCAGCGAGCACCTGGC
>CADEGR010000181.1:0-5046 GCA_902826935.1 uncultured Alphaproteobacteria bacterium | reverse complement strand
GTCTCAGCCTGAGCAGCACCGACACCATCATCAGGTCGCCCGCGCTGAACCCACCATCGAGCCAGTCGGCACTGCCGAGGCGAGCGGCAAGCTGCTTCAACCGGTCGCGAACGCGATCCTCGACCAAAGGCAGGCGCTCCTTGCTCCACGGCTGGTCGCCCTCCAGAAGCCGGGCGGTCACGAGTTCGAGGATCGCCGGCTCCACCGTGTTGAGCGCGGCAAACATCCAGGTGATCGCGCGCGCCCGCGCATTGGCATCGTCCGGCAGCAGGCCCGCATGGCGCGCGGCGATATGGAAGACGATCGACCCTGTCTCGAACAAAGCGAGATCGCCTTCCTCATAGGTCGGAATCTGGCCGAAAGGATGAAGCGCCAGATGCGCGGGTTCCTTCATCGCACGAAATGAAACCAGGCGAACCTCGTAGGGTTGGCCCACCTCTTCCAGCGCCCAGCGAACGCGCGTGTCACGCGCCAGCCCCTTGCCGCCATCGGGTGACCGTTCAAAGGCGGTAAGGGTGATGGTCATCGTGAGACCCCTCCTGGGCCGAAACCCATCGGCTGCGGCGCTGGCAAGGCAGCTGACTGAGATTGAAGACGACGCCGTGCCATCCATCCAATGCTGCTAAAAGCGGAGCTGACTATGGTCGGCTGGGCGTCTTCACAGCACGGGCCGACGGCGACTTGACGGCGCGCTTGGCGCCTGCAGCCTCGTTCAAGGTCACGGCGGCGCGAATCAGCACCTTCAAGGCCGTCTCGTCGATCTGGTCGCCCTCATGGACATCGATGGCGCGCCTGGTGTTGCCGTCGAGGCTGGCGTTGAAGAGGCCGGCAGGATCGGCCAGCGAGGCGCCCTTGGCGAAGGTCATCTTCACGACGCTCTTGTAGGTCTCGCCGGTGCAGATGATCCCGGCATGCGACCACACCGGCACCCCGCGCCACTTCCACTCCTCGACGATCTCCGGATCAGCCGCCTTGATCAGCGCCCGGAGCCGGGCCAGCATCGCGCCCCGCCAATCGCCCAGCGCCTCGATCCGCGCGTCGATCAGTCGTGAAGGAGCGTCGTTCTCCTGCGCCTCACGCTGCGCCATGCCTGTGTCTCGCTCTCAGCCGTCGCGTCGCTCAGCTCAGCGCCTTCATCACGTCGGCATAGACCTCCGGGAACACCGCCAGGATCTGCTGCTGGGTCATGCCGGCCTTGATCCGCGGGTGGTAGAGGATCTGCAGCAGGACGAAGTCGAGCGCGGTCCAGCTGGTCCGGTTGGCGGCATCGTTCATGACCGAGTCCAGATCGCCGTCCAGGTCGTTGGCCAGGCCCAGCACCTTCAGCATGTTGCTGTAGATGCAGCGCTCGAACTCCGGCAGCGGCAGGTCGCTCTCGATCATGGCGATCGCGCCATTGGCGCTGAGCTTCTGATCGACGAACCATTGGCCGCGGCAGACCGGGCCGCTGTCGGCCGCGAGGATGCTGTCGTAGACCTCGCGGTTGCCCTTGAACACCTGCGCGATGATCGGCGCGAAGCGGCCGTCGCGGTCGCGCTTGAAATCATCGCTGATGAACAAGATCAGGTTGATCGCCGCGCCGGTATCGCCGCGCGCGGAGCGCAGATCGGCGCCGGCCTGGCGGCTCAGGATTCCGATCAGGTTGAGCGCCCGCTCGGTCACCACCTGGCCGTCCTTGGCCAGGCGGGCGCTGCTCAGCACGCCGACCCGGACCGGGCCGCCCCATTTCACCAGCTGGCCGGTCCGATCCTTGGCGTCGCCGATCGTGGCCTGCAGGAACGCGCGCTGGACGCAGGAGCGGCGCGCGAGGCAGGCCTCGGTCGCCTCGTCCGACTTCAGCGTGATCTTGAGCTCCGGTGCCGGCTGGGGCGGCGGCGGCGCCGGCCAGGCGGGGCCGCTCCCGGCCAGGAGCGCGCCGGCCAGGCACACGCCGGTCAGCCAGCGGAAGCGAAATGATGGGCGGCCACAGGCCCAGGCCATTGGTGTCCGATCCTGCAGTGTGATTGCTTGTTGCAGAGTTAACGCTCGACGCGCGCGGATGATCCCAGATCCGCCCGCCACGGTGCAAGCGGCATGATGCCTCAAGCCGGATTGGCGAGCTCGACCAGATTGCCGTCCGGGTCGCGCAGATAGATCGAGCGCAGCGGCCCGGTCGCTCCGGTCCGCGCGACCGGGCCCAGGAATGGCGGAAAGCCGAGCTTTTCCAGCCGCGCCGCCAGCGCCTCGACCGGCTCGTCGGTCAGCAGGCAGAAATCGCCCGTGCCAGGCAGCGGCACCGCCGCCTTCGGCCGGAGGTCCTGGCCGACCACATGCAGATTGATCTTCTGCCGCCCGAACTGCAGCGCCCATTGCGCCTGCTCGTCGCCGAACTGGACCAGCTGCATGCCCAGGCCCGCCTCGTAGAACTGCCGGGTCGCCGCCAGGTCCTGGACGGTCAGGACCAGATGGTCGAGGGCGAGGCTCATGGCTCGCCGAACTCGATCGCGTCCATGTCGTCGTCCGACAGGCCGAAATGATGGCCGATCTCGTGGATCAGCGTGTTGCGCACGATCGCGGTCAGGCCCTCGCCGGTCTCGCACCAGTAATCGAGCAGCGGCCGCCGGTAGAGGAAGATCATGTCGACCTCCTGGCGCGCCGGCACGCCCGCCTGCTCGCCGACCGGCACGCCCTGATACAGCCCCAGCAGATCGTACGGGCTCTCCAGCGCCATCTCCTCCTCGATCGCCTCGTCCGGAAACTCCGCGACCGCGATCACCACGGCCCCGATCAGCGCGCGGAACTGAGCCGGCAGCTCGGCCAGCACCTCCCGCCCGATCCGCTCGATATCCTCCGCCGAGGGCGGCCCGATGTCGAACCGCTCGCGCCAGCGCGTCGCCATTCGGCTCAGCCCTCCCCTTGGCCCATCGCCGGCCAGGATGCGGCACGCTCCCCGCCCTGGCAAGCCGCCCGCCGGCCGGGCCTACTCGACCCCTTCCCGCGCATCCGCCGCCGCGTCCTCGGCCGCCTGCGCCGCCGCCGCCCGGGCCGCCGCCAGCGCCTGCTCGCCCGCCGCCGGCCCGGCCGCGCCGGCCGCCACCCCGGCCTCGCTCACCACCGTCGCCGGCAGCTGCAGCCGCCCCGCCTCGATCCGATGCACCCGGCAGGCGCCATCCGCGAACCGCTCGCCCGCGCGCAGCCGCAGCCGCAGCACCAGCTGCTCGGGCGTGATCTCGATCAGCCAGTAGCCGTTGGCCTCGCCCCGGGTCCGCCAGGACAAGGCCGTCGGCGCGCCCACCGCCAGCATCGGCGCCCCGGCATGGCCGAGCGGCAGGACGTAGCTTTGATGGGTATGGCCGGACAGGATCAGATCGACGCCCTGCGCCCGGAACAGGCTGAGCGCCGTCGGCGCCCGGCGCACCGGCCGGGCCCGCGCCATGTCCGGCACCGGCGCGAACGGATGATGCGCCAGCACGATCTTGAGCCGGCCCGCGGGTGCCCCTGCCAGCTCCACCGCCAGCGCCGCCGCATCCTTCCGCCGCACCCGGCCCTCCGCCCAGCGCAGATGCGGCTGCCAGGGCGCCACCGTGTTCAGCCCCGCCACCACGCAATCCGCAAGGCGCAAGGTCCGCTGCTCCTCGGCCCGCACGACCCGCTGGAAGCGCCGATACGGCCGGAAGAACCGCTCCATCAGATTCTTGGCCGCCAGATCATGGTTGCCCGGCACCACGAGGCGCGGAAACGGCAGCTGGTCCAGCCACCGCCGCGCCGCCCTGAACTCCCGCCGCCGCGCGCGCAAGGTCAGATCGCCCGCCACCAGGCAGGCATCCGGCGCCGCCGCCAGCAGCTCCGCCCGCAACGCCTCGGCCAGCCCCTCCGGCACCGAGCCGAAATGCAGGTCCGCCACCAGCGCCAGCCGGGTCACGCCCCCGCCGCCCTTGGCTTCAGCACCGCCAGCGCCCCCGGCCGCGAGCGATAGCGCAACGGCGTGCTCAGCTCCTCGACCTCGCCGTCATTGGTCACCCGCACCCGCTGCCGATGCGGCCGCAGGGTCAGCTGGCCCGTCCGGATTTCCTCGATCTCCGGATCCCGCCGCCACAGCCCCAGCATCGCCTTCACGAACGCCCAGGCCATCGCCGCCCCATGCTCGTGCTGCACCAGATACACCGCGAGCTCGCCCCGATCGAGCGCCGGCCGCGCCAGCACCATCTTGGGCGTGTCGTCATAGGCATTGTTCGCGACCGCGATCATCAACGCCCGCACCCGCCGCGCCGCGCCGCCCTCCTCCAGCTCGACGCTGACCTTGCGCGTGGTCGTCAGCAGGTTGCGGAACAGCGCGCCATAGCCGCGCAGGAACGCCAGCACGCCCTGGCCGCGCACCTCCTGGCGCTGCTCCGCCAGCGCGATCGGCAGCCCCAGCATCGAATTGCACAAATAGATGCGCCCATTGACCTCGGCGACGTCGATCCGCACCGTCTCCGCCGCCGCCAACGCCCGCGCCGCCGCCTCCAGCTCGAGCGGAATGCCCAGATCCCGCGCCGTCCGGTTGGTCGTCCCCAGCGGCAGGATGCCCAGCGTCACGTCCGTCCCGATCAGCCGGCTCGCCACCGTCCGGATCGACCCGTCGCCCCCGCCCACCACCAGCACCTCCACGGGTGCTAGCAGCACCTGCTCGACGGCTGCCGCCAGCTGGTCGGGATCGACGCATTCGACCTCGACCTCGGCGCCGCCTTCGCTGAGGAGCTTCGTAAGGGTTTCAACAAGCTCCGCCGGCTCCCGGTTGATCACCGAGCCGGCCCGACAATTGATCAGCACGTGCATGCGCATGGGGTGGAGAATGGTGGGCGACGGCAGAAGTTCCTACTTCCTTGCCATTTCTAAAAAATGCTAAACCACCTTAGATCGATCGAATTAAGCTGACGGTCATAGGTAGCTGCTACAATCGTGACAGCAGGGCAGTGTTCCTGCGCAACCTTGAAGCTAGAGATAGTTGGCATGGAAATCCCACAATCAGATCGTGAACAATACAATCAAAACCTCCTTTATGAGGTTGTTTGTCAACTATCTTTT
>CADEGR010000180.1 GCA_902826935.1 uncultured Alphaproteobacteria bacterium | reverse complement strand
CGGACCTCGGCCTTGGCCGGATGGACATTGACGTCGACCTGCTCCGGCGGCAGCTCCAGGAACAGGGCGGCCATCGGCTGCCGGTCGGCGAACAGCAGATCGCCATAGGCGGCGCGCAGGGCGCCCTTCAGGAGGCGGTCCAGGACTGGCCGGCGGTTGACGAACAGATGCTGGCTGCGGGCGCTCGGCCGGCTCTCGGTCGGCAGGCCGATATAGCCGAACAGGCGCAGCTCGTCCCGCGCCTCGTCCAGCTGCAGGGCGTTCTCGGCGAAGGCCGCGCCCATCACCTGGCCCAGCCGCCGGACCAGCGCGTCGAACGCCAGGCCCTGGCAGGCCGGCAGCGCCAGCAGCCGCTTGCCCGCCTGGACCAGGCCGAACTCGACCGCCGGATAGGCCATCGCCAGGCGCTCGACCACCTCGCGGATCGCCTGGGTCTCGGCCCGCTCGCTTTTCAGGAACTTGAGGCGCGCCGGGGTCGCGAAGAACAGATCGCGCAGCTCGACCCGGGTGCCAGGCGGCCCGGCCGCGGGCTCGACCGGCCGCGCCCGCCCGGCCTCGACCGCGAGCGCCGCCGCGGCCGTCTGGCCCGCCGGCCGGCTGACCAGGCGCAGGCGGCTGACCTCGGCCAGGGCCGCCAGCGCCTCGCCGCGAAAGCCGAGCGAACGGATCTTGATCAGCGCGTCGTCGTCGAGCTTGGAGGTCGCATGGCGCTCGATCGCCAGCGGCAGGGCGTCCGGCGCCATGCCGCTGCCGTCGTCGGTGACCGCGATCAGGCCGCGCCCGCCGTCCTCGATCTCGATCAGGATCCGACTGGCCCCGGCATCGAGCGCGTTCTCGACGAGCTCCTTGACCGCGGCCGCCGGCCGCTCGACCACCTCTCCGGCGGCGATCCGGTTGACGATGTTCTGGGGCAGCCGGCGGATCACGGGCAGCCGCGGCGCAGCATCGGCCAGCATGGGCGTCATCTTGCGATCCGGCTCCCGACCAATCAGGCCCCGGATCCTGCCGCAGCCCGCCGGTCCAGGCAAGGACCGGCGGCGGGTGACCTAGCCCTCGACCCCGTCCGGCGATCCGACCACCACGGTCAGCATCTGGTCCGGATGGTAGAGCCGCTTGGCGACCCGCTGCAGATCGGCCAGCGTCACCGCCTCGATCAGGCCGTTGCGCTCGTCCAGATAGTCGACCCCCAGCTGATCCAGCTGCAAGGTCACCAGCATCGCCGCGATCCGGTCATTGCTGGTCAGGCGCAGGGGGAACGAGCCGGTGAGGTAGGTCTTGGCCTCGTCCAGCTCGGCCTGGCTGACCTCGCCCGCCGCCATCCGGCCGACCTCCGTGCGCACCAAGCCCAGCGCTTGCGCGACCGAGCCGTTGCTGGTGCCAAGCCCGCCCAGCCAGAGCGCGCTGTCGTCGAGCGGATAAAGGTAGCTGTAGACCGAGTAGGCCAGGCCCCGCTTCTCGCGCACCTCGGAGGTCAGCCGCGAGGTGAAGCCGCCGCCGCCCAGAATGTGGTTGGCGACATAGGCGGCATAGAACTCCGGATCGGCCCGCTCCAGCCCGGCACTGCCGAACAGCACCTGGCTTTGCGGCACGTTCAGGCGGACCACCACGGTCTGGCCGCCGGCCTTGGGCGCCACCTTGGCGACCCGATCCGGCGCGCTGGTCGCCGGCAGCCCGCCAAAGGCCTCATCCAGCAACGGCCCCAGCTCGGCCGCGGTGACGTCGCCGGCGACCCCCACCACCAGATTGTCCTTGGCCAGGCGCTGCTTGACGAAGCCGCGCAGATCCTCGGCGCCGATGGCGCTGGTGCTGGGGATGGTGCCGCGCACCGGCCGGGCATAGGCATGGTCCGGGAACGCTTTCTCGAACCAGGTGCGGCTGGCCAGCGAGTCCGGATCCTCGGCTTCCCGGCGCAGCGCGGCGTGGATCTGGCTGCGGATCCGATCGATCGGCTCGGCATCGAAGCGCGGTTGCGTGACCGCGAGGCGCAACAGGTCGAAGGCGCGGGCGCGATGCTCGGTCAGGGTCTTGAGGCTGCCGGAAAAGCCGTCCCGGTCGGCATCGAAGGACAGGCTGATCGCCCGGTCCTCGAGCTCGGTCCGAAAGGCCTGGCTGTCCAGGTCGCCAGCACCCTCGTCGAGCAGGCCCGAGACCATGTAGGCCAGGCCCTCCTTGCCGGCCGGATCGAGCGCCGTGCCGCCCTTGAACTGCAAGGACAAAGATAGGAACGGGATCGAGGGCGCGCTGATCAAATATGCCTTGATCCCGCCTGGGCTCACCACCTCCTCGACCTTGGTCGCGGCCGGTGCGGCATGGCCGACCATGGCCAGCGGCATGGCCACGGTCATGGCGAGCAACAGATGGCGGCCGGCGCGCCGCAGGCCGGGCAGGTCATTGAACAACAGTCGCATCGGGGCGAGGCTCCATGGCCGGCGCGGCCTCGGCCGCCGTCTGGGGGGCCGGCAGCAGCCGGCCGGTGACCGACTGGTCGCGCTGCAGGGCGAAGCTGGCGGCAGCATTGACCGCGGCCGCCGTGACCCCGCCGATCCGCTCCGGCCAGGCCTCGACATCCGCGACCGTGCGGCCGGTGGTCAGCGCCACGCCGAAGCTGCGGGCGGCACCGCTCAGGCTGTCCCGGGCATAGACCGCCTCGGCGACCAGCCGCTGGACCGCGCGGCGGACCTCGTCGGCGCTGATCGGCTCGGCGGTGAGGCGCGCCAGCTCGGCATCGACCGCCGCCTCCAGCTGATCCAGATCGACGCCGTCGCGCGGGCTGGCATAGATCCGGAAATTGGCGAGATCCAGGCTCGAGCCTTGATAAACGGCGCCGGCCGAGCTGGCCAGCTTCTGCTCGATCACCAGCTTGCGATACAGCCGGGACGTGCTGGTGCCGCCCAGGATCTCCGAGAGCACCTCCAGCGCATAGGCATGCTCGGTGGCGCCGCGGGTGAAGCTCGGCGCCAGATAGGAGCGCACCCAGGTCGGCTGGCGGACCCGCGGGTCCCTCAGCTGCAATTCGCGCGCCGCCCCTTGCGGCGGCTCCTGCACGCGCATCCGGTCGGGCACCTCGCGCCTCGGGATCACGCCATAGTAGCGCTCGGCCAAAGGCCGCAGCTCGGCGGCATCGACGTCGCCCGCCACGATCAGGACGGCATTGTTGGGCGCATACCATTCGCGATAGAAGGCGAGCGCGTCGGCCTGGTCGTAGCTCGCCATCTCATGGCGCCAGCCGATGATCGGGATCCGATAGGGATGGTGCAGGAACTGGACCGCGTTCAGCTGCTCGGAGAAGCGCGAGCCGGGGTCGTTGTCGACCCGCATCGAGCGCTCCTCCAGGACCACGTCGCGCTCGCGCTGGACCTCGTCCGGGGTCAGCACGAGGTTGGTCATGCGATCGGCCTCCATGCGCATCACCAAGCCCAGCCGATCCTTGGCGATGGTCTGGAAGTAGCCGGTGTAGTCGGCGCCGGTGAACGCGTTCTCGTTGCCGCCATTGCGCGCGACCTCGCGCGAGAACTCGCCGGGCTTGAGATTGTGGGTGCCCTTGAACATCAGATGCTCGAGGAAATGGGCGAGGCCCGACTTGCCGAGCGGGCTGTCGGCCGAGCCGATCCGGTACCAGACCTGATGGGTGACCACCGGCGCCCGGCGGTTGGTGACCACCACCACCATCATGCCGTTCGCGAGCGTGAAGGTCTCGGGATTGAACACGGCTGCCTCGCTGTGGGGAGTGAGGCCCGTGAGGGCCAGGGCCAGCAGGCCGAGCGCGGTGATCCGGCGGCGCCAGCTCACGAAGGCTGCTCGGCGGCACTGGGCGGGGTCAGCTGGCGGTGCTGGAGCACCGGCACGCGATCGGCCCCGGATTCGGCATCCGACGGCTGCTGCAGGAGCCGCCCGAGCAGGCCGCGATCGACCTGCGGGCCGGTCCGCTCCTGCGGGTCTTCGGCGCCGGGCGTCGCCCGGGTGCGCGCCAGCAGCGCCTGCTCGCCGCTGTCGCCGGCGGCGGTGCTGGCGGGTGCCACCGCGATCTCCGTCGACGTGCCCGCGCTGATCGCGCGCGGCTCGGCCAGGGCCGCCTGGGCGCGCTGGAGCGCGCTGCCGCGGCTCGCAGCGGCAGCGCCGCCGCCGGGCGGCCGCAGTGTGTAGTCGGGCGGCACGATCAAGGGGGGCCGCTTGGCGACCCGGGTCGCGTCCGGCCCGCTGCGCTGCACGCCCATGGCATCCGACAGGCTGTCGGAGCCGCACGCCGCGAGCGTCAGAACCGCCGCAAGAACCACCGCGATCCGGCCCCCGGATCGCCAGCTACCAAGCCACATCGTTCCACCCATAGCCAGCTGCGCCAAGCCTGCTATGTAGGCTGGCGCTGCGGCGACAACAAGCCGTCGGCGAGCAGCACCACCGCGCCGACGCAGATCGCGGCATCGGCGACATTGAACGCCGGCCAGTGGTAGCCGGCGACGTGCAGGTCGAGAAAATCGACCACCGCGCCGAAGCGCAGCCGGTCGATCACATTGCCGATCGCACCGCCGATCACCAGGCCAAGGCCGAGCGCGGTCGACCAGTGATCGACCCGGCGCAGCCAGATCGCGAGGCCGATCACCACCGCCAGCGCGATGCCGGACAGGATCCAGGGCGCCAGCTCGCCGCTCGAATTGAAGATCCCGAAGCTGACGCCGCGGTTCCAGACCAGGACCAGGTTGAAGAACGGCGTCACGATGATCGGCGCGCTCGCCAGATCGAGCCCGCGCAGGACCAGCCACTTGGTCAGCTGGTCGAACACGATCACGATCGCGGCGATGGTCAGGCCGAAGGGCAGCAGGCCGAAAGCGAGCATGCGCTGGAGGCTCCTCAGGCCGCGGCCACGGCGGCGATCGCATCGGTGCAGCGGGCGCAGATGCCGTCCTGCTCCAGCTGCTCGTAGATCTGCCAGCAGCGGGCGCATTTCTCGCCGCTTGCCAGGCGCGGCTCGACCGCCACGTCGGGCTCCTCGGCGATCCGGAAGGCCGCCGCATGGGCGGGCGCATCGGTCAGCTCGATGCCGCTGGTGATCGCCAGCTCCGCCATGTCCAGGCCTTCGAGCAGAGCGAGATCGGCGCTCGCGACATGGACCCGGGGCCGCGCCTCCAGGGACGAGCCGATCCGCTTCTCGCGGCGCTCGACCTCGAGGGCGCCGGTCACCACTCGGCGGATCCGCCGGACCCGCTCCCATTTGGCGCCGAGTGCTGGATCGTGCCACTCGGCCGGCAAATCGGGGAACAGCTGCAGGTGGATGCTGTCCTCCGGGTCGCCATAGCGCTCCTGCCAGGCCTCGTCGGTGGTGAACACCAGGACCGGCGCCAGCCAGGCGCATAAGGCGCGGAACAGCTCGTCCAGCACGGTGCGCGCCGCCCGCCGCCGCCGGCTGGCCGGCCAATCGCAATAGAGCACGTCCTTGCGCACATCGAAGTAGAAGGCCGAAAGGTCGGTGGCGCAGAAATTATGCAAGGCGGAGTAGAGGCGCGGGAAGTCGAAGCTGTCATTGGCCTCGCGCACCAGCCGGTCGAGCTCGGCCAGGCGGTGCAGCACCCAGCGCTCCAATTCCGGCATCTCAGCCATCGGCAGGCGCTCGCTCTCGCGGAAGTCGGCGAGATTGCCGAGCAGGTAGCGCAAGGTGTTGCGCAGCCGGCGATAGGCGTCCGCCTGGCCCTGCAGGATCTCCTTGCCGATCCGGATGTCCTCGGCGTAGTCGGCGCTGACCACCCACAAGCGCAGGATATCGGCCCCCTGGGTCTTCATCAGGTCGATCGGCGAGAGCACGTTGCCCAGGGACTTCGACATCTTGCGGCCGTCGGCGTCGACCACGAAGCCATGGGTCAAGACCGCCTCGTAGGGTGCTCGGCCGCGGGTGCCGCAGCTTTCCAGGAGCGAGGAGTGGAACCAGCCGCGATGCTGGTCCGAGCCTTCCAGATAGAGCGACGCCGGCCATTGCAGCTCCGGCCGCTGCTCCAGGACGGTCGCATGGGTCGAGCCGGAGTCGAACCAGACATCCAGGATGTCCATGACCTGCTCGTAGTGGGCCGGGTCGCGCCCTGCGCCGAGGAAGGTGCGCGGGTCCTCGGTGAACCAGGCATCGGCGCCGCGCGCGGCAAACGCCTGGGCGATCCGCTCGACCACGGCCGGATCGCGCAGGACCTCGCCGGTCCGGCGCTCGACGAACACCGCGATCGGCACGCCCCAGGCGCGCTGGCGCGAGACGCACCAGTCCGGCCGGGTCTCGATCATGCCGCGGATCCGGGCCTCGCCCTGCGCCGGCACCCACCGGGTCGCCGCGATCGCCGCGAGCGCGCAGGCGCGCAGCTGGTCCGGCCCGTCCATCGGGATGAACCATTGCGGCGTGGCGCGGAAGATCAGGGGCGCCTTGGAGCGCCAGGAATGCGGGTAGCTGTGGACCAGCTTGCCGCTCGCCAGGAGCGCGCCGCTCCGGGTCAGCGCCGCCAGCACCGGCTCGGCCGCCTTGAACACGTGCACGCCCTGGAACAGCGGCACCTGGTCGGTGTAGCTGCCGTCCTCGGCGACCGTGTCCGGCACCTCGAGGCCGTGCCGCGCGCCCAGCTCGAAATCGTCGGCGCCGTGCGAGGGCGCGATATGGACCAGGCCGCTGCCCTGCTCGACGGTCACGAAATCCGCCGGCAGCAGCGGCACCTCGAACTCGTAGCCGCCCTGGCCGTGCAGCGGATGGCGCGCGGTGGTGCCGGCCAGCGCCCGGCCGGGCAGCTCGGCGATGCTCTGCCAGCTAGTGATGCCGGCCGCGGCCGCGACCTCGTCGGCCAGCGCTGCCGCCACCAGCAGGGTCTCGCCCGGCCGCGCGGCCGAGCCCGCCGCCACTTCGGTGACCTCGCGCACCTGGTAGTCGATGCCCTCGCCATAGGCGACCGCGCGGTTGGCCGGGATGGTCCAGGGCGTGGTCGTCCAGATCAGGACCGCCCCGCCCACCAGCGCCGGCACCGGGCTGTGCGCCACCGGGAAGCGGACATGGATCGTGGTCGAGCTGTGGTCGTGATACTCGACCTCGGCCTCGGCCAGCGCGGTCTTCTCGACCACCGACCACAGCACCGACTTCTTGCCGCGGTAGAGCTGGCCATTCAGCAGGAACTTGCCGAGCTCGCGGAAGATCCCGGCCTCGGCGTCGAACGACATGGTGGTGTAGGGATGGTCCCAGTCGCCGATCACGCCCAGCCGCTTGAACTCGGCCCGCTGCACGTCCAGCCAGTGCTCCGCGAACTCGCGGCATTCCTGGCGGAACTCGGCGATCGGCACCGCGTCCTTGTCCT
>CADEGR010000179.1 GCA_902826935.1 uncultured Alphaproteobacteria bacterium | reverse complement strand
GAGCCTTCTGGTGCCGCTCTGGCTGCGCCGCCATCTGCTGTGAGGGCAGGACGTGTCCGGTCAGAATTCGTGTGCAGATCGACGATCGTCTCGAGAGTCACCGTGACCAGCTCACCCAGCTCGCTCTGCTGCTTGCGGATCTCGGCGCCGGTGAAGCTGAGCTGACGCTGCGAGTCCCGCCGGACGCCGCACCCCGATCAGCACTGCATCATCGGACTTTAGCGCCGGCCGCGGAGTTGGGCCAAAGCGCGCATCAGACAGGGGCTAGCCGGTCACCGCAGGCCGGCCGGCCTTCGCGGATCGATTGGTGGAGCCAAGGGGAGTCGAACCCCTGACCTCTTGAATGCCATTCAAGCGCTCTCCCAACTGAGCTATGGCCCCACCGGTCGATCTCACGCGAAGCGCCCGTGGCAGATCCGCCCGGTCGCTTGGACGGTGGCGCCCTTGTTGGGCAAGGGCGCCGTCCGGGGCGATCAGTTAAGGCACGCCGGCGGACTTGGCAAGGGCAAAACTGGGCGGGCTCAGGGCTCGCTTTCGTCTTCCTCGATGTCGGCGTCGATCACGTCCGACATGTCGTCGTCGCCCAGCTCCGAGACGTCCTCGATCGCGGCCTCTTCCTCGTCCGCGACCTCGTCCTCCTCGAGCTCGGCATCCTCGACATCCGGCTCCTCGATCTCGTCGACATCGAGATCCGGCTCGACCTGCTTGGCCGCCGCTACGGCTGCCGCCTTGGGCGCCGGCCGCGGCCGCCGCGCCTTGATCTGGGCCTGCGGGTCGAAGGTCGTGCTGCAGGCCGGGCACACGATTGGATCACGGAGCATGTCATAGAAGCGTGCGCCGCAATTCAAACAGATGCGTTTGGTGCCCCATTCGGGTTTGACCACCCCATGCTCCCCACGCGCGAGTTTTTGGCGGGACAAGGCAATTGCCATGATCGGTCCAAGCTGTCAAAAGCAAATTCCGCATTCGCACTCAAGCGGCACGCCGCGGATCCCCTTGAGCGCGCACCGGAGCCGAAGGCCACGATGACGATTACCTTGCGTGCCAGCGCTGCGGCGCCGCTGCGCGGCCGCGGCAGCGTGCCGGGCGACAAGTCGTTGTCGCACCGGGCGCTGATGCTGGCCGCGCTGACCGTCGGCACCAGCCGGATCACCGGCCTGTTGACGGGCGAGGACGTGCTGGCGACGGCGGCGGCGCTGCGGGCGCTGGGCGTCGATCTGCGCGTAGATGAGGATGGCGAGGCGGTGGTTCAAGGGGTTGGCGTCGGCGGCCTGGCCGAGCCCGACCGGCCGCTCGACCTCGGCAATGCCGGCACCGGCGCCCGGCTGCTGCTGGGCCTGCTCGCCGGCCACCCCTTCACCAGCTTCATGACCGGCGACGACAGCCTGCGCCAACGGCCGATGCAGCGGGTGATCGCACCGCTCGAGATGATGGGTGCCCGCTTCCTGGCGCGCAGCGGCGGCCGGCTCCCTCTGGCGATCACCGGCAGCACCGAGCTGCTGCCGATCCGTTACCAGCAGCCGGTGCCCTCGGCCCAGGTCAAGTCGGCGGTGCTGCTGGCCGGGCTGCATGCCGCGGGCGCCACCACCGTGGTCGAGCCGGCGCCATCGCGCGATCATACCGAGCGGCTGCTCCGCCATCTCGGCGCCGAGCTGCAGATCGAGCCGCAACCCGATGGTGGCGTGGCGATCACGATCCAGGGCCAGCCGGAGCTGCGGGCGCAGGATTTCGCGGTGCCAGCCGATCCGTCCTCGGCCGCCTTCCCGCTGGTCGCGGCGGCGCTGGTCGAGGGCTCGGCGCTGAGCCTGCCCGGCATCGGCGTCAATCCGCTGCGTACCGGCCTGGTCGACTGCCTGCGCGAGATGGGGGCCGAGCTGGCCCTGGACAACGCGCGCGAGCTGGGCGGCGAGCCGGTCGCGGATCTGCGGATCCGGGCCAGCCGGCTGGTCGGCATCACGGTGCCGGCCGAGCGGGCGCCCTCGATGATCGACGAATATCCGATCCTGGCGGTCGCGGCGGCTTGCGCCCATGGCCGCACCCATCTGGCCGGGCTGGCCGAGCTGAAGGTCAAGGAGAGCGACCGGCTGGCGGCGATCGCCGAGGGGCTTGCGGCCTGCGGCGTGGCGGTCGAGCTCGGCGCCGACAGCCTGACCATCACCGGCTGCGGCGGGCCGCCGCCGGGCGGGGCGGTGCTGGCGGCGCGCCATGATCACCGGATCGCGATGAGCTTCCTGGTGCTGGGCAGCTGCGCGCAAGCGCCGGTGACCGTGACCGGGGCGGAGACCATCGCGAGCAGCTTCCCCGGCTTCGCGCCGCTCTTGAATGGGCTAGGCGCCCGGATCGAGACGATCGGCTGAGCGGTCGCCACGGGCGACAAGGGGTCGGCCAGGCGCTAGCCTTGGGTGGCGACAGGCGCGGCAAGACGGGCAGCCAGACGGGCCGATGGGCGGCCGGCGGTGGCAAAGGGACGACGTGAGCGAGATGGCGCATCGGATCGTAGCGATCGACGGCCCGGCCGCGTCGGGCAAGACCACGCTGGCCCGCCGCCTGGCGCAGCATTTCCAGCTGGAGTTCCTGGATACCGGCCTGCTCTACCGGGCCGTCGCGCGCCGGCTGATCGAGGCCGGGCAGCGCTTCGAGGATGCCGCGGCGGCCGAGGCGGCGGCGCGCGCGATCACGCTGGCCGAGCTCGACCCGGCCAAGCTGCGCTCCGAGGCGATCAGCCAGGGCGCGTCCCGGGTCGCGGTGATCCCGGCGGTCCGGGCGGCGCTGCTCGAGCTGCAGCGCACGCTGGGCCGGGTCGGGCGCGGTGCGGTCCTGGTCGGGCGCGACATCGGCACGGTGGTGCGGCCCGATGCGACCCACAAGATCTACGTGACCGCGTCGGTCGAAGAGCGCGCCACGCGGCGCTTCAAGGAGTTGCAGGCGCGCGGCGTGCCGGCTATATATGAGCAAGTATTGGCAGAGCTGTGTCAGCGTGACGCACGCGATCGATCGCGCGCTGTCGCGCCTTTGGTGCCGGCCGACGACGCGTTCATCCTCGACTCCTCGAACCGAGATGCCGACGCGACGTTCGAGATCGCCCGCGCGATCGTCGCCGCCGCGCCACGCGGTCAGCCCGGAACGGCAGCCGGGCCGACGCCGATACGCCAGGAGCAACCCTAACCCCGACCTCGCCACGGTCGGCACGCCCGCCTTCGGGCGGGGAACACCAGGAATGAACTTGATGACCGTAGCCGAAGCCGCCCGCGCCCAGACCCCGACCGCCGAAGACTTCGCCGCGATGCTGGACGAGTCCTTCGGCAAGCAGGACCGGATCGAAGGCTCCGTCGTGACCGGAACCGTGATCTCGGTCGAGAACGACGAGGTCGTGGTCGACGTGGGCTTGAAGGCCGAGGGCCGCGTCCCGCTCAAGGAGTTCGCAGCGCCCGGCCAGCAGCCCGAGGTCCGGGTCGGCGACACGGTCGAGGTCTATGTCGAGCGCTTCGAGAACCGCAACGGCGAGGCCCTGCTCAGCCGCGATAAGGCGCGCCGCGAGGAGAGCTGGAACAAGCTGGAGCGGGCGTTCAACGAGACCGCCAAGGTCAAGGGCCACATCTTCGGCCGGGTCAAGGGCGGCTTCGCGGTCGATCTCGGCGGCGCCATCGCCTTCCTGCCGGGCAGCCAGGTCGATATCCGGCCGGTGCGCGACGTCACGCCGCTGCTCAACAAGGAAGAGCCGTTCCAGATCCTGAAGATGGATCGCCGGCGCGGCAACATCGTGGTCTCGCGCCGCGCCGTGCTCGAGGAGAGCCGGGCGGAGCAGCGCAGCGAGCTGCTGGCCACCCTGTCCGAGGGCCAGGTGCTCTCTGGCGTGGTCAAGAACATCACCGACTACGGCGCCTTCGTCGATCTGGGCGGCCTGGACGGCCTGCTCCACGTCACCGACATCTCCTGGCGCCGGGTCAACCATCCCTCCGAGGTCCTGGGCGTCGGCCAGACCGTCAATGTCCAGGTGATCCGCTTCAACCGCGAGACCCAGCGGATCTCGCTCGGCATGAAGCAGCTGGAAGCCGATCCGTGGGAGGGCGTGGCCGCCAAGTACCCGGTTGGCACGCGCTTTGTCGGCCGGGTCACCAACATCACCGACTACGGCGCCTTCGTCGAGCTGGAGCCGGGCGTCGAGGGCCTGGTCCACGTCTCCGAGATGAGCTGGACCAAGAAGAACGTGCATCCGGGCAAGATCGTCTCGACCAGCCAGGAGGTCGAGGTGATGGTGCTGGAGGTCGACCCCGACAAGCGGCGCATCTCGCTCGGCCTGAAGCAGTGCCTGGAGAACCCCTGGGAGCTGTTCAAGGCGAGCCACCCGGCCGGCACCGAGGTCGAGGGCGAGATCAAGAACATCACCGAGTTCGGCCTGTTCATCGGCCTGGAGCACGAGATCGACGGCATGGTCCATTTGTCCGACCTGGACTGGCAGCTGTCGGGCGATCAGGCGGTCCAGAGCTACAACAAGGGCGATGTGGTCAAGGCGGTGGTGCTCGACGTCGACACCGACAAGGAGCGGATCTCGCTCGGCATCAAGCAGCTGCAGGATGATCCGTTCAAGGAGTCGGTGAGCGGCCTGAAGAAGGGCACGCGGGTGACCTGCACCGTGACCGAGATCACCTCGGGCGGCATCGAGGTCGCGACCACCGACGGCGCGCCGGGCTTCATCCGCAAGAGCGACCTGTCGCGCGACCGCAGCGAGCAGCGGCCGGAGCGCTTCGCGGTCGGCGAGAAGATCGACGCCAAGATCACCAACATCGACGGCAATAATCGCAAGCTGACCCTGTCGATCAAGGCGCTCGAGATCGAGGACGAGAAGCAGGCCATGGCCGATTTCGGCTCGTCCGACAGCGGTGCCAGCCTGGGCGACATCCTCGGGCCGGCGATCATGGGCCGCCAGGAAAAGAAGGATCCGTCCGACGAAGGTTGAGCGCGCCGGGAGGCAACTCCCGGAGAGCGGCAAAACTTGACGTCATCTCAATGCTTTGGCACTTTTGTCCACACGGCCCCGTGTCGTACCCTTGGGCCGCTGGGTGATCTGAGCATTGAGCATGACCAAATCGGATCTGATCAAGCGGCTGGCGGAGGCGAATCCGCATTTGCAGCTGCGCCATATCGAGCGCATCGTGGCGACCATCTTCGAGGAGATGACCCAGGCCCTGGCGCGCGGCGATCGCGTCGAGCTCCGGGGCTTCGGCGCCTTCTCGGTGCGCCATCGCAGCGCGCGCACCGGCCGCAATCCGCGGACCGGCGAGGAGGTGCAGGTGCCGGACAAGGCGGTGCCTTATTTCAAGACCGGCAAGGAGCTGCGCGAGCGCTTGAACGTGGACTGAGCGGCGCCGGCCCAGCCCGGCAGCCTGGCGATCGGGAGAGGTGATGACCAAGCTCGTGCGTTGGCTGTTTGGCCTGGTGGCGCTGATCGTGATCGCCGCCTTTGCCGCGTCCAATCGCCAGATCGTCGAGGTCGGCCTGGCGCCCTTGCCCGGCACCGTGCCGATGCCGGTCTATCTGGTGTTTCTGCTCGGGCTGGTCACCGGCGGCGTGATCGGCGGCCTGGCGCTCTGGCTGGGCGGCTGGCGCAAGCGGCGCGAGGCGCGGCGGATGAAGAAGCAGGTCTGGGCGCTCGAGACCCGGCTCGGCATGGCCGAGCGGCAGCAGCAGACGAGCGAGGCCAACCAGTACGCCGCGCAGCGCTCGACGGCGCTGCAACGTGTCGGCAGCTGAGCCAGCGCCAGCGGTCTGGTCGGCCGACCAGATCCACCAGCAGCTCGACGATGCCCGGCTGATCGAGGCCCTGCGCGCCGCCTTCGTCGAGAGCGGCAGCGCGCCGGTGCGCCAGCATCTGACCTGGCCGCGGCCGGGCGAGGCGGATGCCACCTTGCTCCTGATGCCGGCCTGGCGCACGGGCGATGTCGCCGGCGTCAAGCTGGTCACGATCTGCCCCGGCAATGAGCGCCGCGCTTTGCCCTCGGTCCAGGGGCTCTACGTGCTGTTCGACGCGATCGGCGGCCAGCCGCGGGGCGTGCTCGATGCGACCGCGTTGACGCTGCGGCGCACCGCCTGCGCCTCCGCCCTCGCGGCGGCGTATCTGGCGCGCAGGGATGCGACGCACCTGGTATTGCTCGGCGCTGGCGCGCTGGCCCCCCATCTGGCGCGCGCCCATGCCACGGTCCGGCCGATCCGCAAGATCACGATCTGGAACCGGACCCCCGCCCGGGCCGAGGCGCTGGCGGCCGAGCTGCGGGCGGGTGGCCTCGAGGCCAGCGCGACGGACGACCGGGCGGCCGCGATCGCGCAGGCCGACATCGTCAGCGCCGCGACGATGAGCGCCACGCCCTTGATCGAGGGCGCCTGGCTCCGGCCCGGCTGCCATCTCGACCTGGTCGGCGGCTTCACGCCGGCGATGCGCGAGGCCGACGACGCCGCAGTCGCGCGCGCCACCGTGTTCGTCGACACCCGGAGCGGCGCGCTGGCCGAGGCGGGCGACATCCTGCAGCCGATCGCGCACGGCGTCTTGAGCGAGACCGCGATCGCGGCCGATCTGTTCGAGCTCTGCCGGGGCGAGCATCCCGGCCGGCGCTCAGCCGACGAGATCACCTTGTTCAAGTCGGTCGGCAGCGCGCTCGAGGACCTGGCCGCCGCCCGGCTCCTGCTCGCCCCGGCCGAGGCGCGCCGCCATGGTTGACGGCCGGCGGCAGCTGTTCGACCGGCTGGCCGCCGACTACCATTTGACCTTCGCCGACTGGCAAAGCGCGATCGAGCGCCAGGGTGCGGTGTACGATGCGCTGATCCGCGACCTCCTCGGGCCGGCGACCTGGGCGGTGCTGATTGGCGCTGCGGGGATCGGCACCCAGGCGCTGGGCCTGGCCATGCGCGGCCATCGCGTGACCGCCGCCGAGGACTCGCTGCTCGCGATCGAGCGGCTCGAGCGGGAGGCGCTCCAGCGCCATCTGCATCTGCGCACCGCGGTGGCCGGCCTGGCCGAGCTGGCGGGCGCCATCGCCGGCCGGTTCGACGTGGTCCTGGCCGCCGACAATGCCTTGGCCCAGCTGCATGAGCGCGCCGCGCCCGATCAGGTCCTGGACGCATGCCACGCCGCGCTGCGGCCGAGCGGCGTGCTGCTGGCGGCGGTGCGCGACTACGACCGGGTGGCGCGGCAGCAGCCGAGCGTCGAGCCGCCGCGCTTTTTCGGCCATGCCGACCGGCGCCGGATCGTGCATCAGGTCTGGGAGTGGCTGGATGAGCGGCGCTATTTGGCCCATCTGTACCTGACCTATGATACGGGAGCCGGCTGGCAGGTCCGGCATGAGGTGATGCCCTGCCGCGCCTGGCTGCGCGCCGAGCTGAACCAGGCGCTCCAGGCCGCGGGCTTCCGCCGGGTGCGCTGGTTCGCGGCCGACGACGAGGGCGAGCCCTTGCCGATCGTGGTCGCCCTGCGCGGCTGAGCC
>CADEGR010000178.1:6099-7502 GCA_902826935.1 uncultured Alphaproteobacteria bacterium | reverse complement strand
GCCATAGCGGGGCGGGTAGCGAAAGGCGCTGACCTGGCGCGGATTCTCGACCTGCGCGCCGGGCCTGGCGGCGGCGAGGCAGGAGATCAGGAGGCCCGGCCCCGGGGCGCCGACGGCGCAGGCCGCCGGCAGCTGGCGATCCGGCCAGCCGGCGGCCGCGAGCGCCTGATGACGGCCGACGCAAAAGGCGCGGTAGCGCTCCAGCCCGGCCTGCTCGCGGTTGATGTCGGCCAGGTAGTTCCAGACCCGCAGGAGATGGGCATCGCCCAGCTCCCGGCACCAGCCGAGGATCTGCTCATAGGCATGGCGGCCGAGCGCCTCGAGGCTGCCGCCTGCCGGCTCCGCCAGCAGCAGATGGCCGAAATGCGAGCGGCCATCCGTGGCATAAGCGATCTCGCCCCAGCGCCCGATCTCGACCGGCCGCTCGCTCCACCAAAGCTCGCGCGGTGCCGGTTCGGCCAAAGGCGGCAGGCCGACCTGGACGCGGCGCGGCTCGGCCGGATCCAGCCCGTGCTCGCGGCCGAAGCCGATCTCGGCCAGGCAACCGCTGGCCGCCGCCGGCGCGGCCGACCCGGTCTCGACCGTCAAGCGCAAGCGCACCTCCGCAAAGCTATGGTGCCAAGCTGGTTCGCCATTTCCCATCGCGGCCGTGGAAACTATGCTGTGCCGCCGGCCTCGTCAACGCGGGCCGGCCGCGCCGCGGTCCCGTCAACCAGGCTGCCCAGCCGATGTCGTCTCTCCTGCTCCTGCCGCCTTTGCTGCTGGACTGCCTGTTGTGCCTGCTGTTCGGGCGCAGCCTGCGGCCGGGCCGCACCGCGCTGCTCACCAAGCTTGCCCAGCAAGCGCGGGGCCAAGAGCTGGACGCCAAGGCGCGCCGCTATACCCGGGTCGTGACCTGGATCTGGGCGTCGGCTGCCGGTCTGCTGGCGAGCCTGCTGCTGGCTGGCCTCGCCAGCCCGGCGCTGCGGCCGCTGGCGAACGTCGCAGCCATGGGGCAGGGGCCGTTCTATCTGACCCTGCTGGTCGGCGAATATCTGGTCCGGCGCCGTTATCTGGCCCATCTGCCGCATATGAGCCTGGTCCGCTTCTTGCTCTTTCTCCGGCAGGTTGACTACCGCGCGGCATTGCGCGATTGATCCCGCTGCGCACGACAGTCTCGATAGGTAGGCCGATGGACCAGTCGCCCACGCTGCACTGTGATGTCGTCGTCGTCGGTGCCGGTCCAGCCGGTGCCACCGCAGCTGCCCTGATGGCGCAGGCGGGGCTGAAGGTCCAGCTGATCGAGCGCGCACGCTTCCCGCGCTTCCATATCGGCGAATCGCTCTTGCCCTACAGCATGCCGATCCTGGAGCGGATCGGGGCGCTCGAGGAGGTCGAGCGGGTCGGCGTGCCGAAATATGCCG
>CADEGR010000178.1:0-6089 GCA_902826935.1 uncultured Alphaproteobacteria bacterium | reverse complement strand
TGACGATGCGCGAGCCCGGTGCGAGCGAGGTCTTGACGTGCGGCTTGACGGTCAGCCCGGCCTTGACCGCCTTCTTCGCCAGCAGCCCGGCGGCCAGCAGCACGCTCGGGTTGCTGGTGTTGGTGCAGGAGGTGATGGCGGCGATCAGCACGTCGCCGTTGCGGATGCTCAGTCCCGACGGCGTCGCGTGGGCGGTGCCGAGCTTCGCCGCGCTCTGGTTGAAGCCGTTCTCGGTGGGCGGCTTGCTGAAGAGGGTGGCGAACTGCTGCTTGACGTGGCCGAGTTCAATGCGGTCCTCCTGGACGCCAGCAGCCGGCATGGCGCCGAGATCTGGCAGGAAACCACCGTGCGGCGGGCCGAGCTAGATGATCCCAGCAAGGTCCGGATCGAAGCGCAGCATGCCGATGGCAGCCGCCGCTGGCTCGAGTGCAAGCAGCTGGTCGACGCGTCCGGGCGCGATGGCCTGCTCGCCCGCAAGTTCGAGATGCGGGTCCGCAACCGGCATCACCAGAGCGCCGCCGCCTATAGCCACTATACCGGCGTGCCGCGGCGCGAGGGCGAGCGGGAAGGCAATATCAGCATCTACTGGTTCGACCATGGCTGGCTTTGGTTCATCCCCCTGGCGGGCGATCTGATGAGCGTGGGCGCGGTCTGTCGGACCGACTATTTTCGCGCCCGCAACGTCTCGATCGAGCAGTTCCTGGACGACACCATCAGCCGGGCCCCCGAGGCGGCCGAGCGGATGCGCACCGCGACCCGCGTCGAGCCGGTGCGCGCCGCTAGCAACTACTCCTACCAGGCGCGCCGGCTGAGCGGGCCGAACTATCTCCTGATCGGCGATGCCTATGTGTTCGTCGATCCGGTGTTCTCGTCCGGGGTCCATTTCGCGCTGCAGAGCGCGGTGCTGGCGGCCGACGTGATCGCGGCCCGGCTGCGCTCGCCCGCGACCGCGCGCGCCAAGCTCGGCAAGATGAAGCGCCAGATGAAGCGCGGCCTGGCGACCATGTCCTGGCTGATCTACCGCTTCCCGAACCCGGTGATGCGCCATCTGTTCCTGGCGCCGCGCGATCTGTGGGGCGTCGAGCGCACCATCGTCTCGATCCTGAGCGGCGATGTGTTCGAGGGACGGGGCGTCGCCTGGCGCTATCGGCTGTTCAAGCTGATCTATGCCGGCCACAAGCTATGGTTCAAGCTGGGCGGCCCGACCACCCTGACCAGCCAGCCGGCCGAGCCGACCGGCACGCCGCGGACCGCGCTCGGCGCCTGAATCTCAGGCCTTCGCGGCCGGTGCGGTCTCGGTGTCGATCACCGGGCGCGAGACATCGATGGCGCCGGCGGTCAGCCGGTGGCGCAGATAGCCCAGCTCCAGCGCCACCCAGATGCCCAGGCCCTTCAGCAGCAGGCCCAGCGAGCGGGCGCCCAGCCCATAGGCCTTGCCGAGCGGCCGCCAGCCGACATTGCGCCGGCCGTACATGCCGGTCTGCAGCCGGAAGCGGGCCTGCTTGACCAGGCGACCGCGGAAGAAGCGCATGAAGGCGGCAGCGGCGGCCGCCTGCGGCAGGGCCTGGCCGAAGATCGGATGGCCAAGCGACGCGCGATCGGCATAGATCGGCCCGACCACGCCCAAATAATACAGCGCCGTGTCGACCAGGAACGAGCAGCGCATCAGCTCAGCGTCGCCCATGATCTCGTACTTGTCGACATAGAGGCCGGCGATCCAGCGGCCGATCGAGGTCGCGAACTCGGTGTTGTGGGTTTCGATCGCCTCGGCCAGCTGATCCTCCGATAGCTCGCCGCGCAGATCGGCCAGGATCAGGCGCGTGGTCGCATAGATCGAGATCGAGGCGTGGTCGAGGCCGGGGCTGTAGAACGGATCGATGAACGAGGCGGCATCGCCGACCAGGGCCCAGCCTTTGGCCATGTAGCGATCGACCGTGTAGGCCAGCTGGCGCCGCAGGCTGAAGTCCTTGGCATCCATCTCGGCGCTGGCGAGCAGGTCGCGCAGGCCAGGCTGGGCCATCAGGAAGCGCTGGTATGCGGCGCGCGGGCCGTCCCGGCCGAGGCCCGGATCGACCAGCCGCTTGTCGTAGACCAGGCCGACGCTGGTCTCGCCGCCACGCAGCGGGATCACCCAGCACCACCAGCCATAGCCGCAAAAATGATTGGTCGCGAGGCGCCGGGCCGGCGCCACCTGGGGCAGGCCGTCGGCGACGCCGCCGCTGCCGATCGCGTCCAGATCGGCGACCTTGCGCCAGCGCGCCCACAGCGCCGCGGTCGGCAGGGCATCGACGAAGCGGCGTTGCCGGGTCTTGGTAGCGAGAAAGCCCTCGCGGCCGCTGCCATCGACCAGCCAGCGGGCGCGCACGGTCCGCTGCTCGCTGCCGATGGTGATCGTGACCTGGCTCTCCGGCCAGCCGAGCGTGACCTCGTCGATCCGGGCCGGCCGCAGCAGCTCGCAGCCCTCGGCCGCGGCGCAGGCCAGCAGATGCTCGTCGAGGCGGGCGCGATCGAGCTGGAAGGATGCCAGCAGCGGCAGCTCGGCGCCGCCCACCTCGGTCATCTCGTCGAGCCGGCGATCGGGCCGATCGGTGAACCAGTAGCGCAGGCCGTGCTTGGGCAGATGCTCGCGGGACAGATGGTCGTAGAGGCCGAGCACCTGGTGCAGGAAATAGGCCGAGATCTCGACCGTGGCCTCGCCGACCTTGCGATCGAACTGCGGCCGGCGCTCGACGATCAGGATCCGCGCTTCGGGCCGCGCGCGGCGCAGCAGCAGGGCGGCGGCAGCGCCCGAGAAAGCGCCGCCGATGACGATCGCGTCATAGGGGGCGGCATCGCTCGGCTGATCGAGATCGGTACTCATGGGGGTCAGGTGATCCGCGCCAAGGCTTGCTGGTGGGTCAGCCGCAGCGCGAGCCAATGGCCGACATGGTACCAATGCAGCAGGAATCCCTCGACGAAGACCAGGCCAAGGGTCCGCAAATCGAGCGCCAAGCTAGGCTCGGCTGCCATGATGGGCAAGCGCAAACCCATGCCGCGCGCGATCGCGGCGCAGCGGGCGGCATGATAGCGCGCGGTCACCAGGACCGGCTCGGGATCCTCCCAGCCATGCAGCAGCTGGCGCAGATAGCGCAGGTTCTCGATGGTGTGGCGGGACTGCTCCTCCAGCCGCAGGCAGGCATCCGGCACGCCTAAGGCCTGCAGATAGGCATGGCCCAGCTGCGCCTCGCTTTCCGCGTCCAGCCGGGTCTGGCCGCCCAGCACGATGATCGTGGCGCCGGGCGTCCACAAGGCCCGCGCCCGCTCGAGCCGCTGGGCGAAGTCGCCGCAGACCTTGCCGTCCTTGCCCGGCGCCCGGCCGGCGACCGCGATCGTGCGCGGGGTCTCGCCTGTGGTGCGCGTCCGCCCGGCGATCACCACCACCCGGCCGATCGCGAGCAGCAGCGACAGGCCGACCGTCAGGGTGATCAGCAGGAGCGAGGCCACCAGCATCAGGCGGCCCTCGGGGCCGATCCAGCCGAAGCGTGCATGCCAGAGGCCGCGCCAGCTCATGGCCGGGCTGAGCCGAGCGGCCCGAGCCGCAGGCGGCCCTTGGCCAGCTGCGTGCCGTCCTCGACCAGGCGGCATTCGAAGCCGATGGCACCGGCCGCAGCCGGCGTCAGCGTGATCTGGAACGCCTGGTCCGGCCGCAGCGGCCGGGTGAACTTGCACTGCTCGATGCCGATCACGCGCTCGCCAGGGCTGAGCATCTCGGCGGCCCGCCTAACGTGATCGAGGATCACCACGCCCGGCACCACCGGCCGGCCCGGAAAATGGCCGGCAAGGCAAGGATGCCGGGCCGCCACGCTCGCGACCGACACCAAGGCCTCAGCCGCGTCCGACATCGGCGTCCCAGGGCTCATGCCGAAGCCGCGACGGCTCGGATCCGCCGCTCCAGATTCTGAACCCAGGCATTGTAGTTCTTGTCGATCTTGAAGCCGTCATAGTCGAAGTTGGCGCTGTCCTCGTAGCGGATCGAGTAGCGCGTGGCGTCATAGGTTATGGTGACGTCGGCCCGTTGGCTCTGGCTCGCCAGCTTGCCCTGGATCTGGCCAGGCCCGGCGTCGGTCATGACCCAGCCAAGCTGGCGGCCGGCCTTCTTGATCACCGCCGCCGCCTGCTCCAGCGTCAACGGCGCCGGCGCATCGAACGAGGCCCGGCGGACGTCTTGCACCGGCGCCACGCTGCAGGCTGCGAGCAGCAGCAGCAAGCCGCCCAGCCACGCTTTCATCAGCATCCGTCACCCCGCCGACGGGACCGACCCTGGCCTAGTCTTATCCGGCGATTGCGCCGGCATGACAAGGCCGCTGGCCGGTCCCGAGCCAAACCCTTATTCCGCCAGCGTCGCGCCCGAGCCGCCAAGCTCGGCCGGAAAATCCTTCAGCTTCGGCAGGCCATCGCGCATCGGCAGCACCGTCTCGGCATAGTTCACGTGCACGCCCGGCTTGAACGCGACGCTCGGGATGATCGCCGCATAGACATCGGTCAGGCCGAAGGTCGGATGATCGGTCATGACATGGCCGCCGCAGCGGGTGCAGAACTGGCGATCGCTCTGCGGCGTCTTCTGGTAGTGGCCGATCAGCTCGGCCCCCTTGGTGACCTTCACGTTCTCCGGCTTCCACAAGGTGAAGGCGTTGACCGGCCCCGCCGACCAGGTGCGGCAGGACTGGCAATGGCAATAGCCCATCGCCTCGGGCGCGCCGGTCACCTCGACGGTGACGGCACCGCAAAAGCAGGATCCAGTATGTCGATCGGTCATGGCGCGTTCCTCGCTGTGGCGAGCGCTGCTGGCCGAGCCAAGCGCGCTTCGCCTGGTTGCAGACATAACGACCATCCAACGAACCGAAGCATTCAGAAAAACTCAGAGCGCGGTCGTGCCGGGTTGCGGCGCGCCGGTCGCCAGCAGCGTTGCCAGCACCGTCTCGAAAGCGTTGAGCGCCATGGTCCGCTCCGTCATCGCCCAGCCGACGAAGGTGCCGCCTTCGAGGGTGCTGAGCATCAGGAGAGCGACCTGGTCGGGCGCGGTGTCCGGGCGCAAGCCACCCGCAATCCGGCCCTCCTCGATCACGCCCACCAGCCACTCCAGATGCAGCCGGAAGAATTCGTGCACCCGCCCGTGCATGCTGGCCGGCAAGGCCGCGCGCTCGGCCGACAAGGCGCCGCAGAGCGGCAGCATGCCCTGCTCGAAGCCTTCGGCGAACAGCGCTGCATAGGCGCGCAGACGGCCGGCGGCATCGACCTGCTCCTGCCTGATGGCCGCGAGCGTCGCGCGAAAGCGCTGGAGATACTCGTCGACCAGGACCACGAGCAGCTGCTCCTTGGTCGGGAAATGGTAATGCACGCTGGCCTTGGTGATCGCGAGCTGCTGGGCCAGGTCGGCGTAGCTGAAGGCGGCATAGCCGCGGCTGCGGATCAGAAATTCAGCCGTCTGCAGAATGAGGCTGCGCGTATCGGTAGACATCCTCCACAGCCTACTTACTAGTAGGTAAGCTGTCAATCTGGATGACGGCGCGGTGCCTCAATATCTTTGGTCATTCCAGGCGCCATTGCGGAGGCGGATCGGCATGGCTGGCGAGCACTCCGGCGGCTGCGTTTGCGGCGCCATCCGGTTCACGGCGAGCGGCGAGCCTCTGCGCGTGACCATCTGCCATTGCCGCTGGTGCCAGCGCCGGACCGGCACCGCCTTTGGCACCGAGGTCGTGTTCGCTATCGACCAGGTGGCCATCACCGGTGCGCCAATCGGGCGCTATCGCCATCATTCCGATCTGTCCGGCCGCTGGCTCGACCTGGAATTCTGCGGCCGTTGCGGAGCCAATCTCGGCTTCACCTTGGAGGCCGCGCCGGGGCTGCGCACCCTGCCGGCCGGCAGCTTCGACGATCCCAGCTGGATCCGGGCCGATCGCTACCGATTCCGCCACGTCTATCTGCGCTCACGCCGGGATTGGTCCGAGCTGTCACCCTTGGTCGAGACCTACGAGGAGCACTTTCGGCCGTAGCGTCATGCGGCGCCGTCGACGTCGCCGTGCTAGGGCCGAAACGCCATCAGCACCGGC
>CADEGR010000177.1:5107-7595 GCA_902826935.1 uncultured Alphaproteobacteria bacterium | reverse complement strand
GCCGGCCTCTACTGGCCGGGCGCCGCCCAGGCCGACCTCGGCCAGCTCCAGCGCCATTGGCAGCCGGAGCGCCCCGCCGCCGCCATCGTGTTCTACCGCGCTTTGGTCCAGGCCGCCGACCTCGCCCCGATCGACGCCCTGATCGCCGCCTGCCGGGACGCCGGCCTCAACCCGCTGCCCTTCTACGTCACCAGCCTCAAGGATCCGCAAGCCGCCGCCCTGGTCCGCGCGGTGCTGGCCGAGGCCGCCCCGCCGGTCGTCCTCAACCTCACCGGCTTCGCGCTCGCCGGCCCCGGCCCGCATGTGCCGACCGCCCTCGACGAGGGCGGTGCGGTGGTCCTCCAGACCGTCCTCGCCGGCGGCAGCGAGGACGCCTGGCGCGCCGGCACCCGCGGCCTGTCGGCGCGCGATCTCGCCATGAACGTGGTCCTGCCCGAGGTCGATGGCCGGGTGCTGGCCCGCGCGATCAGCTTCAAGGCCAGCCTGCGCTACGATCCGCGCAGCGAGATCGAGGTGATCGGCCACCGCCCCGTCGCCGATCGAGTCCGCTTCGTCGCCGAGCTGGCCGCCGCCTGGGCGCGGCTGCGCGCGACCCCTGCGGCGGAACGCCGCATCGCGCTCCTGCTCGCCAACTACCCGAACCGCGACGGCCGGATCGCGAACGGCGTCGGCCTCGACACGCCGGCCAGCGCGGTCATGGTCCTGCACGCGCTGAAAGCCGCCGGTTACGGCCTGTCCGCGCTGCCCAGGGACGGCCAGGCGCTTGTGGAAAACCTGCTCCAGGGGGTCACCAACGCGCCCGCGAACCGGGCCGCCAGGACCGCCCGGGTCAGCCTCAATCTCGACGATTACCTCAGCTTCTTCAACGGCTTGGACCCGGCGGTCCGGGACCTGGTGGTGGCGCGCTGGGGGCCGCCCGAAAACGATCCACAGCTTATCCACAGAGCGTTCGAGCTTGCTTTGTGGCCGCTTGGCAACGTTGTCCTGGGCATCCAGCCGGCGCGCGGCTACGGCATCGATCCGGCCGCCAGCTACCACGCCCCCGATCTGCCGCCGCCGCACCATTACCTCGCCGTCTACGCCTGGCTCCGGCGGGTGTTCGGCGCCCAGGCGATCGTCCATCTCGGCAAGCACGGCAACCTCGAATGGCTGCCCGGCAAGGCGCTCGCCTTGTCCGCCGCCTGCCTGCCCGAGGCCGCGCTTGGCCCCTTGCCCCACCTCTACCCCTTCATCGTCAACGACCCCGGCGAGGGCAGCCAGGCCAAGCGCCGCGCCCAGGCCGTGATCATCGACCACCTGACCCCGCCGCTCACCCGCGCCGAGACCTATGGCGCCTATGCCGAGCTGGAGGGCCTGGTCGACGAGTATTACCAGGCCGCCGGCGTCGACCCCCGCCGCCTCGCCTATCTGCGCGCCCAGATCCTGGAGCGGAGCCGCGCCCTCGGCCTGGAGCGCGACCTCGGCCTCGCCGCCGCCAGCGCCGACGACGCGCTCGCCCGGCTCGACAACCATCTGTGCGAGCTGAAGGAGCTGCAGATCCGGGACGGCCTGCACATCTTCGGCCAGGCGCCGGCCGGCGATCAGCTGGCCGACCTCCTGGTCGCCCTGGTCCGCCTGCCGCGCGGCGACGGCGAGGGTGGCAACGCGTCGCTGCTGCGCGCGCTCGCGGCCGATCTCGAGCTTGGCGAGTTCGACCCCCTGACCACGGCTTTTGCCGAAATCTGGCAAGGACGACGCCCGGCGCATCTCATGCGCCTCTCCGCCGCCCCCTGGCGCAGCATCGGCGACACGGTGGAGCGTCTGGAGCTGCTCGCGCAGCATCTGGTGCGCCGCTCGATCGCCCCCGAGCCGGCCTGGCAGCACACCCGGGCCGTCCTCGCCCAGCTCGCCACAACCCTCCGCCCCGCCGTCCAAGCGAGCGGCCCGGCCGAGCTGGCCGCCCTCCTTTCCGGCCTGGACGGCCGCTTCGTCGCCCCCGGCCCGAGCGGCGCCCCCACCCGCGGCCGCCCCGACGTCCTGCCCACCGGCCGCAACTTCTACGCCCTCGACTGCCGCGCCGTCCCGACCCCCGCCGCCTGGCAAATCGGCTGGCAATCCGCCAGTTTATTGCTCGAGCGCTACGTCCAGGAGCAGGGCGACTGGCCGCGCCAGGTGGCGCTGTCCGCCTGGGGCACCGCCAACATGCGCACCGGCGGCGACGACCTCGCCCAGGCCCTGGCGCTGATGGGCGCCAAGCCCGTCTGGGATCCGGGCTCGCACCGGGTCACCGGCATCGAGATCCTGCCGCTCAGCCTGCTCGACCGGCCGCGGGTCGACGTCACGCTGCGCGTCTCCGGCTTCTTCCGCGACGCCTTCCCGGCCCAGATCGAGCTGCTCGACCGGGCGGTCCGGGCGATCGCCGAGGCCGACGAGCCCGACCATCTGAACCCGATCGCCGCCCGGGTCCGGGCCGACACCGCCGAGCTGATCGCTGCCGGCGCTGCCCCCG
>CADEGR010000177.1:2596-5007 GCA_902826935.1 uncultured Alphaproteobacteria bacterium | reverse complement strand
ATCTACCACAACGACCACAGCCGGCCCGAGCGGCCGCGGATCCGGCCGCTGCAGGAGGAGATCGGCCGGATCGTGCGCGGCCGGGCGGCCAATCCGAAATGGCTGAACGGCGTGATGCGCCATGGCTACAAGGGCGCTTTCGAGATCGCCGCCACGGTCGACTATTTGTTCGCCTTCGCCGCCACGGCGCGGGTGGTCGAGGACCACCACTTCCAGGCGCTCTACGACGCCTACCTGGCCGATGATCAGGTCCGCCAGTTCATCGCCGAAGCCAATCCCGCGGCTCTCAAAGAGATTGCGGCACGCTTCCAGGAGGCGATCCAGCGCGGCCTGTGGCGGCCGGGCGGCAATCGGATCGGCGAGCGGCTGGCGGAATGGGCTGGCCAGGCGCCGGCCCAGGCGGCAAACTCCGAGGCCGCGCTTTGAGGCTCAGCCAGGACGACCGCCATGACCGCCGCCGCGACCGATAGCGAGATCAACGCCGCCCATCGCGAGAAGATGGCCAAGATCAAGGCGGTCAAGGACCGGATCTACGCCTCCAAGACCATCGAGAAAGGCCTCTTGATGGTCCACACCGGCACCGGCAAGGGCAAGAGCACGGCCGCCTTCGGCCTGGTCATGCGCACGCTTGGCCATGGCAAGCGGGTCGGCATCGTGCAATTCGTGAAGGGCCGGCGCGATACCGGCGAGCGCAAGCTCCTGGAGCGCTTTGCCGACCTGGTCACGGTCAAGGTCATGGGCGAAGGCTTCACCTGGGAGACCCAGGACCGGGCGCGCGATATCGAAGCGGCCGAGGCGGCCTGGGCCGAGGCCAAGGCGATGCTGGCCGATCCAGGCCTGCATCTGGTCGTGCTGGACGAGCTGAATATCGTGCTGCGCAAGGACTACCTGGTGATCGAGGACGTGGTCGCCGGCCTCCTGGCCAAACGGCCGGACCTGCATGTCGTGGTGACCGGCCGCAACGCCAAGCCGGAGCTGCTGGCGGCGGCTGACCTGGTGACCGAGATGACCCTGGTCAAGCACCCCTTCCGTGAAGGCGTGAAGGGCCAGCTCGGCATCGAGTTCTAGGCAGGCAGCCCCGACTTGGCGCGCTGCCCGGCGCTGATGCTTCAGGGCACCGGCTCGAATGTCGGCAAGTCGCTGCTGACCGCCGGGCTCTGTCGGCTGTTCGCGCGCCAGGGGCTGAAGGTGCGGCCGTTCAAGCCGCAGAACATGAGCAACAACGCAGCCGTGACTGCCGATGGCGGCGAGATCGGCCGGGCGCAGGCGCTCCAGGCGCGCGCCTGCGGCGTGGCTCCCTCGGTCCATATGAACCCGGTGCTGCTCAAGCCGCAGAGCGAGACCGGCGCCCAGGTAATCGTCCAGGGCAAGATGCTGGGTGCCTGCAAGGCACGCGACTATGCGGCCCTGAAGCCGCAGCTCATGGGCGCGGTGCTGGCGAGCTTCGAGGAGCTGGCGGCGGGCGCGGATCTGATCCTGGTCGAAGGTGCGGGCAGCCCGGCCGAGGTCAATCTACGAGCCCATGACATCGCCAATATGGGCTTCGCCGAGGCGGCCGACCTGCCGGTGGTGCTGGTCGGCGACATCGACCGGGGCGGCGTGATCGCGGCCCTGGTCGGGACCCACGGCCTGCTCGAGCCGGCGGAGCAGGCGCGGCTCAAGGGCTACATCGTCAACAAGTTCCGGGGCGATCCCAGCCTGTTCGATGCCGCACATCCGATCATCGAGCGCCGCACCGGCCTGCGCAATCTAGGCGTGGTGCCCTGGTTCGCCGATGCCGCCCGGCTGCCGGCGGAGGACGTGCTGGCGCTGGCGGAGCGGCCGAGCGCCGGAAAGCGGGCGATCAAGATCGCGGTGCCGAAGCTGCCGCGCCTCGCCAATTTCGACGATCTGGATCCCTTGGCGGCCGAGCCCGATGTCGAGCTGGTGATCGTGCCGCCGGAGGCGCCGCTGCCGGGCGACGCGGCGCTGGTGATCCTGCCGGGCTCCAAGGCGACGCTCGCCGATCTCGCGGCTTTGCGCGCCGCCGGCTGGGACATCGATCTGGCCGGCCATCTGCGTCGGGGCGGCTGGGTTCTGGGCTTGTGCGGCGGCTTCCAGATGCTCGGCCGGAGCCTCGCCGATCCGGCCGGCATCGAGGGCCCGCCTGGCAGCATGCCCGGCCTCGGCCTGCTCGATCTCGCCACCGAGCTGACCGGCGCCAAGGAGCTGCGCCAGGTGCATGGCCGAGACGCGCTGGCCGGCCTGCCGGTCGCGGGCTACGAAATGCATGTCGGCCGGACCAGCGGCCCGGCGCTGGCGCGACCCATGCTGGACCTGGCTGGCCGGCGGGAGGGTGCGATATCGGCCGACGGCAAGGTCATGGGCTGCTACGTCCACGGCCTGTTCGCGGCCGACGGCTTCCGCCAGGC
>CADEGR010000177.1:0-2496 GCA_902826935.1 uncultured Alphaproteobacteria bacterium | reverse complement strand
TCGCCCATCCAGGCGTCCTCGACCGGCTCGCCGCCATAGCGGCGCGGACCGGCCAAACGCAAACCCAGCGCTCCGGCCATCGCGGCCTCCGGCCAGCCGGCATTGGGCGAACGATGCCGCCGGGCATCCCGCAGCATGGCGCGCCAGGCGGCGCTGGCCGAGGCGCCCGGCAGCAGCCAGGCGGCCGCGCCGAGCAGCAGCCCGGCCAGGCGCGCCGGCAGCCAGTTGGCGACATCGTCGAGGCGCGCGGCGAACCAGCCGAAATCCTGATAGCGCGGCGACAAGTGGCCGATCATGCTGTCGGCGGTGTTGATCGCCTTATAGGCCAGGAGGCCCGGCAGGCCGAGCAGCGCCGCCCAGAAGACCGGCGCCACCACGCCATCGGCGAAGTTCTCGGCGGTCGATTCGATCGCCGCCCGGGCGACCGCCGGCGCGTCCAGGCTGTCTGGATCGCGGCCGACGATCATGGCGACCGCCGCGCGGCCTTCGGCCAAGCCCTGGCGCAAGCCGGCGGCGACCGCCACCACATGCTGCTGCAGGCTGCGCTGGGCGATCAGGCTGCTCATCAAGAGCCCTTCCCAGAGCCAGCTCCAGGGCAAGGAGCGGCAGGCCAAATGCAGGGCCAGGCCGATCAGCGCGGCGGTACCGACGATCGCCAAGCAGGCGAGCACACCGCGGAGCCGCAGGCGGGCGGGCGGCAGCGCCAGCACCAGCCAGCGACGCTCGACCCAGGCGAGGCCGCGGCCGATCAGCACCACCGGATGCGGGACGCGGCGGTACAGCCAGGCGGGCTCGCCGGTCAGCGCATCGACCGCCAGCGCCAGGAGCAGGGCAAGGAGCCCATAGTCCGGATTGAAGAGTATCACGTCCTATATCTGTAGTTAGTTGCAGCCGGCCGCGCGGTCCGGAGTGCTTGTTCCGCCCCGAGCGGACTGGTATCCAAACGGACTTATCAGCACAGGGGCAGCAGCATGGCCAAGGTCGGCGTCATGATTTGCGGCCACGGCTCGCGCGATCGCGCGGCGGTGGCGGAGTTCAATCATCTGGTCGACCAGCTGGCCAGCCGGCTGGCCCCCCGGCCCGTCGCCAGCGGCTTCCTCGAATTCGCGCATCCCGTGATCCGGCAAGGGCTCGACCAGCTCCGCCGCCAGGGCGTCGAGCGGGTCCTGGCGGTGCCAGGCATGCTGTTCGCCGCCGGCCACGTCAAGAACGACGTGCCCTCGGTGCTGAACAGCTATGCCGCCGAGCATAGCTTGGCGATCGCCTTCGGCCGGGACCTCGGCATCGATCCGAAGCTGCTGCAGGCGGCGCAGGATCGGATCAAGGCGAGCCTGGCGGCGGCGCCGGCCGCGGTGCCGCGCGGCGAGACGCTGCTCGCGGTGATCGGCCGCGGCACCTCCGATCCGGACGCTAACGGCAATGTCTGCAAGCTCGCCCGGATGCTTTGGGAGGGCCTGGGCTTCGGCTGGGCCGAGGTCGGCTATAGCGGGGTCGCGGAGCCGCGCGTCGACGGAGTGCTGGAGCGGGCGGTGCGGCTCGGCTTCAAGCGGATCGTGGTGTTCCCCTACTTCCTGTTCACCGGCGTGCTGGTGCGGCGGATCTACGAGCAGACCGACGAGGTCGCGGCCCGACACCCCGAGGTCGAGTTCCTGAAGGCGGACTATCTGGGCGACCATCCGCTGGTGCTCGACGCGTTCGTCGACCGGATCGAGGGCATCGAGGCCGGCGACGTCAATATGAACTGCCTGCTCTGCAAATATCGCACCCAGATCATCGGCTTCGAGGCGGCCGTGGGCGCGCCGCAGGAAGGGCACCACCACCACGTCGAGGGCATCGGCACCGATCCCGCGCCGCACCATCACGATCATGGCAACGGCCACCATCATCATCACCATGGCCATGAGCATGGCCATCACCACCATCATCACCACGACCATGGCGAGCACGCGCCGCTGGCCGCGGGCAAGCTGAACGGGCGTGGATGACCGCCGCCGGCTACGAGTATCTGCGCGAGCCGGAAGCGATCTATCGGGCGTCCTTTGCCGCGATCCGGGCGGCAACTCCGCTCGACCACCTGCCAGCGGCGCTGCAGCCGATGGCGCTGCGCCTGGTCCATGCCTGCGGCATGCCGGACATCGTCGAGGAACTGGCGTTTGGCGGCGCGGTGGTCGAAGCGGCCGCGGCGGCGCTCCAGGCTGGGGCGCCGATCCTGGTCGATGCCGGCATGGTCGCCGCCGGCATCCAGCGCGCCCGGCTGCCGGTGGGCAGTGAGGTGATCTGCCGGCTGGACGAGCCGCAGCTGCCGGCGCAGGCGGCGGCCGCCGGCACCACCCGCTCGGCCGCCGCGGTCGATCTCTGGCGGCCGGCGCTGGCGGATGCCGTGGTGGCCATCGGCAATGCGCCGACCGCGCTGTTTCGACTGTTGGAGATCCTGGCCGAAGGCGCGCCGCAGCCGGCCGCGATCCTCGCCTTCCCGGTCGGCTTCAGCCGCCCCGT
>CADEGR010000176.1:3471-7807 GCA_902826935.1 uncultured Alphaproteobacteria bacterium | reverse complement strand
CGACAGGTGCGGATCACCCGGCAGGCGATCTCCCCGCGATTGGCGATCAGGATCTTGCGAAACATCGGTGCCCAATCCTCTTGGTTGCGCTGGCTCCCAGGAGTGTCACCCGACCCGCAGCCTGGCAAGCGGCAAATCGCCGCTCAGGGCCAGCCGCTTGGCGCCCCGGAAGGCCCGGCTCACAGCACCCGGCAGACCCGAAAGCCGATCGCGTTGTTGCGGTTGTCCGGGTAGTCGCGGCCGCGGAACGCCGCGCGCAGCACCTTGGCCCGGTTGTTCCAGGAGCCGCCGCGCACGGTGCGGCGGCGGTCATCGCCGCTCAGCCAGGCGCTGCCGTCGGCCGGCGCGCCGACATAGCTGTCATTGCACCAGTCTTCCTGCCATTCCCAGACATTGCCCAGCATGTCGAACAAGCCAAACGGGTTGGCCGGAAAGCTACCGACCAGGCTGGTCGAGCCGAAGGCGTAGTTGAAATTGGCGTGCTTGGTATGGATCGCATTGCCCCACCAATAGGCGGTGCGGGTGCCGGCGCGGCAGGCATATTCCCATTCGGCGTCATGCGGCAGCCGGTAGGCCTGGCCGGTCTCGGCCGAGAGCCAGGCGAGGTAGCGCTTGGCATCGTGCCAGGACACCTTGATCACCGGCCGCCGGCCGCGTCCCCAGCCCTCATCCGCCGGCAGCGGGCTGCCGGTGACCTTGGCGAAGTGGTCATATTCCTCGAAGGTCACCGGAAAGCGGCCGAGCGCCAGGCGGTAGCCGATCTCGACCGGATGCTGCGGCTGCTCCTCGGCGCTGGCCAGCGGATCATCCGGGGGTGCGCCCATCAGGAACGCGCCCGGCGGCAGGACCACCAGCTCCGGGCACCACAGGTCGTCGACGTCGCGCAGCACGCTGCCGGGCGGCAGCCGACCCGCCGGATCAGCAGCGGCGCCGCCGTCGCCGCGCCCGGCTTCGGCGCGGGCCAGATCGAGCGCCGCCTGGACCTGCCCGGCCAGCCCGGACAGCGCGGCATCGGGCTGGGCGGCGGCCAGCTCGCGCGCCAGCGCCTCGATCGCGCGCAGCAGGCGCCGGTCGGTCGGCCGGCGATGGCGCAGCGGCCGCCAGTCGGTGCTGAGCCGGGCCTGGAGCAGGCTGGCGAGCGGGTCGGCCGCGCGCAGCTCGGGCTGCGCCAGGGTCGGGCAGTCGAGATAGTGGATCGGCCGGAGCAGATCGCTGCGCCCGGTGGCGCGCTCCAGCTCGAGGATCCGCTCCAGGGCGGCGCGGCAGCCGGGGCTGCGCAGCAAGGACGGCGTGACGAGCGCGAGATAGAGCGGCGGCCGGGCGGTCGGCGGTGGCTGGGTCGAGTGCGCGCCGTCGGGATCGAGCTGCAGCTGGCAGGGCTGGCCCGTGACCGCCTGGATCGCCTGGCTCAGCCGGGCGGCCAGGTCGCGGAGCGCACCGTAGTGGTAGAGATCATCGAAGCTGGTGAAGCCGATCACGAGGTCCCAGGCGGCGGTCGGTGGCGCCGCCGCACGCAGCTCGAACCATGGCGCCTCGACGGCGCCGTCCGGCACCGGCTCGAGCTGGCTGCGCCAGCGCGGTCCGAGCGCATCGCGAATCGCGGCCGAGCAGCGGATTGTGCCGGCCGCGGCGCCGCGCAGCCCCGCGGCCATGGTGCCCCAGGCCGCCTCGTCCGCGGGCTCGCCCAGGCTCAGCGCCAGCCGCGGCGCCCGATCCGCCCAGCTTTGCTGGCCCAGCGTGAGCGCGCAGTCGAGGGCTGGCAGCAGGGCCGGGAACACCACCGCCAACCGGCCGGCCGACTGCCAGCGGACCTTGCCGCCGTGGCTGCCGATGATCGGCGTGATCGCTGCGGGAAACTCCGGCCAGGTCTGATGCACCAGGCGACCGGGCTGGCGCGCCGCCGCCTGGCCGACCAGCTCGACCACCAGCGCAGCCGAGCTGGGCGCCGCGTGCGACCTTGCCACCATGGCCCGGCGCTAGCCGGCCGACCGGCCTCCGCAGCCGGGCGGCGCCATGCGGGGACCATTGATGGCAGCCATGCTGCTGGGCTTCATAGGCTCGATCCAATGACTTCGCCGGTCTGGCTGATGGTCTGGCCATAGCATAGCCGCCGCCGGGAGGCGAGCCCGGCAACTTCAAGGTGCCAGGGTATAGCCGCAATCCTCGGGATCCGCGCCGCGCCGCAGCACCCGCTCGTAGAAATCGCCGGCCGCCGTCTGGAACGCCGGCACCTCGTCCGCCAGCAGGAAGCGCTCGGCCGCGAGCGCGGTGGCGGCGGTCCCGATCCTGGCCTCGTAATCGGCGCGCGAGCGGTAGCGGGCCGCCAGGTCCGGCCGCGGATCACCGTTGGCCTGCCGTTCGGCCGCGGTCCGGGCGAACGGCCAGAACGAGCCCGACCAGCGCGCCAGATGGTGGCTGGCGCCGACCTCCGGCCGGCGCAGGTTCCAGCCAGCATAGGTGCCAAGCGGCCAGACGATCGCCGGCAAGCGGATGCCGCCCCGATCGATGCCGTCGCGATCCGGCAGCGGCACGCGGGTCACGAAGGCCGGCCCGAAGGCCGCCGGCTGGCGATCGGCAATGCCCAAGCGCGCAAAGCGCGGCCCGAGATCGAGCCGCGGCGGCGCCAGATTGCCGCCCGGCAAGCTGACCCCGGGCAACGCCGGAAAGGCCGCCCGATAGTCGGCGACCGAACCGAGCTCGCCGGTGCCGAGCCGCGGATAGCGGCTGGCAGGCGGCAGCCGGCCGGTCTCGACCCAGTCCGCCAGCGCCATCAGCAAGGCGCGTAGCACCGGCCGCTGGTCGAGCGGGTTGGTGCAGGCGCGATAGGGGCCGGGGCTGGGCCATTGCCAGGTGCCGTGCTGGGCGCCGGCGATGAAATAGAGGCGCGCCGCCGGATCGAGCGGCTGGTCCTGCTGCCCTGCCGGATCGGTCTGCACCAGAGAGGCGCTCCGGGTCCAATATTCGGTCGAGGTCGTGGTGTAGACCAGCTTCGGCAAGGGCCCGGCCGCGCGCGCCTTGGCCAGAAGATCGGCGCGCTCGCCGGTGATCGGGTCGGTCGCCGGCGTGGTGGTGAACGGCAGGATGTCGACCGGATATTGCTGGTCCTCGAACTCGCTCGGATGGCGGGTGGTCTGGGCGAAGCGGTGGTTGAAGCTGCCCTTGCCGCCGCCCGCGACATGGATGAACGCGCCATCGAACACCGGGCGTCCGGCCTCGTCCCGCGCGAAGCCCTGCCACAGCATATGCTGGATCACCCGGCCGGACTGCGAGTTGCCGAAGATCAGGACGCTGGTCGGATCGGCCTGGCCCGCCGGCGCCAGCGGATTGGCGGCACCGCCGGCAGCGCGCGCCGCGAACCTGAAGAAAGCGAGGCTGTCCCGGATCGCGGCCAGGCCCAGGCCGACCACCTTCGGATCGGCGGCGGTGTAGCGGACCTCGTAGATCAGGCCGGGCTGGAAGCCATCAGCCAGCCAGACTTGGCCCGGATCCGGCACCGGCCGGCCGGCCTCCAGCCGGGCAAAGCGCCAGCTGGCGCGCGGCAGGACCTGGCGCGGCGCCGTGGGCTCGGCCCGCACGCTCAGCTCCGCCGCTGGCTCGGCCAGATCGAGCGGCGGATAGCCCCGGGAGTTGCCCCACATGAAGGGCGCCGTCATGGCCGGCTGATCCAGCACGAACTCGGCGACCACCGGCCCGGTGATCGGCCCGTCAGGGCCGCGCGCCACCGGCAGCGCGATCTGCAGCCGCCCCTCGCCCGGCAGCACGTCCCAGTTCCAGGCGGTCCAGAGCAAGCTGTAGCCCTGGCGCAGCAGGAAGCCGTTGCCGGCATCGGCCAGGCTGGTCGGCAGGTTGCTCCAGGGCGCGTCGTTGAACAGCCCGAGCAGTCCCAAGGTGCCCCGATTGCCGACCTCGTAGAGCAGCCGGTGGTTGCCGCGCGCCAGATCCCTTGGCCGCAGCAGCACGAAATCCCCGGCAAAGGTCACCCGGCCCTGCGCATCGCGCGGTGCCTGCGCAAGATCGACGATGGCCCGATTGGCCGGCAGCGCCGGATCGAGGGCGTAATGCAGCCGGCCGCGCACGATCTCGTAGGCGCCAGCCTGGCCGAACGACGCGCCGGCGGCAAACGGCTCGCGGTGTAGGATGTCCAGCCGCTCGATCGCCGCCTGGACCGGTGCTGCCAGGCTCAGCAGCAGCGCCAGGGCCATGGCCCAGCCGAGCCTGGCAAGCCCAGATGACTGGCGCGCCATCGCCCCCTCGCCTGCGCTGCGCATGACTGGATTGTCTCAGGCTGCGAGCTTAGCCGGTCGCCACCCGCCGCTCAATCGTGGGGGCGAAACGC
>CADEGR010000176.1:0-3461 GCA_902826935.1 uncultured Alphaproteobacteria bacterium | reverse complement strand
TAATGCAGCCGGCCGCGCACAATCTCGTAGGCGCCAGCCCGGCCGAACGACGCGCCGGCGGCAAACGGCTCGCGGCGCAGGATTTCGAGCCGCTCGATTGCCCCCTCGACTGGTGCTGCCAGGCTCAACAGCAACGTCAGGGCCATGGCCCAGCCGAGCACCGCGAGCCCGGATGACCGACGAGCCATCGATTCCTCGCTGCGCTGCGCATGACTGGACTGCCTCACGCTGCGAGCTTAGCCGGTCGGCACCCGCGGCTCAATCTTGGGGGCGAAACGCAGCGACCCCGCTGATGCCGCGCACCAGCGGGGGCGGTCAACCGTGGGCTCGGCCGGTCGCGCTAGGCCGAGTGGGCGGCCGCCAGACGGTCGCCCTGACCGTTCAGGTACATCACCGACTTCTGGTCGATCTGGCCGCGCAGCATCCGCTCGAAATACTCGATCGTGCGGCGCAGGCCGACCTCGAGCGGCACGGTCGGCTCCCAATGCAGCAGGCTCTGCGCCTTCCGGATGTCGGGCTTGCGCCGGACCGGATCGTCCTGCGGCAACGGCCGGCAGACGATGCGCGAGCGCGAGCCGGTCAGCTCGATCACCTTCTCCGCCAGCTCCCGGATCGTGAACTCCTCCGGATTGCCGAGATTGATCGGGCCGGTGACGTCATCCGGCGTCCGCATCATCCGCATCATGCCTTCGATCAGGTCGTCGACGAAGCAGAAGGAGCGGGTCTGGCTGCCATCGCCATACAGCTCGATATCTTGATTGGCGAGCGCCTTGACCACGAAGTTCGAGACCACCCGGCCATCATTCGGGTGCATCCGCGGCCCGTAGGTGTTGAAGATGCGGATCACCTTGATGGCCAGATTGTGCTGGCGCCGGTAGTCGAAGAACAACGTCTCGGCGCAACGCTTACCCTCGTCGTAACAAGCGCGCGGGCCGATCGTGTTGACGTTGCCGCGATACTCCTCCGGCTGCGGATGGATCTCCGGATCGCCGTAGATCTCGCTGGTCGACGCCTGCAGGATGCGCGCACCCACACGCTTGGCCAGGCCCAGCATGTTGATCGAGCCGTGGACGCAGACCTTGGTCGTCTTGACCGGGTCGAACTGGTAGTGGACCGGGCTGGCCGGGCAGGCGAGGTTGAAAATCTCGTCAACCTCGACGTTCAGCGGCACGGTGATGTCGTGGCGCATCATCTCGAAGTTCGGATGATCCAGCAGATGCGCGATATTTCGCCTGGTCCCAGTGTAGTAGTTGTCGACGCCGAGAACCTCACAACCGGCGGCCAACAGCCGCTCGGACAAAAAGCTGCCAAGAAAGCCGGCGGCACCGGTAACCAGCACCCGCCTGGAGCGCAAGGACGTCAGTGTAAGCATCAGTTTCTAGTCCGACTTGGGCACAGTTGCTGAACGACCGCACTGGCGTCGCATCGAGGATCGGAATGCCCGGGACCAGACTTGGCTGATGCCCCTGCCAGCCACCAATCCCGCGCACATTACCTCGAAAACAACACCACTTCGTTAAGGAGCGTTCCTCTGGAGATCGACATTTTCACATTATATGGTTGAGCCGATCGACCTCTCGTTTCCTCTTAAAAATGGCGCTGCAGATCGCGCGCAGCGCCAGTGAACAAGCTCAGCCTCGTTAGCCTTCAGCGATGGCCGAAGCCGTCCCCGCTGGCTGCCTTCGCGACCCTCACCGCTACAACACCTAGCCCGAGCTTCTTCAACACGGAAGAGGCCGCGAATCAGGCCTTGCTGCGACGCCGCAGGGCGCCATCAGCTCCCTGATCAGGCCAACATCCTGGTTCTTCTGGGCTTATCTAACGAATTTGAACCGAATTGCGGCAGCTTGTCGCGGAGCACAAAAGCGGCTGTGGACGTATCTGTGGATGGTTTTGCGGCGGCTGTGGCTTCCAGCACACGCCGTGGCTGCCGGGCAGCGGTCAGGCGACCTCGCTGTCCGGCCCGGCCGCCCCCTCGGCCTCCGCCCGCAACCGCTCGCGCGCCGCCAGGGACAGCTGCAGATTGAGCTCCTTGAGCTGGCGCTCCTCGACCGGGCTGGGCGCGCCCAAGAGCAGCTCCTGCGCCTGCTGATTGAGCGGAAACGCGGTCACCTCGCGCAGGTTCGGCGTGTCCGCCAGCAGCATCACGATCCGGTCGATGCCGGGCGCGATGCCGCCATGCGGCGGGGCGCCGTAATGCAGCGCCCGAAACATGCCGCCGAAGCGCTGCTCCAGCACGCTCCGGTCGTAACCCGCAAGGGCGAAGGCTTTGAGCATGATGTCAGGCCGGTGATTCCGGATCGCGCCCGACGACAGCTCGATGCCGTTGCAGACGATGTCGTATTGATAGGCCAGGATCTCGCTCGGGTCCCTGGTCTCCAGCGCCTCCAGCCCGCCTTGCGGCATCGAGAAGGGATTGTGCGAGAAGATGATCGCCTTGGCCTGCTCGTCCCACTCGTACATCGGAAAGTCGACGATCCAGCAGAAGCGGTAGGCCGATGGCTCGATCAGGCCCAGCTCCTCGCCCAGCCGGGTCCGGATCAGGCCGGAGAGGCGCTCGGCGCCCGGCCGCTGATCGCAGACGAAGAACACCGCATCGCCATCGCTCAAGCCGGCGGCCTGCTTGATCCGGGCGATCCGCTCCGGATCCAGGAACTTCGCGACCGGCCCCTTGGGCTCGTCGCCGGCATATTGGATGTAGCCCAGACCGGGCGCGCCCAGGCTCTGGGCATAGCTCACCATCTGGTCGAAGAAGCTGCGCGGCCGGCCGACCGCACCCGGCGCCGGGATGGCGCGCACCACCGCGCCCTGCTCGACCGCCTTGGCGAACACGGCAAAGCCGCCGCCCGCGAACACCGGTCCGACCTCGGCGATCTCGATCGGGTTGCGCAGATCGGGCTTGTCGGTACCGTATTTCAGCATGGCATCGCGATAGGCGATGCGCGGGAAGGGCCGCGGCGTCACCGGCCAGGTCGAGAACTCCTCGAACAGGCCGTGCATGACCGGCTCGACCGCCTGGAACACGTCCTCCTGCTCGACGAACGCCATCTCCAGATCGAGCTGGTAGAACTCGCCGGGCGAGCGGTCGGCGCGGGCGTCCTCGTCGCGAAAGCACGGCGCGATCTGGAAGTAGCGGTCGAAGCCCGCGACCATCAGCAGCTGCTTGAACTGCTGCGGCGCCTGGGGCAGCGCATAGAACTGGCCGGGATGCATCCGGCTCGGCACCAGGAAGTCGCGCGCGCCCTCGGGCGAGCTCGAGGTCAGGATCGGCGTCTGGAACTCGTGGAAGCCGGACTCGATCATCCGCCGGCGGATCGAGGCGATCACCCCCGAGCGCAGCATGATGTTCCGGTGCAGCGCCTCGCGCCGGAGATCGAGGAACCGGTAGCGCAGGCGAATGTCCTCGGGATAGTCGGCATCCGCGTTGACCGGCATCGGCAGCGTGTCGGCCAGCGACTGGA
>CADEGR010000175.1 GCA_902826935.1 uncultured Alphaproteobacteria bacterium | reverse complement strand
AACAAGATGGCGCCCGCCCTGCGCAAGGTCTACGACCAGATGGCCGAGCCGCGCTGGGTGATCTCGATGGGGTCCTGCGCCAACGGCGGCGGCTACTACCACTATTCGTATTCGGTGGTGCGCGGCTGCGACCGGATCGTGCCGGTCGACGTCTACGTGCCGGGCTGCCCGCCGACCGCCGAGGCGCTGGTCTACGGCATTCTCCTGCTGCAGCGCAAAATCATGCGAACCGGCACGCTCGAACGGTGAGCCGGCGCCGTCCTGACTCGAACGCGCGGAAGAGTTGAACTATGGCCGTGCCGACTTTGGCTGATCGGACCGCGAGCTTGAGCGCGCTGCAGGCCGAGCTGAGCACGGCGCTGGGCGAGCTCCTGCTCGACAGCAAGCTGGCGCTGGGCGAGCTGACCCTGACGGTGCTGGCGGTCGAGATCCGGCGCGTGCTGACCCTGCTGCGCGACCGGCCGAGCTGCCTGTTCAAGCAGCTGGTCGATGTCTGCGGCGTCGATTATCTCGATCGGCCGCAGCGCTTCGAGGTGGTCTACCATTTGCTGTCGCTCAAGCATAACCGGCGGATCCGGGTGAAGGTCCTGACCGACGAGGCGACCCCGGTGCCTTCGGTGATCGAGGTGTTCTCCTCGGCCGCCTGGTTCGAGCGCGAGGCCTGGGACCTGCTCGGGATCTATTTCGCCGGCCATCCCGATCTGCGCCGGATCCTCACCGACTACGGCTTCGAGGGCCATCCGCTGCGCAAGGACTTTCCGCAGACCGGCTATGTCGAGGTCCGCTACGACGACGAGCAGAAGCGGGTGGTCTACGAGCCGGTCCGCCTGCGCCAGGACTGGCGCAGCTTCGACTTCCTCAGCCCCTGGGAGGGCAGCAGCCTGCTGCCGGGCGACGAGAAGGCCGGCGGCCCGGCCGAGCCGGTGAGGTAGCGCCGCCATGGCCGAAGTCGCGCTCCAGACCTATGCCTTGAATTTCGGGCCGCAGCACCCGGCCGCCCACGGCGTGCTCCGCCTGGTGCTGGAGCTGGACGGCGAGGTGGTCGAGCGCGCCGATCCGCATATCGGCCTGCTGCATCGCGGCACCGAGAAGCTGATCGAGTACCGGCCCTATATCCAGAGCGTCGGCTATTTCGACCGGCTCGACTATGTCTCGATGATGTGCCAGGAGCACGCCTACGTGCTCGCCATCGAGCAGCTGCTGCAGCTCGAGATCCCGCTGCGTGCGCAATATATCCGGGTGCTGTTCTCCGAGCTGACCCGGATCATGAACCACCTGCTCAACATCACCACCATGGCGCTCGACATTGGCGCCATGACGCCGCTGCTCTGGGGCTTCGAGGAGCGCGAGAAGCTCATGGAGTTCTATGAGCGGGTCTCGGGCGCGCGCATGCACGCCAACTATTTCCGTCCGGGCGGCGTGGCGCGCGATCTGCCGGCGGGGCTGGTCGAGGACATCCTGGCCTGGACGGAATCGTTCCCGGCGGTGCTCGACGACATCGAGCGGCTCTTGAACGACAATCGGATCTTTCGCCAGCGGACCGTCGAGATCGGCAAGGTGACCGCCGAGGAGGCGCTCGATCTGGGCTTTTCCGGCCCGATGATCCGCGCCTCCGGCCTCGCCTGGGATCTCCGCAAGAGCCAGCCCTACGAGGTCTATGAGCGCATGGACTTCGACATTCCGGTCGGCAAGAACGGCGACTGCTTTGATCGCTACCTGGTCCGCATGGTCGAGATGCGCGAGAGCCTGAAGATCATCAAGCAGAGCATCGAGCAGCTGCCGACCGGGCCGGTCAAGGTCCAGGACCAGAAGATCACGCCGCCCAAGCGGGGCGAGCTGAAGCGCTCGATGGAAGCGCTGATCCACCACTTCAAGCTCTATACCGAGGGCTTCCACGTGCCGGCCGGCGAGGTCTATGCCGCGGTCGAGGCGCCGAAGGGCGAGTTTGGCGTGTACCTCGTGGCGGACGGGACCAACCGGCCTTATCGCTGCAAGATCCGGGCCCCCGGCTTTGCCCATCTCGCCGCCCTGGACCAGCTGAGCAAGGGCCACATGCTGCCCGACATTCCGGCGATCATCGGCGCCATGGACATCGTGTTCGGAGAGATCGATCGATGAGCGCGCCCGCGGGCTTCGAGTTCACCGCCGAAAACCGCGCCAAGGTCGACGCGATCATCGCGAAGTATCCGGCCGGCCGCCAGGCGAGCGCGGTCCTCCCGCTGCTGACCTTGGCCCAGGCCCAGGCCGGCGGCTGGCTGCCACAGCCGGCGCTCGATCATATCGCGGACCTGCTCGGCATGCCCTCGATCCGGGTCTACGAGGTCGCGTCGTTCTACGACATGTTCAACACCAAGCCGGTCGGGCGCATCCAGGTCCGGATCTGCACGACCACGCCCTGCTGGCTGTGCGGCTCGGACGAGGTGGTGCGCGCCTGCAAGGAGACGCTGGGGATCGGCATCGGCGAGTCGACCCCCGATGGCCGCTTCTTCCTGCGCGAGTTCGAATGCCTGGGCGCTTGCGCCAACGCGCCGATCCTCTGGGTCGACGACGATTTCTACGAGGATCTGGACTACGCCAAGACCAAGGCCGTGCTGAACGCGCTGCTCAAGGGCGAGCGGCCGAAGCCCGGCTCGCAGACCGGCCGGCAGGGCTCGATGCCGGCGGGCGGCCGGACCACCCTCAAGACGATTGAGCAACCCGATGCCGGGGGACCGACCGATGCTGGCTGATCAGGATCGGATCTTCACCAACCTCTACGGCGATCAGCCCTTTGGCCTGGACGCCGCCCGCAAGCGCGGCGACTGGGACGGCACCAAGGAGCTGATCCTGAAGGGCCGCGACTGGATCGTCGATCAGATCAAGCAGTCCGGCCTGCGCGGCCGCGGCGGGGCCGGCTTTCCGACCGGGCTCAAATGGTCGTTCATGCCCAAGCAGTCGGATGGCGGCCCGGTCTATCTGGTGGTCAATGCCGACGAGAGCGAGCCCGGCACCTGCAAGGACCGGGAGATCATGCGCCACGACCCGCACAAGCTGGTCGAGGGCTGCCTCCTGGCCGGCGTCTCGATGGGCTGCACGGCTGGCTACATCTACATCCGCGGCGAGTTCATCCGCGAGGCCGAGACCCTGGAGGCGGCGATCGCCGAGGCCTATGACGCGGGCCTGCTCGGCAAGAACGCCTGCGGCTCGGGCTACGACTTCGAGCTCTATCTGCATCGCGGGGCCGGCGCCTATATCTGCGGCGAGGAAACGGCGCTGCTCGAGAGCCTGGAGGGCAAGAAGGGCCAGCCGCGCCTGAAGCCGCCCTTCCCGGCGGCGGTCGGCCTCTATGGCCGGCCGAGCACGGTCAACAATGTCGAGACGATCGCGGTCGCGCCCACCATCCTGCGCCGTGGCGCCACCTGGTTCGCGGGCTTCGGCCGGCCCAAGAACGAAGGCACCAAGATCTATTGCATTTCCGGCCATGTGAACCAGCCCTGCACGGTCGAGGATGCCATGGGCATCCCGCTGAAGGAGCTGATCGAGCGCCATGCCGGCGGCGTGCGCGGCGGTTGGGACAATCTGCTCGGCATCATTCCGGGCGGCGCCTCGGTGCCGGTCCTGCCGCGCTCGATCTGCGACGACGTGCTGATGGACTTCGACGCCCTGCGCGATGTGCAAAGCGGCCTCGGCACCGCCGGCGTGATCGTGATGGACAAGTCGACCGACATCGTGGCGGCGATCGCGCGGCTGTCGAAGTTCTACATGCACGAGTCCTGCGGCCAGTGCACGCCATGCCGCGAGGGCACCGGCTGGCTGTACCGCATGCTGACCCGGCTCGGCCGGGGCGAGGGCGAGCTCTCCGAGCTGGATCTCTTGCAGGACGTGACCAAGGAGATCGAGGGCCACACGATCTGCGCGCTCGGCGATGCGGCGGCCTGGCCGGTCCAGGGCCTGCTGCGCCATTTCCGGCCCGAGCTCGAGCGGCGGATCAAGGCCTTCCAGCAGAGGGCGGCATGAGCGACAGCATCAAGGTCACGATCGATGGCGCGGCGATCGAGGTGCCGCGCGGCCTGACCGTGCTCCAGGCTTGCGAGCTGGCCGGTCGCGAGATTCCGCTGTTCTGCTTCCATCCCAGGCTCAACATCGCCGGCAATTGCCGGATGTGCCTGGTCGAGATCGAGAAGTCGCCTAAGCCCGTGGCGTCCTGCGCCATGCCAGCCGCCGACGGCATGGTGATCAAGACCGACACGCCCATGGTCCACAAGGCCAGGAAGGGCGTGCTCGAGATGCTCCTGATCAACCATCCGCTCGATTGCCCGATCTGCGATCAGGGCGGCGAGTGCGATCTGCAGGACCTGACCCTGTTCTACGGGCCCGATCATTCGCGCTTCAAGGAGAACAAGCGCACCGTCCTGGACAAGAATCTGGGACCGCTGATCTCGACCCACATGACCCGCTGCATCCATTGCACCCGCTGCATCCGCTTCGCGAACGAGATCGCGGGCGTCGAGGAGCTGGGGGCGACCGGGCGCGGCGAGCATATGGAGATCGGCACCTGGGTCGAGCGGGCAGTGACCTCCGAATTGTCCGGCAACATGATCGACATCTGCCCGGTCGGCGCCCTGAACTCCAAGCCCTACGAGTACCGGGCGCGGTCCTGGGAGCTGCGCAAGACCGAATCGATCGACGTGCTGGACGCGGTGGGCTGCAACATCCGGGTCGATGCGCGCGGGCCCGAGGTGATGCGGATCGTGCCGCGGCTGAACGAGGACATCAACGAGGAGTGGATCTCCGACAAGACCCGCTTCTCGTATGACGGCCTGAGGAAGCGCCGGCTCGACGTGCCGATGGTGCGCCGCGACGGCAAGCTGCAGCCCTGCGACTGGCGCGACGCCTTCGCCGCGATCGCGCAGCGGGTCCAGGGCCTGCCGGGCGCGCAGATCGGCGCGATCGTGGGCGATCTCGCCGATTGCGAGGCGATGACGGCGCTCAAAGACCTGATGGCGGCGCTGGGCTCGCCCAGCATCGATTGCCGGCAGGACGGGGCCAGGCTGGCCGCGAGCCCGCGCTGCTCCTACCTGTTCAACACCACGATCGCCGGCATCGAGCAGGCTGACAGCTGCCTCCTGATCGGCGCCAATCCGCGCTTCGAGGCGGCCCTGGTCAATGCCCGGCTGCGCAAGCGCTACCGCCAGGGCCGCTTCCATGTGGCGCGGATCGGCGCGCCCGACGATCTGACCTTTCCGGTCGAGGAGCTGGGCCTGGGCGCCGATGTTCTGGCAAGCTTGGCCGACGGCAGCCATCGGCTGGCCGAGCGCCTGGGCCAGGCGGCCCATCCGATGCTGATCGTGGGGCCGGGCGCGTTGACCCGGTCCGACGGCGGCGCGATCCTGGCGGCCGCGCGCGAGATCGCCGAGCGCTACGGCATGGTCAAGGACGGCTGGAACGGCTTCAACGTCCTGCACACCGCGGCCTCCCGGGTCGGCGGCCTGGATCTGGGGCTGGTGCCGGACCAGGGCGGCAAGGATGTCGCCCGCATGGTCAAGGCAGCCCTCGGCGGCGAGCTCGCGGTCCTGTTCCTGCTCGGCGCCGACGAGATCGAGGTCGACCAGCTGGGCAGCGCCTTCGTGATCTACCAGGGCCACCATGGCGACCGCGCGGCGCGCCGCGCCGACGTGATCCTGCCGGGCGCGGCCTATACCGAGAAGGACGCGACCTACGTCAATCTCGAGGGCCGGCCGCAGCGCGCCAAGCTCGCGGTCTTCCCGCCGGGCGACGCCAAGGAGGACTGGAAGATCCTGCGCGCCTTATCGGACGCGCTCGGCCACCGGCTGGCGTACGACACGCTGGGCCAGCTGCGCGCCCGCATGGCCGAGCTGGCGCCGGTGCTGGCCCATCCGGACGTGATCGAGCCGGCCGCCTGGCGCAGCTTCGGCCGCAAGGGCAAGCTGGACGCCAGCACCCTGGTCTCGCCGATCCAGGACTTCTACCGCACCGATCCGATCAGCCGCGCCTCGCCGGTCATGGCCGAGTGCAGCGCGCTGCACCAGACCCGCACCACCACCCTGCCGGCGACAGGCACCTATGGCTGATCTTTGGACCTTCTACGCCTGGCCGACCATCTGGATCGTGCTGCAGATCCTAGTGATCATGCTGCCGCTGCTCCTGGCGGTCGCCTATCTGACCTATGCCGAGCGCAAGGTCATCGCGGCCATGCAGCTGCGCCAGGGGCCGATGGTGGTCGGGCCTTTGGGCCTGCTCCAGCCGATCGCGGATGCGGTCAAGCTCCTGTTCAAGGAGACCATCCTGCCGACCGGCGCCAACAAGGTGGTGTTCATCCTGGCGCCGATGATCACCTTCACGCTAGCCATGATCGGCTGGGCGGTGATCCCGTTCGGCGAGGGGCTGGTGATCGCCGACCTCAATGTCGGCGTGCTCTATCTGTTCGCGATCAGCTCGCTCGGCGTCTACGGCATCATCATGGCCGGCTGGGCCAGCAATTCGCGCTACGCCTTCCTGGGCGCTCTGCGCTCGGCGGCGCAGATGGTGTCCTACGAGATCGCGATCGGCCTGATCATCCTGTGCGTCCTGGTCACCGTGGGCTCGCTGAACCTGTCGGCGATCGTGCGCGCCCAGGCAGGCTTGTGGTTCTGCATCCCGCATTTCCCGATGTTCGTGATCTTCATCGCCTCGATCCTGGCCGAGACCAACCGCCACCCGTTCGACCTGCCCGAGGCCGAGGCCGAGCTGGTGGCCGGCTACAATGTCGAATATTCGTCGATGGGCTTCGCGCTCTTCTTCCTCGGCGAATACGCCAACATGATCCTGATGAGCGCCATTGCCTCGGTCCTGTTCCTGGGCGGCTGGCTGCCGCCCTTCGGGATCGCGCCCTTCACCTGGATCCCGGGGCCGATCTGGCTGATCGCCAAGATCTGCTTCATCCTGTTCATCTTCATCTGGGCGCGGGCGACCCTGCCGCGCTACCGCTATGACCAGCTCATGCGGCTCGGCTGGAAGGTGTTCCTGCCGGCCTCGCTGCTCTGGCTGGTGCTGACCTCAGGCTTCCTCGTCGCCTTCGACAAGCTGCCCAGCTAGGCCCGGAGATCAGCGATGGCTTTGCTCGATCGTGCCGCCCGCTCGCTCCTCTGGCAGGAGCTGGTCTCGGGCTTCGCGCTCACCTTCCGCTACATGTTCAAGCCCAGCGTGACCTTGAACTATCCGTACGAGAAGGGGCCGCTCAGCCCGCGCTTTCGCGGCGAGCATGCGCTTCGCCGCTACCCTTCGGGCGAAGAGCGCTGCATCGCCTGCAAGCTCTGCGAGGCGGTCTGCCCGGCCCAGGCGATCACCATCGAGAGCGAGCCCCGGCCCGACGGCTCGCGCCGCACCACGCGCTACGACATCGACATGGTGAAGTGCATCTATTGCGGCATGTGCGAGGAAAGCTGCCCGGTCGATGCGATCGTCGAGGGGCCGAACTTCGAGTTCGCGACCGAGACCCGGGCCGAGCTGTTCTACAACAAGGAGAAGCTGCTCGCGAACGGCGACCGCTGGGAGCGCGAGATCGCCGCGAATCTTGCCGCCGATGCTCCTTATCGCTAAACGGAGGGCGCCAAGCCTTGCGCGCTGAGCCGAGCTTGCGGCCGGGCGGCGGGGCGCCGGCGGGGATGCCATGATCGTTCAACAGCTCGTCTTCTACCTTTTGTCCGCGGTCGTGGTGGCGTCCGCCGTGATGGTGATCTCGGCCCGCAATCCGGTCCACTCGGTGCTGTTCCTGATCCTCGCCTTCTTCAACGCCGCCGGGCTGTTCGTGCTGGTCGGCGCCGAGTTCCTGGCGATGGTCCTGGTGGTGGTCTATGTCGGCGCGGTCGCGGTCCTGTTCCTGTTCGTCGTGATGATGCTCGACA
>CADEGR010000174.1 GCA_902826935.1 uncultured Alphaproteobacteria bacterium | reverse complement strand
CGCCGCGCACCGCCGCCACCAGCCGCCGCGCGGCTTCGGGCGGCAGGAGCCGGCCGGCGGCGACCTCCTGTTCCAGCGCCACCAGCCGCGCGCGCGTCGCCGGATCGCCCTGGAGCAGATCGAGCAAGGCCGCCTGCACCTCCGCCCAGAGCCAGCTGCCCGCCTGGCGGACGCGCTTGGCGGCCAGCTCGCCGGCGGCGCTCAAGGCGGCATGGTGCCGGCCAACCGCGTCCCAGACCTCGGCGATGCCGCTGCCTTCAAGCGCCGAGCAGGTCAGGACCTCGGGTGTCCAGGCGGGCGTCGCCGGGCGCAGCAGATGCAAGGCCATGTGGTAGTCGGCCTTGACCCGAAGCGCGGTCTCGCGCAAGGGGCCGTCGGCCTTGTTGACCAGGATCAGGTCAGCCAGCTCGACGATGCCGCGCTTGATGCCCTGCAGCTCGTCGCCGGCGCCGGGCGCCAGCAGCAAGAGAAAGCAGTCGACCATCTCGGCGACCGCGGTCTCGCTCTGGCCGACGCCGACCGTCTCGAACAGGATCACGTCGAAGCCCGCCGCCTCGCACAGCAGCGCGGTCTCGCGCGAGCGTCGGGTGACCCCGCCCAGCGTCGTGCCGGCCGGCGATGGCCGGATGAACGCCGCCGGCGCCTTGGCCAGCTCCTGCATCCGGGTCTTGTCGCCCAGGATCGAGCCGCCCGAGCGCCGGCTGGAGGGATCGACCGCGAGCACGGCGATCCGCCGGCCGGCCGCCACGCCCTGCAGCCCGAACGCCTCGATGAAGGTCGACTTGCCGGCACCGGGCGTGCCGGTGATGCCCAGCCGCATGGCCTTGCCAGTCGCCGGCATCAGCCGCGCCAGGAGCGCCTCGGCCTCGGCCTGATGGTCCGGCCGCTGCGATTCGACCAGCGTGATCGCCCGCGCCAAGGCGCGGCGCTCGCCCGCCCGCAGACGCTCCGCCAGCTCGGCGATGGCCGTGCCCATCAGGCCAGGCGCCTAGTGCGCGGCATCCCAGTTCGGTCCATGGCCGAGCTCGACCGTGAGCGGCACGCTCAGATGGGCCGCCCGCTCCATGGTTCGGCGGATCAAGGCGGCGGTCGGCTCGATCTCGGCTTCCGGCACCTCGAACACCAGCTCGTCATGGACCTGCAGCAGCATGCGCGCGCCCAGGCTCGAGCCGGAGAGCGCATGCGCCACCTGGAGCATGGCGCGCTTCATGATGTCGGCAGCCGTGCCCTGGATCGGCGCGTTGATCGCGACCCGCTCGGAATAGCTGCGCCTGGCCGGGTTGCCGCTCTTGATCTCGGGCGTGACGCACAAGCGGCCGAACAAGGTGGTGACGTAGCCCTGCGCCCGCGCCGCCGCCTTGGCCCGCTCCATGTAGTCCTTGATGCCCGGATACTGCTCGAAATAGGCGGCGATGTAGGTCTTGGCGTCCTCGTAGGGGATGCCCAGGCGCTGCGCCAGGCCGTAGGAGCCGATGCCGTAGATGATGCCGAAATTGATTGTCTTGGCGTTGCGGCGCAAGATCGGGTCCATCTGATCGAGCGGCACCTTGAACATCTGCGACGCGGTGATCGCATGGATGTCGTCGCCGCGCGCGAAGGCGTCCTTCAACGACTTGATGTCGGCCAGATGGGCCAGCACCCGCAGCTCGATCTGGGAATAGTCGGCCGACATCAGGACATAGCCCGAGGCCGGCACGAAGGCCTGGCGGATCTTGCGGCCCTCCTCGGTCCGGATCGGGATGTTCTGCAGGTTCGGATCGTTCGAGGACAGCCGCCCGGTCGAGACCACGGTCATCGCGTAGGAGGTGTGGACCCGGCCGTCTTGCTCGCTGATCTGCTGCATGAGGGCGTCGGTGTAGGTGCCGGTCAGCTTTTGCAGCTGGCGCCAGGCCAGGATCTTGGCTGGCAGCTCGTGGCCCTGCGCCGCCAGGTCCTCCAGCACATTGGCACCGGTCGCATGGCTGCCGCTCTTGGTCTTGCGGCCGCCCTGCAGGCCCTGCTCCTGGAACAGGATCTCGCCCAGCTGCTTGGGCGAGCCCAGATTGAACGGCCGCCCGGCCAGCTTGTGGATCTCGGTCTCCAGCTCGGCCATGCGGCTGGTGAAGTCCTGGGACAGCCGCCGCAGGATCGCGCGATCGACCAGGATCCCGGTCCGCTCCATCCGCTCCAGCACCGCCAGCAGCGGCCGCTCCAGCTGCTCGTAGATCCGCGTGCGCCGCACCTCGATCAGCCGGCGCTTGAGCACGCCATGCAGCCGCAAGATCACGTCGGCGACTTCGGCGGCATAGGCCGCAGCCTGCTCGATCGGCGCCTGGTCCAAGGTGATCTGGCTCTTGCCGCTGCCGCAAACCTGCTCGAGCGTGATCACGTCATGCTGCAGATGCAGCTTGCACAGATCGGCCATGTCATGGCCGTGGCCGGTGCCATCGACGACGTAGGACAGCAGCATCGTGTCGTCATAGGGTGTGACCGTGACGCCGCGCCTGGCCAGCACGCCCATGTCGTATTTCAGATGATGGCCGATCTTGAGCACCGCGGGATCGGTCAGGACCGGCCGCAACCGTTCGAGCACCGTCTCGGCATCGAGCTGGCCCGCCACCAGCTGGCCGAAATCATCCCGATGGCCGAGCGGCACATAGGCGGCCTCGCCCGCCACCACGGCGAACGACAAGCCGACCAGCGCCGCCTTCTCCAGATTGGGCGAGGTCGTCTCGGCATCGAGGGCGAGCACGCCCTCTGCGGTCGCCTTGGCCAGCCAGGCGTCCAGCTGGGCGAGCTCGGTGATGGTCTCGTAGCGCCAGGACGGTGCCGCCGGCTCGGGGCCGACCGCCTGCATCGCGACCGACGCCACCGTGGCGCCGACCGTGGCCAGCAGCGTCTCCAGGCGCTGGATCAGGGATTTGAAGCCCTGGTTGCGGCTGAATTCCAGGAGCCGCGCATGGTCGACCGCGGCCTCCGGCAAGGCATCGACCGCAATCGGCACCGGTGCCGTCTCGCATACTCGATCCGGTTCTGGCGGCGCTTGGGCTGCTTGATCGTCTCGGCGCCGGCGAGGAGACCTTCCAGGCTGCCGAACTCCTGCAGCAGCTGGGCAGCCGTCTTGACCCCGATGCCCGGCACGCCCGGCACGTTGTCCGAGCTGTCGCCAGCCAGCGCCAGGACGTCGCCCACCAGCTCCGGCCCGACCCCGAACTTCTCGATCACCTCGGCCCGGTCGATCGGCTTCGCCTTCATCGGATCGTACATCTCGATGCCGCCATCGATCAGCTGCATCAGATCCTTGTCCGAGGACACGATGGTCACCGGCCGGCCCTCGGCCTGGGCCTGACGGGCATAGGTCGCGATGATGTCGTCGGCCTCGTAGCCCTCGATCTCGACCACCGGCAGTCCGAACGCCTCGGCCGCCTTGCGGACCAGGGGGAATTGCGGGATCAGATCGTCGGGCGGCTCGTCCCTGTTGGCCTTGTAGGCCTCGTACATGTCGTTGCGAAAGCTGGCCCGACCCTTGTCGAACACCACCACCAGCCGCTCGTGCGGCCGGTCCTGGGCGAGCTTGAACAGCATGTTGCAAAAGCCGAACACGGCGCCCACCGGCTTGCCGTCGGGGCTGGTCAAGGGCGGCAGGGCGAAGAATGCCCGGAAGATGTAGCCCGAGCCGTCGATCAGAACGAGCCGCGGCTTGGGCAGGGCGGCGGCTTGGGCAATGGCCGGCTGGGACATGATGGAGGCTCGCAAGAAGTCCGATCGCAGGTCCAATTCATGCGCCCGGGGGGCGCAAGCCGACACCATAGGCGCGCCCCGCCGCAGGCGCTACCCACGCGCCGGGGGATGCAACGGCAGGCGGCCGGATGCGTTATCCAGCCGGTCGCAGCCATAACCAGGGAGGCAGGCATGCCGCGCAAGATCGTGGTCACCGACTACATGTCGCTCGACGGCGTGATCCAGGATCCCGTCGGCATGGAGGGCTCGGGCCTGGGCGATTGGACCGGCCCGTTCAGCCGCGGCGCCAAGGGCGACGAGTTCAAGCTGGCCGAGCTGGAGGCGGCGGGCGCCTTGCTGTTCGGCCGGTTCACCTATGAGGCCTTCGCCGCGGTCTGGCCGCAGCTCGACGATCCGGACGGCTTCGCCCGGCGCATGAACAGCCTGCCGAAATATGTCGCCTCCAAAACCTTGCAGCAAATCGACTGGCAGAACACTGCCTTGCTCGCCGGCGACCTGGTGCCGGAGGTCAGGATGATCAAGGCCGAGGCGGGCGACGGCGACATCTGGATCTATGGCAGCGCCTCGATCGTGCATCAGCTGCTGCCCCATGGTCTGATCGACGAGCTGCGGCTGATGGTCTATCCGACGGTCCTGGGCCGCGGCACCCGGCTGTTCCCCGCCGGCTGGGCCGGTCGGCTGAACCTGCTCGGCCATGACCGGTTCGACGATGGCATCATGCTGCTGCGCTACGGCCTGCTCGAGCAAGCTGGCCAGACGCCCTGAAGCTGGCTATGACGGCGCCAGGGAGCAGGCAGCAAGGTCAGGAGACGGCCATGGAACCGGTGCGCTTCGGCGTCATCAGCACCGCCAGGATCGGCCTCGAGAAGGTCATCCCGGCAATGCAGAAGTCGCAGCATTGCCGGATCGAGGCGATCGCGTCGCGCGACCTCGCGCAGGCCGAACGGGCCGCAGCCGCCCTCGGCATCCCGAAGGCCTATGGCTCCTACGCCGAGCTGCTCGCCGATCCCGCGATCGAGGCGGTCTACAATCCCTTGCCCAACCATCTGCACGTGTCCCTCTCGGCCGAGGCGGCGCGCGCCGGCAAGCATGTCTTGTGCGAGAAGCCGATCGCCCTCGATGCCGCCGAGGCCAGGCAGCTCGTCGCGGTGCGCGACCAGACCGGCGTCCTGATCGCCGAGGCCTTCATGGTCCGCTGGCATCCGCAATGGCTGCGGGCGAGGGAGCTGGTCCGCTCTGGCCGGATCGGCGAGCTGCGCGTCGTCCAGGGCAGCTTCAGCTATCACAATGTCGATCCGGCCAATGTCCGCAACCAGGCCGAGATCGGCGGCGGCGGTCTCTACGACATCGGCTGCTACCCGATCGTGACCTCGCGCTTCCTGTTCGGGGCCGAGCCGACCCGCGTGGTCGGCACGGTGGAACGTGATCCGAGCTTCGGCACCGACCGCCTGGCGACCGCGCTCATGGAGTTTCCGACCGGCCAGGCGCTGTTTGTCTGCTCGACCCAGCTGGTGCCCTATCAGCGCATGCAGATCTTCGGCACCAAGGGCCGGATCGAGGTCGAGATCCCGTTCAACGCGCCGCCCGATCGGCCGTGTCGGATCTTCCTCGACGATGGCAGCCAGCTGGGCGACGCCTCGGCCGAGGTGATCGAGCTCGACGTGGTCGACCACTACACGCTGCAGGGCGATGCCTTCGCCGAGGCGATCCGGACCGGCCAGCCCTGGCCGTATCCGCTCGAGGATGCGGTCGCGAACATGGCGGTGATCGACGGCTTGTTCCGCTCGGCCAAGGAGGGTGCTTGGATCAGCCTGACGTCCTGACCGGGGACCAGCCGGCCGCGGCGGCGCCGGTCCTCAAGCCCGGCCGGCTCGACGAGGTCGCCGCCCGCTACGGGGCGCCGGCGCTCGCGATCGAGGTGCGGGGCTTGCGCAAGACCTATGCCGGCACCAAGCGCCAGCCGCCCAAGGAGGCGCTGAAGGGGATCGATCTCGCGGTGCCGCGCGGCGCCATCTTCGGCCTGCTCGGGCCGAACGGGGCCGGCAAGTCGACCCTGATCAACATCCTGGCCGGCCTGGTCGTGAAGACCGCCGGCAGCGCTCGGATCTGGGACTTCGACATCGACCAGAACCCGCGCCGGGCGCGCCGGGCGATCGGCGTGGTGCCGCAAGAGCTGAACCTGGATGCCTTCTTCACGCCGCGCGAGGCGCTCGATCTGCAGGCCGGCCTCTATGGCGTGCCCAAGGCCGAGCGCCGGGTCACCGAGACCCTGGCCGCGGTCGAGCTGGCCGACAAGGCGGACGCTTATGCCCGCACCCTGTCCGGCGGCATGCGCCGGCGGCTCCTGGTCGCCAAGGCGCTGATCCACCAGCCGCCGGTGGTGATCCTGGACGAGCCGACCGCCGGCGTCGATGTCGAGCTGCGCCGGCATCTATGGAGCTACATGCGCCGGCTGAACGAGCAGGGTGTCACCGTGGTCCTGACCACCCATTACCTCGAGGAAGCCGAGGCGATGTGCGACGAGATCGCGATCATCGACCAGGGCCAGGTGGTCGCGACCGGCGCCACCCGCACGCTGATCAGCCAGCTCGACGCCAAGACCCTGACCGTGACCCTGGCCGCACCGCTCGCCAGCCTGCCGCCGGCGCTGGCCGCGCAGGGCTTCCGGATCGAGGCCGAACGGCAGCTGGTGATCGACTATCACCCCAGCCAGGCGCGGGTCGGCGCGCTCCTGGATGCGGTCCGCCAGGCCGGCCTGCTGATCCAGGATCTGGCGACCCGGGAAGCCGATCTCGAGGCGCTGTTCCTGCAGCTCACCGGCCACGGCCAGCCGATGCCGCCGAGCCCGGCCAACGGCGGCCGCTGAAGCGTCGCCCAGAGCCCGTCACGAACCTTTGCCTTCGTCGCCGCCTGCGCTATAGAGACGCCTTGGGCGCGCGTAGCTCAGTTGGATAGAGCGCTTGCCTCCGGAGCAAGAGGTCACAGGTTCGAGTCCTGTCGTGCGCGCCATATTTTTCAAGGATCTTGGCGGCGAGCCTGCGGGGGCTGGCTGACCAAGCAAGCGAATTGCCCAGGTTTCACGCCAGGCCAACCGGCATGGCTTTGATTGCTAGTCCGGGTCCCAGCCTTGGCGCTGGCGCGACCAGCCAATGAACACCAAGCACAATTTGAACTGATGGCGCGACGTCGCGCGACGTCCGGCTATTTTGCTCGAAGGATTATCCTAGTGACCGTTTCCATGTTTGACGTGATTCCTGACAATCTGGCCGAGATCGTGACCAAGGTGCGCCGGCATGACCAGGCGTACTGGCAGCGGATCGGCGGCATGCCGGATTTCACCGGCAAGCGGGTGCTCGATTTCGGCTGCGGCATCGGCACGCTGATGCTCGACATGCTGGAGGCAGGTGCGGCCGAGGTCTTCGGGCTCGACATCGCGCAGAATCGGCTCGACGAAGCCCGCATGCGGCTCGGATCGCATGTCCAGGCCGGCAAGGTCACGCTGCTCTGCGGCGAATTGGCGAAGTTCGCCAGGACCCTGCCCAAGTTCGACGTGATCGTGACCAAGGACACGATCGAGCATGTGGCCGGGCTGGACCAGGTGCTGCCGATGCTGGCCAGGCTGCTGAAGCCGGGCGGCCTATTCCTGATCGGCACCAGCCCGCTCTACTACAGCCCCTTCGGCGACCACGGCTTCGTGACCGGCTACCGCTGGCCCTGGCTGCATGTGCTCAAAGGCAAGCCAGCGGTGCTCGCGGCGATCAACCGGCTGAACGGCACCGAGTTCCAGACCCTGGAGGCGGCCGGGCTCAACGGCCTGGCGCCGCGGGACTACCTGCGGGCGATCGACTTCTGTTACTGCGACATCATGCTGCTCGAGATCAATCCCGGCACCGGCCTCAAGGGTCTGGCCTGCCAGGCGCTCGGCTGGTGCGCCGCACTGCCCGGGCTCGGCCGCTACGCGGTGGTCAGCCTCTACGCGGTGCTGCGCCACCGCGACTGAGCGCCGTCACGCCATCCAGTTCTCTTGCCGACGGCGCTGTGCTTAGGTGACACCTGCAAGCTGAAGCGCGTGCGACAATCCGGGCGGACGGCATGGGCAGGCTCGAGCCAGGCGACGAGACCGAGCTGACGGCGGCGGTGGCCGAGGCGGTGGCGGCGCAGACGACGCTGGCGCTGGTCGGCGCCGGCAGCAAGCAGGCGCTCGGGCGGCCGGTCCAGGCGGCGCAGGATCTGTGCCTTGCCCGCCATGCGGGCATCACGCTCTACGAGCCGGCCGAGCTGGTGCTGGCGGCCAAGGCCGGCACGCCGCTCGCCCAGATCGAGGCGGAGCTCGCCCAGCACCAGCAGCAGCTCGCCTTCGAGCCCGCCGATCTCGGCCCCCTGCTCGGCCAGCCGGCGGCCAGCGCCAGCCTGGGCGGCATGGTCGCCTGCAACCTGGCCGGGCCGCGCCGGGTCAAGGCGGGCGCGGTGCGCGACCATGTGCTCGGCATCCGCGCCGTATCCGGCCGCGGCGAGCTGTTCAAGACCGGCGGCCGGGTGGTCAAGAACGTCACCGGCTACGACCTGCCCAAGCTCCTGACCGGCTCCCATGGCACGCTCGCCGTGCTCAGCGAGATCACCCTCAAGGTCCTGCCGCGCCCGGAGACGGTCTGCAGCCTGGCCCTGCACGGCCTGTCCGACCAGGCGGCGCTGGCGGC
>CADEGR010000173.1 GCA_902826935.1 uncultured Alphaproteobacteria bacterium | reverse complement strand
CGCATGGCTCAGGTCAGCAGCTCGGCGACGTAGCCCGGCAGGCAGAACGCGGCCGGGTGGACCTCGGGGTTGTAGTAGCGGGTCGCGATGTCGGCGGCGGCGAAGCGGCGTTGCAGGGCGTCCTGCGGCACGCGGCGCAGCGCTGGGTCGTCGCTCGCCCAGCCGAAGGCCATCGGCCCGCCGACATAGCCGGGCACCGCGGCCAGGTAGCAATGGACGTCGGCGAACAGCGGCCGCAGCACGCGGACCGTGTTGCGCAGCTCGTCGGGCTGCATGAACGGCACGCCGTTCTGGGTCACCAGGATGCCGCCCGGCCGCAGGCAGCGCTTGCAGGCGGCGTAGAACTCTTGGGTGAACAAGGCCTCGCCGGGCCCGATCGGGTCGGTGGAATCGACGATCGCGACATCGTAGCGTCGCTCGGTCTCGCGCACGAAGGCAAAGCCGTCGGCGAAGACCAGATCGAGCCGCGGATCCGCGAATGCCTCGCCACAGATCGACGGCAGATAGGCCTTGCTCATCGCGACCACGCTGGGATCGATCTCGACCATGGTGACGTGGCCGAGCGCGCGATGCTTGAGCGCCTCCTCCAGCATGCCGCCATCGCCGCCGCCGATGATCAGGAGGTCCTGCACCCGGCCATGGGCCAGGATCGGCAGATGGGTCAGCATCTCGTGATAGATGAACTCGTCCCGCTCGCAGGTCTGGAGCACGCCGTCGAGGTAGAGGACCCGGCCGAGGGTGCCGTTCTCGATGATCTGGACCCGCTGCTCGGCCGACTGCGCGTCATAGAGGACCCGGTCGACCTTGAGCTTCATGCGCAGGTTCCGGTGCAGGGTCTCCTCGATCCACTCGGTCATCGCTCGCTTTCCAAAGCTCGGGCGGGCCAGGGCGCAGGCCGGGCTCGCTTATCGGCAGTTTGGCCGACGGCCGCAAGCCGGAATCGGCGCCGGCTTTTTGATCGCCGGCAAGCCTGCCGTGCGCTAGCCTCGCCGGCGACGAGGGTGCGCGGCCGGTTGGCGGCTGCTGGCGGCAGCAGGGCGGGCATGAGCGGGAGCGACGAGGCGCCAGGCAGGATCGCGGCGGCGCTGGCCAAGGAGGAGCAGCGCGGGCTGGCCTTCGCGATCCGCGGCCGGCTCCTGGCGCTGGCGGCGATCGAGCTCTGGCTGCTGGCGGCGATCCACGAGCGCTGGGCGCTGTTCTTCCATCTCTGGCTGGCGGCGCTGGGCCTCCTGGGCGTGCTCCAGCTCTGGCTGCTCGGCCGCGGCTACTATGCCCGGCTGCGCTTCGCCTTCGCCGCCCTGGACGGCATCCTGCTGGCGTTCATCCTGCTTGCACCCAACCCCTTGCTCAGCGTCCAGCCGCCGCCGGCGCTGGTGCTGCGCTACGCCAACATCGTGTTCGTGTTCGTGCTGCTGGCCGGGGCCGCGCTCAGCTACAGCCCGGCTTTGGTGCTCTGGACCGGGCTGAGCGCGGTCGCGGCCTGGGGGGTCGGGCTCTGGCTGCTCAGCCACCAGCCCGGGATCATCACCTCGGCCGATCCGGCCTGGCAGGCGGCGACCGGCATGGACCAGCTGGTGGCGCTGTTCCTGCAGCCCAACTTCATCCATCTAAACATCGAGCTGAAGCTCGCCTTCGTGGTGCTGCTGGTGTCGGCGCTGCTCGCGGTCGCGGTCGCCCGGGCCCGGCGGCTGGTCCTGCAGCAGGTTGCCGCGACCCGCGCCCGGCTCAATCTCGAGCGCTACTTCTCGCCCAACCTGGTCGAGGCGCTGACCGGGCGCGACGAGCCGCTGCGCACGGTCCGCCGGCAGCCGGTCGCGGTCCTGTTCGTCGACATCCACAAATTCACGAGCTACTGCGAGCAGCTGACGCCGGAGGCGGTGGTCGGCTTCCTGCGCGACTTCCACCAGCGCATGGCGAATGCGGTGTTCGCCCATGCCGGCACGCTCGACAAATATACCGGCGACGGGCTGATGGCGACCTTCGGCACGCCGGAGCCAGGCCCGCGCGATGCCAGCAACGCGCTGGCCTGCGCGCGCCGGATGATCGTGGAGCTGGCCGAGCTCAATCAGCTGCGCCTGGCGGACGGCCTGGCACCGATCGAGCTTGGCATCGGCATCCACTACGGCCCGGTGGTGCAGGGCGACATCGGCAGCAGCCGCCGGCTCGAGTTCACGGTGCTGGGCGACACGGTCAATGTCGCCGCCCGGCTGGAAAACCTGACCCGGGAGCTGGCGACGCGGCTGGTGGTGAGCGATGATTTGGTGGCGCAGCTGCGGCGTGAGAGCGCCGCGCCTGATCTCGCCGGCCTGACCGAAGCAGCCCCCCATCCGATCCGCGGCCGGGCCGGGCGGCTGGCGATCTGGACGCTCAGCAAGACCTCGGCCGACAGCGCGCCGGAGCCGGTGGCGAGCCAGCGCGCCTAGGCCAGCGCGGCTCTGGTCGCTCAGGTCAGATCGACGTTGGTCGCCAGGAACTTCGCCAGCTCGTACTGCATCGCCTCGTCCAGCTCGAAGGCGAAGTTGGTCCGGTCGTTGGTGACGTTGACCACCCGGCCGAGCAAGGCGCGGCTGAAGCGCGGGCTGCGCAGCTCGACCAGACGGCCGAGCGCCGCCGGAATCGCCGGCTCGAGGCCGGCGCCGGCCGGCGAGATGTCGCGGATCCAGCAGCGCCAGCTGCCGCCGTCGAAGAACAGGCTGGCCTCGATCCGGCTGGTCAGGCGCCGGTGCCGCCGTTGGTCGTTGGGATCCTGCGGGTTCGAGCTCATGCCATCGCCAGAACGAGGTTGCGACCCGGGCAGCACGGCCGCCCGACGCCTCAGTTCTATCGACCACTGGTTAAGATCCGCCTAACGGCGCCCCACGCTCGCAGCGCGCTGCCGGCCGGCGCCGGACTGTGAGAATCGCGCAAACTGTGCTAGAGCGCAGCATCTCCGGAGACGGGACGACGTGAGCGATGGCGGGACATTCCCAATTCAAGAACATCATGCACCGCAAGGGCCGCCAGGACGCCAAGCGGGCCAAGGTGTTCACCCGACTGGTGCGTGAGGTCCAGGTCGCGGCCAAGATGGGCGGGACCGACCCGACCTCCAATCCGCGCCTGCGCAGCGCCTTGCAGGCAGCGCGCGCGGCCAACGTGCCGAAGGACAATATCGAGCGCGCGATCAACAAGGGCGGCGGCGCCGACGCCGAGAACTACGAGGAGGTCCGCTACGAGGGCTACGGGCCGGGCGGGGTCGCGATCATCGTCGAGACCCTGACCGACAACCGCAACCGGACCGCGGCGGATGTGCGCATGGTGTTCTCCAAGCTCGGCGGCTCGCTCGGCGAGACCAACAGCGTCAGCTTCCAGTTCGACCGGATCGGCGAGATCCACTACCCGGTCGAGGCGGGCGATCCGGACACCGTGCTGGAGGCCGCGATCGAGGCCGGCGCCGAGGACTGCCAGTCCGGCGAGGGCGGCCACGACATCATCTGCGCGCCGGACGAGCTGAACACGGTCCGCGATGCCCTGGAAGCCAAGCTCGGCTCGCCCGAGACCGCGCGCCTGGGCTGGCGGCCGCAGGTCACGGTGCCGGTCGGCGCCGACCAGGCCGAGACCCTGTTCAAGCTCCTGGACGGGCTGGACGACAATGACGACGTGCAGCGGGTGGTCGCGAATTTCGAGGTCGACGACGCGGTCCTGGAGCGGCTGAGCGCCTGATGATGCTGCTGCTCGGCATCGATCCGGGCTTGCAGCGCACCGGCTGGGGCGTGATCGCGACCCGCGGCAACGCGATCCAGTTCGTCGCCGCGGGCGTGGTCACGAGCGACGCCAGCCAGGCCCTGGCGGCCCGGCTGGACGCGCTCTATCGCGGCTTGCAGGACGTCTTGCGCGACCATCAGCCGATCGATGCCGCGGTCGAGGAGACGGTGATCAACCGCAATGCCGGCTCGTCCTTGAAGCTGGGCCAGGCCCGCGGCGTCGCCCTGCTGGCGGCCGCCCATGCCGGCTTGCCAGTGACCGAATACGCCTCCAAGACGGTCAAGCGCGCGGTGGTCGGCACCGGCGCGGCCGAGAAGCAGCAGGTCGCGATGATGGTGCGCACCCTGCTGCCGGGCTGCGGCGCGGTCACGGGCGATGCCGCCGATGCGCTGGCGGTGGCGCTGTGCCATGCCCATCACCGGACCAGCGGCCTGAGCCGCGCCGCCGCCGCGGCGCTGGCGGCGGGAGCCGCGTCGTGATCGCCCGGCTGCGCGGCCGGCTCGCGACCGTCGGCGAGGACGGGGTCGTGGTCGATGTCGGCGGGGTTGGCTATCTGGTGACCTGCGGGGCGCGCACCTTGGCCGGCCTGCCGCGCGCCGGCGAGGCGGTCGAGCTGGAGATCGAGACCCAGCTTCGGGCCGAAAGCCTGACCCTCTACGGCTTCGAGACGGCGCTGGAGCGCAGCTGGTTCCGGCTGCTGCAGACCGTCCAGGGCGTGGGTGCCCGGGTCGCGCTGGCGATCCTCGCGGCGCTGACCCCGGACCAGCTGGCGCAGGCGGTCATGGCCGCGGACAAGGCGGCGCTCAGCCGGGCGAGCGGGGTCGGGCCGCGCCTGGCGGCCCGGATCGCGAGCGAGCTGAAGGAGCGGGTCGGCCAGCTCGCCGGCACCGTTGCCGCCGGGCCGCTGCGGGCCAGCCTGGCGGCCGGCCTGCCGACTGCCGGCAGCGCGCCGCTCGAGGAGGCGATCTCGGCCTTGGTCAATCTCGGCTATGGCCGCAGCGAGGCCCATGGCGCGATCGGCCGGGTCGCCGTCCAGCTCGGGCCCGACGCGGCGCTCGAAGCGCTGATCCGAGACGGCCTGCGCGAGCTCGGCGCCGGCCAGGCGGCCGCCGGCGCCAGCTCCGGGAGCGCCCATGGCCGCGCCTGATATCGCGATCGCCAACGGCTTCGACCGGTTCCACCTGATGACCGCGGCCGCCGAGGTCGAGCGCCACGGCCGGCTCGCCTGCTGCTTTGCCGGCTTCTATCCCAGCGCCACCTGGCGCGCCCGGCTGGACGGCCTGGGCCTGACCCGGCATCCCCGGATCAACCGCCTGCTGGATCGGGCGGTGGCGCTGCCGGACCAGCGGGTCCGGTCCTGGCCGGCGACCGAGGCAGGCGGGCTGATCGGCAGCGCCTTGCTCGGCCAGCGCGCGATGCTGGCGGCGCGCCACGCCTATGCCCGCCGGGTGGCGGCGGCATTGCCCGGCAGCGGCGCCCGGCTGTTCCATTACCGCTCCGGCTTCGGCCACCGGGCGGTCAGGACGGCGCAGGCGGCTGGCATGGTGACGTTGTGCGACCATTCGATCGCCTTTCCGGGCACGCTCGAGCATCTGGTGCGCCATGGCGGCCGGCTGCCGCCGCCCGGCCAGCGGCCGCCCCGCGATACTTTGTGGGCCGATGTCCAGCAGGATTTCAGCGGCGCCGATGCGATCCTGGTCTGCTCCGAGTTCGTGCGCACCACCTTCGTCGAGCAGGGCTGGGATCCGGCGCAGATCGAGGTCGCTTATCTGGGCATCGACGACGGCTTTCTGGCAATCCTCGACCAGCTGCCGGCCCGGCAGCCGGCCCCGCCCGGCCCGCTCCGGCTCCTGTTCGCCGGCGCGATCGGCCAGCGCAAGGGCATCGATAGCCTGGTGGCTGCCCTGGCCGGGCTGGACGATCTGGATTGGACCCTCGATCTGGTCGGCGCGTGCGACGCGGAGATGGCGGCGCGCCATGGCCGCTTCTTCGCCGATCCGAGGGTCCGCCAGCATGGCGTGCTGTGCCGGCGCGATCTGGCGCGCCAGCTGCTGGCGGCGGATCTGTTCCTGTTCCCGTCGCTCGCCGAGGGCTCGGCGCGGGTGATCTTCGAAGCGCTCGCCTGCGGCTGCTACGTGGTCACGACCCCCAATGCCGGCTCGATCGTGCAGGATCAGGTCCATGGCGCGCTGGTGCCGCCGGGCGAGGCGGGCGCGATCCAGGCGGCCTTGCGCGCGGCGGCCGCGGATCGCACGCGGCTCGCGGTGATCGGCGCGCAAAATGCCGTGACCGTGCGCTGGGAGTGGCGCCAGCAGCATTATGGCGAGCGGCTGATCGCGGTCTATGACCGGCTGCTGGCGCTGCCCCGGCGCGCGGCCACGCCGCTCAGGGCGGCCTGAGCCATGGCCGCCGAGCAGCCCGAGCGCGCGATCAGCCCGGAGGCCCTGCCGGACGATGTCGACCGCTCGCTGCGGCCGCAGCGGCTGGTGGAGTTCATCGGCCAGGCGCGGCTGCGCGCCAATCTCCAGGTGTTCATCGAGGCGGCCAGGCAGCGGCGCGAGGCGATGGACCACGTCCTGTTCGCCGGCCCGCCGGGCCTGGGCAAGACCACGCTGGCCCAGATCGTCGCGACCGAGCTTGGCGTCGGCTTTCGCATGACCTCCGGCCCGGTGATCGCGCGCGCCGGCGACCTGGCCGCCCAGCTGACCAACCTGCAGCGCCGCGACGTCCTGTTCATCGACGAGATCCATCGCCTGAGCCCCGTGGTCGAGGAGGTGCTCTATCCGGCGATGGAGGACTTCCAGCTCGATCTGATGATCGGCGAAGGGCCGGCCGCGCGCTCGGTCCGGATCGACCTGCAGCCGTTCACGCTGATCGGCGCCACCACCCGGACCGGCCTGCTGACCACGCCGTTGCGCGACCGCTTCGGCATCCAGTCGCGGCTCGAATTCTATGACCATGGCGAGCTGGAGGCGATCGTCAGCCGCGGCGCCCGCCTGCTCGATCTGCCGCTCGAATCCGATGGCGCCCACGAGATCGCCCGGCGCGCGCGCGGCACGCCGCGGGTGGCCGCCCGGCTGCTGCGCCGGGTGCGCGATTTCGCGACCGTGGCCGGCCATGCGTCGGTCGATGCCGCGCTGGCCGATCAGGCGCTGAGCCGGCTCGAGGTCGACCAGCTGGGCCTGGACAGCCTGGATCGCCGCTATCTGCGCTGCCTGGCAGCCAGCTACGACGGCGGCCCGGTCGGCGTCGACACCCTGTCGGCCGCCCTGTCCGAGCAGCGCGACACGCTGGAGGAGGTGGTCGAGCCGTTCCTGCTGCAGCAGGGCCTGCTCCAGCGCACGCCGCGCGGCCGGATGCTGACCCGGGCCGCCTGGCAGCATCTCCAGCTGGAGCCGCCGCGCAGCGCCACGCCGGATCTGTTCGAGCCGCCGGCTTTGGGCGATGGCTGAGCCGGCGGCCGCCGTCCCTGCCCTGGCCGGCGGCCATGGCTTCTGGATCCGGGTCTACTACGAGGACACGGATGCCGGCGGGATCGTCTACCATGCCAGCTATCTGCGCTTTGCCGAACGCGCCCGGACCGAGTGGCTGCGCAGCCTGGGCTTCGACCATACCCGCCTGCGCGCCGAGCACGGCCTGCTGTTCGCGGTCCGCCGCTGCGTGCTCGAGTTCCGGGCGCCGGCCGTGCTGGACGATCTGCTCTGCGTCGAGACCAGCCTGGTCCGGCTGGGCGGCGCCTCGCTCGATCTGCGACAGCTGGTGCAGCGCGACGGCCGGCCGCTGGCGGAGCTCAGCGTCGGCCTGGTATCCCTCAATTTGAAGTTGAAGCCCCTTCGTTTGCCGCCTGGTTTGATTGCGGCCCTGGGGCCACGCTAGCGTTCGGGAAACTCGCCGCTCGCGCGAACCTGAGGTGCTGCACCTTGACAAATTGGGGTAAACCCGGTTCTTGATGCCACGCTGGCGCTATGGAATCGGCTGGATCTCGGGTGCCGGCCACGGGCGCGGCTGTTCATGGTTCCCCCCACCTGACCGCGCATCGCCAAGCCACCCGGCGGCCCGTGACAAAGCACAGGATCGTGTGATGGCAGACACCCCGATTTCGGCTCTCGGCGTCGGCGTCGATCACGCTGCCGGCGTGAGCATCTTCGGGCTGATCGGCCAGGCCGACCCGATCGTCAAAGCCGTCATGCTGATGCTGCTCCTGGCCTCGCTCTGGTCCTGGGCGGTGATCTTCGACAAGGCGATCCGCTTCCGCCGGCTGCGCGCCAAGGCCAGCGTGTTCGAGCGCGAGTTCTGGTCGGGGGCGCCGCTCGACGACCTGCATCGCCGCCTGGCCGCGCGGCCCGACCATCCGATGGCGCTGATGTTCGCAGCCGCCATGGAGGAATGGCGCGACACGCCGCGGCCGCGGACCTCGAGCGCGGTCGGCGCGCTGTTGACCCGGGTCGGCAAGGTGATGTCGCTGACCTTGGACCGCGAGGTCGAAAGCATCGAGAAATATCTGAGCTCGCTGGCGACGATCGGCGCCACCGCACCCTTCGTCGGCCTGTTCGGCACGGTCTGGGGCATCATGAACAGCTTCCAGTCGATCGCGCTGACCAAGAACACCACGCTGGCGGTGGTGGCGCCCGGCATCGCCGAGGCCCTGCTCGCGACCGCCTTCGGCCTGGTCGCGGCGATCCCGGCGGTGGTCGCCTACAACAAGCTCTCGGGCGATCTCGACCGCTACGCCACGCGGGTCGGCACCTTCGCCGACGAGTTTGCGGTGGTGCTCTCGCGCGAGCTGGAAGACGGCTCGGCCACCGACGGCTCGCGGGCCGCCTGATCCGATGGCGATGAGCGTCACCAGCGGCGGCCAGGGCGCCCGGCGCGGCGGCAGCCGGCGTCGGCGCAGCGCCAAGATGGCCGACATCAACGTCACGCCGTTCGTCGACGTCATGCTGGTGCTGCTGATCGTGTTCATGGTCACGGCGC
>CADEGR010000172.1 GCA_902826935.1 uncultured Alphaproteobacteria bacterium | reverse complement strand
TGATGTTCCAATCGCTGATCGGGGCGCTGGGCTAGATGAACGCGCGGCCAAACGATCCCAATTCGCCCGAGCTGATCGCCCAGCACGGCCTGTCCGACGAGGAATATGGCCGCATCCTCGAGATCCTCGGCCGGCCGCCCAACCTGGTCGAGCTGGGCATCTTCTCGGTGATGTGGAGCGAGCACTGCTCCTACAAGTCGTCCCGGCACTGGCTGAAGCAGCTGCCGACCGAAGCGCCCTGGGTGATCTGTGGGCCGGGTGAGAATGCCGGCATCGTCGATGTTGGCGACGGCATGGCGGCGGTCTTCAAGATCGAGAGCCACAACCATCCGAGCTTCATCGAGCCCTATCAGGGGGCGGCGACCGGGGTGGGCGGCATCCTGCGCGACGTGTTCACCATGGGGGCGCGGCCGGTGGCGCTCCTGAACTCGCTGCGCTTCGGCGCGGCCGACCATCCCAAGACCCGGCATCTGATCGACGGCGTGGTCGCCGGGATCGGCGGCTACGGCAATTGCATCGGCGTGCCGACGGTCGGCGGCGAGACCAGCTTCCATCCGGCCTACAACGGCAACATCCTGGTCAACGCGATGTGCGTGGGCCTGGTGCCGCAGGACGAGATCTTCTACGCGCGCGCCGCCGGCATCGGCAATCCGGTGGTCTATGTCGGCGCCAAGACCGGGCGCGACGGCATCCATGGCGCGACCATGGCCTCGGCCGAGTTCAACGAGGAGACCGAGGCCAAGCGGCCGACCGTGCAGGTCGGCGATCCGTTCACCGAGAAGCTGCTGCTCGAAGCCTGCCTCGAGCTGATGCAGACCGACGCGATCGTGGCGATCCAGGACATGGGGGCGGCCGGCCTGACCTCGTCGTCCTTCGAGATGGCGGCGCGGGGCGAGGTCGGGATCGAGATGGACCTCGATCGCGTGCCGATGCGCGAGACCGGCATGACGCCCTACGAGATCATGCTCTCGGAGAGCCAGGAGCGGATGCTCCTGGTGCTGCGCGCCGGCGAGGAGGAGGTGGCGCGCCGGATCTGCGCCAAATGGGGCCTGGACTGCGTCACCGTCGGCCGGGTCACGGCGAGCGGGGCGATGGTGTTGCGCTGGCAAGGCGAGGTGATCGGCGAGGTGCCGATCGCGCCGGTCAGCGGCAGCTCCCCGATCTATCAGCGGCCGCGCGAGGCGAGCCCGCGCGCCTTGCCGATCGCGGCGCAGAACGTGCCGGCCTCGGTCGACGAGGCGAGCGCCCTCAGGCAGCTGATGGCTGGCCCGGACCTCGCCTCGCGGCGCTGGATCTGGCAGCAATACGACCATCAGGTCATGGCCGACACGGTGCTAGGGCCGGGTGGCGACGCCGCGGTGGTCCGGATCCATGGCAGCAAGCGCGGCCTCGCCTTGACCACCGACTGCACGCCCCGCTACTGCCGGGCCGATCCGGTCCAAGGCGGCATGCAGGCGGTCTGCGAGGCTTGGCGCAACCTCACCGCGGTCGGCGCCACGCCGCTCGCGATCACCGACTGCCTGAATTTCGGCAGCCCCGAGAATCCCCGGATCATGGGCCAGTTCACCGGCTGCCTGGAGGGCATGGCCAAGGCCTGCCGGGCCCTCGATTTCCCGGTCGTGTCGGGCAATGTGTCGTTCTACAACGAGACCGAGGGCCAGGCGATCCTGCCGACGCCGACCATCGGCGGGCTGGGTCTCTTGCCCGATCTCGACCGCATGGCGCGCCTTGCCTACCCAGCCGCCGGCCAGCCGCTGGTCCTGGTCGGCGAGAGCGTCGGCTGGCTCGGCTGCTCGCTCTATCTGCGCGAGATCTGCGGCCGCGAGGAGGGGGCGCCGCCGCCGATCGACCTCGCGATCGAGCGGCGCAACGGCGATCTGGTCCGCCGGCTGATCGCGGACGGGCTGGTCCGGACCTGCCACGATCTGGCCGATGGCGGCTTGTGGGTCGCCCTGGCCGAGATGGCGCTGGCGTCGGGCATCGGGGCCGATCTCGACCTGCCGGAGGCTTGCGAATCGCCGGCCGCCTGGCTGTTCGGCGAGGATCAGAGCCGCTATCTACTGGCGGTCGAGCCAGCCGACCTGGACCGAGTCCTGGCCGCCGCGACCGCGGCCGGGGTCATCGCCCGGGTGGTCGGCCGGACCGGCGGCGATGCATTGACGCTGGCCGGCGCCAATGCCATATGCTTGACCGAGCTGACCAAGTTGCACGAAGGTTGGCTGCCGTCCCTGATGTCCGCCGCGTGAAGCTCCGTTTGCCATGGCAATGACCGCTGACGAGATCGAGGCCCTGATCCAGGCTGGGCTGCCTGGCGCGGTGATATCGATCAAGGATCTGGCCGGCGACGGCAATCACTACCAGGCCCATGTCGTCGCCTCGGAGTTCCAGGGCAAGACGCGGGTGCAGCAGCATCAGATGGTGTACCGCGCCTTGGGCGGTCGGATGGGCGGCGAGCTGCACGCTTTGGCCCTCACGACTGCCGCGCCGGAACCAGACTAAATCATCGCCTAGGGAGACTTCCGCAATGAACGAGGCCAACCCGGTTTTCGCCCGGATCCAAGCGGATATCGACGCCAATCCGGTGGTGCTGTTCATGAAGGGGACCCCGGTGTTTCCGCAATGCGGGTTCTCGGCCCAGGTGGTCCAGGTGCTCTCGCTGCTGGGCGTGAAGTTCAAGGCCTTCGACATCCTGGCGGACGACGAGCTGCGCCAGGGCATCAAGGAATTCAGCAACTGGCCGACCATTCCCCAGCTCTACGTCAAGGGTGAGTTCATCGGCGGTTGCGACATCGTCCGCGAGATGTACCAGTCCGGCGAGCTCGGCAAGCTGCTGCGTGACAAGGGCATCGAGGCCCAGGCGGCGGCCTGAACCGGCGCCTGGCGCCGGCGACCCGTGCCGGACCAGCTCAGCCCATCAACCAAATAGACGGCATGCCGGGATCGACCCGGCATGCCGTCGTTGATGGCAGCATCAGAACGGTGCAGCGATAGCCCTTGAGAGCCGGATGCCGGGCGAGCCGCCCGAGACATCCCCGCCATGCGTCTTTGGCTGCTCTCAGCCGGCGCGGCCAGAACCTCTGGGGCATCAGGCCCGGCCGGCCAACCTTCCCCAGTTAAGCATGGCCGTGGCTGCCCCTCCGTGACTAAGTCACCAGCGGTTGACTTAGTTGGCTTGCTTGGCAGCCAGCGCCTGCAGCGCCGCGACATCCAGCAGCCGAATCTGACCCCTGGTCGTCTCGAGCCAGCCGCGCCGCTCGAAGTCCTTGAGCTGGCGGCTGATCACCTCGCGCGCCGTGCCGAGCTCGATCGCGAGATCCTGATGGGTGCGATTGACCACGTTCTGGCCGGACTCGGCCGTGAGCAGGCATTCCGCCAGCCGGCTGTCCACGCGCCGGAAGGCGACCTCGCCCACGATCGTCATCAGGCTGACGATCTCGTCGTGGTAGGCGGCGAACACGAATTGCCGGAAGCGGTCGGATTCCGAGAGCATGCGCCGGAACACGCCGCCCGGCAAAGCCAGCGCCGCGACCGGGCTCTCGGTGATCGCCTCGGCCGCATACGGCTGGTCCGCCAGCAGGCTGAGCGCGCTGATGATGCAGGTCTTGCCCGGCGTCACCCGCGAGATGACGATCTCCCGGCCGCTCGCCGCCAGCTGCTGCACCCGCACCGAGCCCTCCAGCAGCAGCAGCCACTGGGCGCAGGCATCGCCGCGGCAGAAGGCGCGCTGCCCGGCCGGCAGCCGGACCATGCTGGTGGAGCGCTCGAACAAGGCGCGCGCGTCCTGCTCGAGCTGCTGCAGCTCGGGAAAGACCGTTTGCCATTCGGTGTGCGGCATCGGGCTCGCTTCCATGGATTGGTTGGGACCGGCCGGCGCGGCCGGCGCGCTTATGTGGGCGCAGCTTACGCTGCCACCATGCGGTGAACCGCCGAACGCAGGATCGGTTCCTGGCGGACTTGGGTGCGCTGCCCGATCAGGCCTGACCGCCAGGCGGCGCCTGGTGTCAGGCGATGGACCCCGTCAGCCACATCTGCTACCGATCGGGCTCCTTGGTTCGCGCCCCTGTATCGCCTGCACGCGTCTGGCCGGGCCCAACTCCCAACCACCGGCTGCCGACCATGGCCGAGCGTCTCTATCTGTACGACACTACTCTCCGGGATGGCGCCCAGACCGAGGGCGTCGACTTCACGGCTGCCGACAAGCACGCGATCGCGCGCCTGCTCGACCAGTTGGGCATCGACTACATCGAAGGCGGCTGGCCGGGCGCCAACCAGACCGACGATGGCTTCTTCGCCCGGCCGCCGCAGCTGGCGCGGGCCAAGCTCTGCGCCTTCGGCATGACCCGCCGGCCCGGCCGGAGCGCTGCCAACGATCCCGGGCTCGCCACCTTGCTGCGCGCCGGCGCCGAGGTCGTGACCCTGGTCGGCAAGACCTCCGCCCGCCAGGTCGAGGCGGCGCTCGGCATTCCCGGCGACGAGAATCTGCGCATGATCGAGGACAGCGTCGCCGCGGCTGCGGCCCGCTGCGGCGAGGTCATGTTCGATGCCGAGCATTGCTTCGACGGCTTTGCCGAGGATCCGGGCTACACCCTGGAATGCCTGACCGCGGCCTTGCGCGGCGGTGCGCGCTGGCTGGTCTTGTGCGACACCAATGGCGGCCGCCTGCCGCAGGAGATCGGCCGCACCGTCGAGGCGATCAGCGCGGTGGTGCCGCCTGCCCAGCTCGGCATCCACACCCACAACGACACCGAGACGGCGGTCGCCGGCAGCCTGGCCGCGGTCCAGGCCGGCGTGCGCCAGATCCAGGGCACCTTGAACGGCCTGGGCGAGCGCTGCGGCAACGCCAATCTGGTGGCCCTGATCCCGACCCTGGTCCTGAAGCTGGGCTATGACACCGGGGTCGACGAGGCTGGCCTGCGCCGCCTGACCGAGGTCGCGCGCAAATGCGACGAGATCCTCAACCGCTCGCCTAACCGATATGCCGCCTATGTCGGCGCCAACGCGTTTACCCACAAGGCCGGGCTGCATGCCTCGGCGGTCGCCAAGGACCCGACCTGCTACGAGCACATCGCGCCCGAGCGGGTCGGCAATCGCCGCCATGTCCTGATCTCGGACCAGGCCGGGCGGGCCAATCTTTTGACCCGGCTGGCGGGGCTGGATCTGGAGCGGGCGCCGGGCGAAGCCCAGATCGCGGAGCTGCTCGCTTTGATCAAGGAGCGCGAGGCCAACGGCTATGCCTATGAGGGCGCCGATGCCAGCTTCGAGCTTTTGGCCCGGCGCAGCTTCGGCGAGGTCGCGGACTACTTCCGCCTGATCAGCTTTCGGATCATCGACGAGCGCCGCATCAACGCCAAGAACCAGCTGGTCACCCTGTCCGAGGCGACTATCAAGGTCGAGGTTGGCGGCGGCCAGCGCATGATCGTGGCCGAGGGCAACGGCCCGGTCCATGCGCTCGATCTGGCGCTGCGCCAGGCGCTCTCGCCGACCTATCCGGCGCTGGCCGAGATGCAGCTGGCCGATTACAAGGTGCGCATCCTGACCCCCGGTGCCGGCACCGCGGCGGTGACCCGGGTGATCATCGAGAGCAGCGACGGCCAGGGCCGGCGCTGGGCCACGGTCGGCGTCTCGACCAATGTCATCGACGCCTCCTACAACGCGCTGCACGACGCGATCACCTACAAGCTGTTCGTCGAGCGGCTCCGGGCCGCGGCGTGAGCGCGGCCGACGCCGAGGCTGGGCAGGGTGCTGCCGCCCAGCCGGTCGTGATCCTGGTCCGGCCGCAGCTCGGTGAGAATGTCGGCACCGCCGCCCGTGCCATGCTGAATTTCGGCCTGACCGAGCTGCGGCTAGTGCAGCCGGCCTGCGGCTGGCCGAACATCAAGGCGGTCCAGGCCTGCTCGGGCGCCACCGTGGTCTTGAACCATCTGACCGTGTTCCCGAGCGTCGCCGCGGCGACCCAGGATCTGAGCCGGGTGCTCGCCACCACCGCCCGCGGCCGGGACATCGGCAAGCCGATCCTGACCGCCTCCGCCGGCGCCCGGGCGCTGCGGGCGGCGCTGGCCGAGGGCGGCCGGGCGGGCCTGCTGTTCGGGCCGGAGCGGACCGGCCTCACCAATGACGATCTGCTGTTCGCCGATGCGGTCCTGACGGTGCCGCTCAACCCGGCCTTCAGCTCGCTCAATCTGGCCCAGGCGGTCCTGCTGGTCGCGCATGCCTGGTTCCAGGAGAGCGCCGCCCAGCCCGCTGAGCTGCGTCCGGCGCCGGCCGACCCGCATCGCCAACCGGCCACCAAGGGCGAGCTGCAGGGCCTGGCCGAGCATTTGGTGGCCGAGCTCGACGAGGTCGATTTCTTCAAGACGGCCGACCGGCGGCAAAGCCTGGTCCAGACCATCAAGCTGCTGCTCCAGCGCGCCAGCCTGGACGGCTCCGACGTGCATCTGCTGCGCGGGATCATCAAGGCGCTGGCCGGCAAGGACCGCCCGGCGGCGTTGCGCACAGCCAGGCGCGGCTGAGGTTGGCAAAGGCGCGTTAACCCTTCCGCAACGATCGCTTGCCATGCTGCGCAGGTCGTGCTGCCGAAGGGCAGGCGGCGGCCGGCCGTTGCGGGCCGGCGGGCAACCATCCTGCCGAGGACGGGGACTGAGCGTTGGACGGTAAGCGAACCTGGGCGGCAATGCGCGCCCGTCTGCGCCTGGAACCAGGAGCGCGCACCGCCGCGGCGGGGCCGGACGAGCCGGAGGTCGGGCGCGCCGGCCCTGATCGCGCCGGCGCGGACCGGACGGACGGGGCGCGGCCAGGCGCTGGTGCGGCACCGCCTGCGCCACCGGCGGCCGCAGCCTTGCCGGTCGCCGAAGCCGAGCCCCTGCCCCAGGCAAAGCGCGTGGCGGCGCCGGCGCGGCCGCCGGCATCGGAGAGCGAGCCTGCCCGTGCGGCTCCGCCGCCGGGCGCGGCGCGGCCGACCCCGCCAGCGGCAGTCAGACCCCGACCGGCCAGCACGGCGCCCGGCCCAGCGCCGGCCGCCGGTAGAACGGTGCCGGCCGCAGCTGCGCCGGCATCAGCCGACCTGCTCGCCAGCCGGGCCGCCCAGGAGCGGCGGCGCGGTGCCGGCACCGACGCAGTCGCCGCCCCACGTCGCCCGAGCCCGCCGCCGGCCGGCCAGAGCCAGGCGCCGGACCTGCCGGCCGATCCTGCCGGCAGCCCGGTTGGCCATGTCATGTCGGTTGCCAGCGCCGAGGTCTGGGGCATGTTCGAAGCCGGCAGTGCGACCGGCATGGAGATCGGCGACGTGGTCCGGCTGGTCGGCAGCCATGGCCGCAGCTTCGGCATCGTCGCCAGCCTGCGCCGCGATGGCCGGCGCAGCGAGGACAGTCTGCGCCTGGTCGAAATCCGTCTGGTCGGCGAGATCCTGGCCGGCCAGACCCGCTTCCAGCGCGGCATCTCGAGCCATCCGCCGCTCGACAGCCCGATCTATCTGGCCAGCCGGGCGGAGCTGGTCGCGATGTACGGCCGCATGGACGCGCCCACCATCCGCCTGGGCACGCTGCGCCAGGCCGGCGATCTGCCGGCCTATGCGCTGACCGACAATCTGCTGGGTAAGCATTTCGCCGTGCTGGGCACGACCGGCGCCGGCAAATCCTGCGCCGTCACGGTGATCTTGAAGTCGATCCTGCGGGCCAATCCGTTTGGCCACGTGATCATGTTCGATCCGCATAACGAATATGGGCGCGCGTTTGGCGAGCAGGCCGAGGTGCTCGATGCCAACACCATGAAGCTGCCCTACTGGCTCTTGAACAACGAGGAGCTGGCCGAGGTCCTGGTCAGCAAGGACACGCCCGAGCGCGCCTACGCGGAGACGGCGATTCTACGGGAAGCGGTGCTGGGCGCCCGGCGCGCCGGCTTGGCCCCGGACGCCAATCAGGACCATCTGACTGTCGATACGCCCACCCCCTACCGGCTGTCCGAGCTGGTGCGTCTGATCAAGGAGGCGATGGGCGCCTTCAACAAGACCGAGAACAGCGCGCCCTATCAGCATCTGATCAGCCGGATCGAGAGCATCGCCAAGGACCGGCGCTACGAGTTCATGTTCTCGAGCTTCATGGTCAAGGACACGCTCGGCCGGGTGCTCGCCCAGCTGTTCCGCATGCCGGTCGCCGGCAAGCCGATCACGATCATCGACATGGCCGGCATGCCCTCGGAGATCGTGGACGTGGTGGTGTCGGTGCTGTGCCGGGTGATGTTCGACTTCGCCTTGTGGAGCGAGCGTGGCCAGATCCCGCCGATGCTCCTGGTTTGCGAGGAGGCGCATCGCTATGTGCCCGGCGACGATCGCACCGGTTTCGCGCCGACCAAGCGGGCGATCGCGCGGATCGCCAAGGAGGGCCGCAAATATGGGCTCGGCCTCTGCCTGGTCAGCCAGCGGCCGGCCGAGCTCTCGATCAGCAGCCTGTCCCAGTGCAACACGATCTTCGCGCTGCGCATGGGCAACGAGCATGATCTGAAGTTCGTCCAGCACACCGTGCCGGACAGCTCCCGCTGGCTGGTCGAGGCGCTGCCGACGCTGAACACGCGCGAGGCGATCGTGATCGGCGACAGCGTGACCGTGCCCATGCATATCCGCTTCGATACGCTGGCCCCCGACGAATGTCCGGCCAGCCTGACCCCGCCGTTTTCGAGCGCCTGGCAGTCGGAGCATCTGGATCCGGATGCGATCGACGCGACGATCGAACGCTGGCGCAAGCAGATCAAGCTGCGGCCAGGCTCGGCCTGAACCCCTGCAACGC
>CADEGR010000171.1 GCA_902826935.1 uncultured Alphaproteobacteria bacterium | reverse complement strand
GCGCCAGCACGAACACGCCGCGCGCCGGATCGACCGCGAAGGCGTGGACCGAGGTGAGCACGCCCGAGCGCACCAGGAAGGTGCCGAGCAGCGACAAGGAGAAGGCCAGGATCGCGAGCAGGATGGTCCAGCTTTTCAGGCTGTCCCGCTTCTCGACCACGATCGCCGAATGGAGCAAGGCGGTGCCGGCCAGCCACGGCATGAAGGAAGCGTTCTCGACCGGATCCCAGAACCACCAGCCGCCCCAGCCGAGCTCGTAATAGGCCCAGTAGCTGCCGAGCGCGATGCCGATCGTGAGCGTGCACCAGGCGAGTAGGGTCCAAGGCCGCACCCAGCGCGCCCAGCTGGCGTCGACCCGGCCCTCGATCAGGGCGGCGATCGCGAAGGCGAAGGCCATCGAGAAGCCGACATAGCCGGCGTAGAGCATCGGCGGATGGGCGGCCAATGCCGGGTCCTGGAGGATCGGGTTGAAGCCGTCGCCATCGAGCGGCGCCGGGCTCAGGCGCAAGAAGGGGTTGGAGGTGAACAGCATGAAGGCGAGGAAGCCGACGCTGATCATGCCCTGCACCGCCAGCACGCGCGCCCGGAAGGCCGGCGGCAGATTGCGCCCGAACAGGGCGACCGCGGCGCCGTAGAAGGCCAGGATCAGGACCCACAGGACCAAGGAGCCCTCGTGGCTGCCCCAGGAAGCCGCAATCTTGTAGATCAGCGGTTTGCTCGAATGCGAGTTGGCGGCGACGTTGGCGACCGAGAAGTCCGAGGTGACGAAGGCGTGGATCAGGGCGGCGAATGCCAGCGCCATGAACAGGAACTGGCCGAGCGCCGCGGTCGGCGCCACCGCGATCAGGTTGGCATCGTTACGGGCGGCGCCCAGCAGCGGCAGGGTGCTTTGCACCAGCGCGATGCCGAAGGCCAGCACCAAGGCATAGTGGCCAAGCTCGACGATCATGGCTGCGGCCCCTTCTCGTTCTCGGCAGTGGCGCCCGCAGGGCCCGGGCCATGGCCTTCGCCCTCATGCCAGACGCCGGCCTTCTTCAAGGCGTCAGCGACCTCCGGCGGCATGTAGTTCTCGTCGTGCTTGGCCAGCACCTCGGTCGCCTGGAACTGGCCGTCGGGGCCGAGGCTGCCCTGGGCGACGATGCCCTGCCCCTCGCGGAACAGATCCGGCAGGATGCCGCGATAGCTGACCGGGACCTGGCTGACCTGGTCGCTCAGCGCAAAGGTGACCTGGCCGCCGTCGCCGCCCTTTTGCACCGTGCCCGGCACCACCAGCCCGCCCAGGCGGAAGCGCTTGCCGGCCTCGACCTTGCCGTTGGCGATGTCGCTCGGCGAGACGAAGAAGGCGACGCTGTCCGAGAGCGCTGCCATGACCAAGGCGGTGGCGCCGCCCAGGAGCAGGAGGGCGACCACGACCAGCATCAGCCGCTGTTGCTTGCGCAGCCTCATGGCGCCTGCCCGCTGAGGCCGCGGGCGGCGTCGGCCGGTGGCTGCGCCGCGGGTGCCGGCCGCAAGGTCGGCCGGGCGACGCCGTCGCCCGCCCCGCGCGCGGTCAGGCGCAGCTGCGCCAGCTCCGCTTCCCGCCGCTTGACCGCCTGCCAGCTCAGCACGAACAGGCCGATCAGCACCAGAAGGGCGAAGCCAAAGGCCGGCCAGACATAAGCGGCGTAACCGCCCATCGCGAAGAAGTCGCCCACCAAGCTCGTCCCCTAGGCCCGCCGATGCGGCGGCGTGGCCGCATTGCCCCGGCGCTGCCGCTGGTCGTGATCATCATCCGGGGTGGTTCCGGCAACAGATCTACACCTCGGTCCCAAGACGTCAACCATCGCCGCAGCCTCGGCCAAAGCTAGGCCGCCGCCGCGGCGCCGCCAAGTCCGGCAAATCACGTAGCCAAGCGCCCAATCAAACCGGCCCGCCCGCCCCCTGGCACGCCCGCCGGCCGCCCCTGATTAACGCTGCTTGTCAGGGATTTCTTAGGATCGGGCCGGTATCGTCGGGGAAGGTAGCAATCAAGCCAGCGACCGCCAAGCACGATGATTTAGATGAACAATCGTTAATCTTCGCCTGACTGGCGCTCGACTATGCGGACTGGGCACGCACGGCGCAATGACTGCGCCCGCGCGGCAGCCAGGACGGTCCGGGCCCAGCCTTGCCACAGGATCTGCCGATGCCCGAGCGGCCTTCGACCACCGCCCGCGACCGCGTGGCCGGGCGCCTTGCGCGCGCGATGCTGATCAAGCCGCACCGGCTCAGCCTGGCGACGCCGATCGTGACCTTCAGCTTCGACGACTTTCCGGCCTCGGCCTGGCGCCTGGGCGGGCCGATCCTGGCGCGGCATGGCGCGCGCGGCACCTTCTATCTGAGCGGCGAGCTGCTCAACCGGGCCGATCCGACCGGCGCCTTCGCGACCGAGGCCGACGTCCACGGCCTGCTCGAGGCCGGCCATGAGCTGGGCTGCCATACCTTCAGCCACCCCGATCTGCTGCGCCAGCCGGCGGCCGCGATCGAGGCCGAGCTGGACCGCAACGGCCGGCTGATCGCGGCCCTGTTCGGCGGCTACCGGCCGAGCAGCTTCGCCTATCCCTACGGCCGGGCGAGCCTGCGCGCCAAGCAGCTGATCAGCGAGCGCTTCGTGACCCTGCGCGGCGTGCGCACCGGGTTGAACCAGGGGCCGGTCGATCTCGCCATGCTGCGGGCGAACGAGCTGTGCGCCAAGACCACGCCGGTCGAGCGCGCGCGAGCGCTGCTGGAGGCCAATGCCAAGGCCGGCGGCTGGCTGATCTTCTTCACCCATGATATCGCCGACGAGCCGTCGGAGCATGGCTGCCGGCCGGCCGATCTGGCGGCCGTGGTCGAGGCGGCGGCCGGCTCGGGCGCGCGGCTCCTGACCATGGCCGAGGCGGCCGAGGCGCTGGGGCTGGGGGCCGAGGCGAGCGCCCGGCCGATGCTGGATCCGGAGGATCGAGCCCTGCTGCAGCGCGCGGCCGGGCTCGCCGCGACCGGCATGGCGGCGCTCAGCATCGCGGCCAGCCTCGCGGTCTTCGACTGAGCCCGCGCTGGCCAAGGGGAGCATGCGGCCGTGCCTGTCCAGGTGATCCGTCCCGCCGAGCTCGGCCCGGCAGAGCTGGCGCGCTGGCGGCAGCTGCAGGCGGCCGATCCGACGCTCGCCAGCCCCTATCTCTGCCCGGAGTTCACGCTCGCGGTCGGCCGGGTGCGGGCCGATGCGCGGGTCGCGCTGATCGAGGACCGCGGCGGCGCGATCTTGGGCTTCTTGCCGTTCCAGCGCCGGCCGAGCGGCGTCGCGGTGCCGATCGGCGGGCCGTTCAACGATGTTCAGGCGGTGATCGGCCAAGCGGAGCTCGGCCAAGCGGGCGCCGACGGGTCGCTGCCGGCCTGGCTGGCGGGCTGCGGGCTGCGGGCGCTGGCCTTCAACGACGTCCTGGCCGCGCAGCCGGCCTTCCAGGCGCACCATGGCAAGGTCGAGGGCTCGCACTGCATCGACCTCGCCGCGGGCTATGCCGCCTATGCCGCCGAGCGCAAGCGGGCGGGCTCGCAGGTCCTGCCGCGCAGCGAGGCCTCGGCGCGCAAGCTGGCCCGCGCGATCGGGCCGCTCCGCTTCGAGCTGCACACGCCCGACCAGGCGGTGTTCCGCCAGGTCCTGCAATGGAAGAGCGATCAGTACCGGCGCACCCGGGTGGTCGATGCGTTCCGCTTCCGCTGGACCAACGCGCTGCTCGAGGACCTGCTCGGCACCGATCGGCCGGACTTCGCCGGCGTGCTCTCGGCCTTATGGGCGGGCGACCGGCTGGTGGCGGCGCATTTCGGCATGCGCTCCAGCCGGATCTGGCATTACTGGTTTCCGGTCTATGACGTCGCGGAGGGCCGCTTCTCGCCGGGTGCCGTGCTGCTGCAGCAGATGGCCGAGCAGGCGCACCTGCTGGGCGTCGGCCTGATCGAGCTCGGCAAGGGCGACTACGACTTCAAGCGGCGCCTGGCCAACCACGAGATCCCGCTGGCCGAGGTCTATGTCGGCCGGCCGTCGCTCGCGAGCGCCGGCCGCGGCCTGCGCCGCCTGGTCGAGCGGACCTGCGAGCAGCTGCCGCTGGGGCCGCTCGGCCAGCTGCCGGGCAAGGCGTTCCGCCGGCTCGACAGCTATCGCGTGTTCTGGTAGCCGCGGGCCTGCCCAGGCTGCGGCGTCAGCAGACGTAGCCGCCGCAGCCGTAGTAGCGGCGGCTGCTGTAGCGGTACTGGCTCCGGCAGCTATAGCCGCAGCCATAACCGTAGGTGCCGCGCTGCGCGCCGCCGACCGCCCCCGCATAGGCGCCCGTGAAGCCGCCGCCGATCGCGCTGCCGAGCGCGCTCAGATCCTGGCCGGCCCCATTGAAGGCGCCGCCCACCGTATTGCAGCCGGACACCATGACCGCCGTGCCGAGCATCAGCCCGACCAGCGCAGCGCTCTTCGTCCAAGCTCGCTTCATTGATGCCTACCCGTGTAAAACCGCCAGTTCATGAGTAAATTATCCTGACGGTTGGCGTTTGTGAACCATGTTTCGTAACGTTTTGTTAATCGTGACCAAAGCAAAACTCGCCGTAGTCGTAAATGTTCCCAGGTTGTGGCAAAAACTTAGCAGCAGCGAGAACCATTGTGCAGCAATGCGATGCAACGGAGCACTGAGGAATTGCCGGTTGCGCCGCCGCCCGGCACGCCCCGGCCGCTGACGTTCCGGGCGGCGGAGCCTGCCGATCTGGCCGCGGTCGTGCTGCTCCTGGCCGACGACCCCTTAGGCGCCACCCGCGAGCAGGCCGGCGCCGGCCTCGATCCCGCTTATCCAAAGGCGTTCGCCGCGATCCAGGCGGATCCGAACAACCGCATCATCGTCGCGGTCCAGGGCGCGCGGGTGGTCGGCTGCCTGCAGCTGACCCTGATCCCCCATCTGACCCACACCGGCGGCTGGCGCGGCCAGATCGAGGGCGTCCGGGTCGCGGTCGACTGCCGGGGCCAGGGCATCGGCCAGCAGCTGCTCCGCCATGCCATCGCGCAGGCCGCTGCGGCCGGCTGCCGCCTGGTCCAGCTGACCTCCGATCGCAGCCGCGTTGCGGCCGGCCGCTTCTACGAGCGGCTGGGCTTTGTGCCGAGCCATGTCGGCTATAAGCTGGCGCTGCCTTGAGCGCCAGCGCCCTTGTCGTTCGGCCGCTGGCGCTGCTGCCGGAGGACGCTTAAGTAACCAGCATGAGCAGCGCCGTCCTGACCCTCCCGGCCAGCGAGCCGCCCGCAGCGCCCGACGTCGATCCGAGCCGCTATCGGCCGGAGCTGGACGCGATCCTGGCCGGGGTCGACGCGGATCGCGCACCGGCGCTTCTGGCCGGCCTGCGCGCCTGGCTGGAGCGGCATGAGCTGGCGCTGCGCGAGCGCTTCGAGGCGACCAACAATGCCGAGGCCACGATCCACGATCGCTGCCGGCTGATCGATGCGCTGATCCAGGGCCTGCTCGACTTTGCCGCCACCCGCCTGTTCCCCTTGCCCAATCCGACCGCGGGCGAGCACCTCGCCGTGATCGCGGTCGGCGGCTATGGTCGGGGCGAGCTCGCGCCCCATTCCGATATCGATCTCCTGTTCCTCTTGCCCTACAAGCAGACCCCGCACACCGAGCGGATGATCGAGTTCCTGCTCTATCGCTTGTGGGATCTGGGCCTCAAGGTCGGCCAGGCGACCCGCTCGGTCGACGAGTGCATGCGGATCGCCAAGTCCGACAACGCGGTCCTGACCAGCCTGCTCGAGGCGCGCTTCCTGTGGGGCGATCGGACGCTGTTCGAGCAGCAGGAGCGCAAGTTCGAGAGCCAGGTCCTGGCGGCGCGGACCAGCGGCTTCATCGAGGCCAAGCTGGCCGAGCGCGACGCCCGGCACAAGCGCACCGGCGACAGCCGCTATCTGCTCGAGCCCAACATCAAGGAGGGCAAGGGCGGCCTGCGCGACCTGCACACGCTGTTCTGGCTCGGCCGCTTCCTCTACCGGATCGAGCAGCCGGAGGATCTGGTCAGCCACGGCGTGCTGACCCAGCCAGCACTCCGCCGCTTCCTCAAGGCGCGCGGCCTGCTCTGGCGGATCCGCTGCCATCTGCACTATCTGAGCGGCCGCGACGACGATCGGCTGACCTTCGACCGCCAGCCCGAGATCGCGCGCCGCATGGGCTACCGCGACCGCCATAACGGCCGCGCGGTCGAGCGCTTCATGAAGCATTATTATCTGGCGGCGAAGGAGGTCGGCGCGCTGACCTTGATCTTCTGCGCCGCGCTCGAGGAGCAGCATCGCCAGCGCTTCCGCTTCCGGCTCGACCGCTTCGGCTTCGGCCGGCGCCGGGTCGCGGGGATGGTGATCCAGGGCGGCCGGATCATGCCAGCCGAGCCGGATCTGTTCGAGCGCGATCCGGTCGCGATGATCCGGCTGTTCCAGCTGGCCCAGGAGCGCGGCCTCGACATCCACCCCGAAGCGCTGCGCGCGGTCACCCAGAATCTGCGCCGGCTCGGGCCCGAGCTGCGCGAGAGCGCCGAGGCGAACCGCCTGCTGCTGACCATCCTGACCGCGCCCAGCGATCCGGCCAAGACGCTCCGCCGGATGAACGAGGCGGGCCTGCTCGGGCGCATCTTGCCGGAGTTCGGCCGGGTCGTGGCGCTGATGGAGCACAGCCTCTACCACGTCTACACGGTCGACGAGCACACCATCCAGGCGATCGGCGTGTTTCACCAGATCGAGACCGGGGCGCTGGCCGACGAGCTGCCGCTGGCGACCGGCCTGGCGCCCAGCATCCTGTCGCGCACCGAGCTGCTGCTGGCGCTGCTGTTCCACGATCTCGGCAAGGGCCGGGGCGGCGATCACTCCAAGATCGGCGCCGAGCTGGTCAAGCAGGCCGGCCGCCGCCTGGGCCTGGCCGACGAGCAGATCGAGACCGTGGCCTGGCTGGTCCGGCACCATCTGCTCTTGAGCCGGACCGCATTCAAGCGGGATCTCGACGATCCGAAGACCGTGACCGACCTCGCCGCGGTGATCCAGTCGCCCGAGCGCCTGCGGCTGCTGCTCCTCCTGACCGTGGCCGACATTCGGGCGGTCGGCCCCAATGTCTGGAACGGCTGGAAGGGCCAGCTGCTGCGCACGCTCTACCAGGAGACCCTGGCGGTCCTGGCCGGCGAGGACCGGGGCGGCGTGCGCGACGCCCGGATCGAGGCCGCCAAGCGGGCCTTGATCGACAGCCTGCGCAGCTGGCCGGAGGCCGATATCGCGCGCTTCGTCGAGCGGCAGGACCCGCGCTACTGGACCGCCTTCGACGCGACCGCCCATCACCGCCATGCCGAGCTGGTGCGCCATGCCGAGGCGGCCGGCGAGGTCCTGGTGCTGGACTTCCAGGTCGACCGGTTCCGCGCCCGGACCGATCTGGTGCTCTATGCCGCCGACCATGCCGGGCTGTTCATGAAGGTGGCGGGCGCCCTGGCGCTGAGCGGCGCCAGCATCGTCGACGCCCGGATCTTCACCACCGCCGACGGCATGGCGCTCGACAGCTTCGGCATTCAGAATGCCGAGGACCGCAGCGCGGTCACCGACCCGCGCCGGCTCGACAAGATCCGCGACAATATCGAGCGCGCCATGGCCGGCGAGATCTGGCTGGAGCGGACGCTGGCCGAGCGCCGCTCCCTGCCGGCCCGGACCGAAGTGTTCCAGGTCGAGCCGCGGGTCCTGATCGACAACAATGCGAGCCGGACCCACACCGTGCTCGAGGTCAACGGCCGCGACCGGCCGGGCCTGCTCTACGCGGTCGCGCGCAGCTTGAACGACCACGGCATCGTGATCTCGAGCGCCCATATCAGCACCTATGGCGAGCGCGTGGTCGACGTGTTCTACGTCAAGGACGTGTTCGGGCTGAAGCTCCGCCAGGCGAGCAAGACCCGGCGCCTGCACCAGCAGCTGATGGCCGCCTTGCAGGGCACGCCCCTGGAGCCCGCCGAGCCGGATGGCGCTTGAGCCCGAGGCAGCGGCGGGCCTGAGCGGGAGCCGGCGGCCGGCCTTGCTGCATGCGGTCGCGACGGTCGGCGGGATCACGCTGATTTCGCGGGTGCTGGGCTTCCTGCGCGACATGCTGATGGCGGCGGTGCTGGGGGCGGGGCCACTGGCCGATGCCTTCCTGGTCGCGTTCAAGCTGCCCAATTTCCTCCGCCGCCTGTTCGCGGAAGGCGCCTTCAGCGCCGGCTTCGTGCCGCTGTTCGCCCGGCTGATCGAGCATGACGGCCGGGCCAGCGCCAGGGATTTCGCCGAGCAGGTCCAAGCGCTCCTGGCGCTGGTCCTGGCGGTGGTGGTGGCGCTGGGGCTGCTCGCCATGCCCTGGCTGGTGGCCGCCCTCGCGCCAGGCTTCGCCGGCGACGGCCTGCGCCAGGCGAGCGCCATCGAGCTGTCCCGGATCACCTTCGTCTACATCCTGTTCATTGCGCTGGTGGCGCTCTATGGCGGCGTCTTGAACGCGCTCGGCCGGTTCGCGGCGGCCGCCGCCGCGCCGATCGTGCTGAACACCGTCCTGCTCCTGGCCCTGCTGATGAGCCTGGCCGCGGGCGGCTCGGCGGCCCATTGGCTGGCCTGGGGCGTGGCGCTGGCGGGCGTCGCCCAGCTCGCCTGGCTGGCGTTGGCCTTGCGCCGGGCGGGCTGGGTCCTCCGGCTCTGCCGGCCGCGCGTGACGCCGGAGATCCGGCGGCTGTTCGGCCTGATCCTGCCGGGGCTCCTGGGTGCTGGCGTCGCCCAGCTCAGCTTGTTCGCCGACGTCGTGTTCGCCTCGCTGCTGCCGGCCGGGGCCTTGTCCTACCTCTATTACGCCGACCGCCTGGCGCAGCTGCCGCTGTGCGTGATCCGTGG
>CADEGR010000170.1 GCA_902826935.1 uncultured Alphaproteobacteria bacterium | reverse complement strand
ATGCCGGCGGTCGCCTTGAGCGGGTTCTGCGGGCTGACCAGCCACCAGACCCGATCCAACCGCAGATGCTTGAGCGCGGCCAGGCTGATCGCCCGGTGGCCGGCATGGGCGGGATTGAACGAGCCACCGAGCAGGCCGATCCGCAGCCGCGGGCTGCGCTGGACCGGTTCGACCGCCCGGCCGGGCTGGGCGCGCGTCGCACGGCTCGCATCAGCAGCGCCGAGCGGCCGGTTGATCCGGACCACCGGGCGCGGCTGCAGCTGCGCGCTCATGCCGGCCGGATCTGGCCCTGGCCGCGGACGACATATTTGAAGGTCGTCAGCTGCTCCGCGCCCACCGGCCCGCGGGCATGCAGCCGGCCGGTCGAGATGCCGATCTCGGCGCCCATGCCGAACTCGCCGCCATCGGCGAACTGGGTCGAGGCGTTGTGCATCACGATGGCGCTGTCGACCTCGGCCAGGAAGCGCTCGGCCGCGGCCGCATCATCGGTCACGATGCTGTCGGTGTGGTGCGAGCCGTAGCGGTTGATGTGGGCGATCGCGGCGGCCAGATCGGGCACCACCTTGATCGCGATGATCGCATCCAGGTACTCGGTCGACCAGTCGGCCTCGCTCGCCGACGTGACCCGCGGATCGAGCGCTTGGGTCGCGGCATCGCCGCGCAGCGCGCAGCCCGCCTCGGCGAGCGCCGCCAGGATCGGCGGCAAGAGCCGGTCGGCGACCGCCTGGTGGACCAGCAGGGTCTCGGCCGCGCCGCAGATCCCGGTGCGGCGCATCTTGGCGTTCAAGGTGATGCTGCGCGCCCGTTCGGGGTCCGCGGCCTGGTCGAGGTAGACGTGGCAGAGGCCCTCGAGATGGGCCAGCACCGGGATCCGGCTGTCCGCCTGGACCCGCTCGATCAGCGAGCGGCCGCCGCGCGGCACGATCACGTCGATCTGCTCGCTCATCCGCAGCATCAGCCCGACCGCGGCGCGATCGGTGGTCGGCACCAGCTGGATCGCGCTGGCCGGCAGCCCGGCCTCGGCCAGGCCCGCCTGGAGCGCTGCCAGGATGGCGTGGGACGAGTGGAAGCTCTCGGAGCCGCTGCGCAAAATTGCGGCATTGCCTGCCTTGAGGCAGAGCCCGCCGGCATCGGCGGTCACGTTGGGCCGGGATTCGTAGATGATCCCGATGACGCCCAAGGGTACGCGCACGCGTGCGATATCGAGGCCGTTCGGCCGCTGCCAGCGGGCGAGCTCCGTGCCGACCGGGTCCGGCTGGGCCGCGATCGCCTCCAGGCCGGCCGCGATCGCCTCGATCCGGCCGGGCGTCAGCTTCAGCCGGTCGAGCATGGCCGGCGCCAGGCCGCGCTGCTCGGCCGCGGCCAGATCGCGCTGATTGGCGGCCAGGATGGCTTCCGCCTCGCGCCGGCAGGCGGCCGCGGCCGCGCGCAGGGCCGCGTCCTTCTGCGCGCTCGGCGCGCTGGCCAGCTGGACGGCCGCCGACCGTGCTGCATTGCCCAGTCGGTTCATCGTCGGTTCAAGATTGGCGCTTAATAGTGTCGCCATGCCATGCCTCGTACTACTTGATGCGCCTGGGATGCGGCCGGTTGGTCGCGAGCCTAGTGCATGCGTCGCAAAGACGCCACGCCCGCCGCATCAGAGCGGCCGGGATGGCGCAGAATTTGCGACGGATCTGGGCGGCCTGTCGCGCGTTATGCACACAAGCAGCACCACAAGCGACGGCTGGGATGGTCCGCGCCGGGCGCATGGCGTCCGGCGGCGGCGAGGGACAGAGGTGGCGTGATGGCGATCGCAAAGCAGCGCGCTCCAGACGTGATTCCGGCCGAGCCGCCCGCGCCGCCCCCGGTCATCGCGCCGGCACCCCCGCCCGCAGCGCGGCGGCACTCGCCGGTGCAGGACTTCGCGCTCGGCTGCAGCGGCCGGAGCGCCCCGGCCGCCTGGAACCGGATCGGCCGCCAAGCGCTCGACGGCGCCTTGATGCCGAGCTCGCGCCGGCAATGGCCGTTCGATGCCGGCAGCGGCCCCGACCCGCTGCGCGTCTCCCTGGCCGGGGTCGCGGTCCCGGGCCCGGGCACCGGCCTCGGCACGGCCGCCTCGCCCGATCGGCGCCGCCAGCTGCTGAGCAGCGTGGTCGCGGGTGGGCTCGCCTGCGACATGCTGGGCTGGCTGGCCAAGCGCTGCTTCCGCCGCGCCGGCTGACCTGCTGACGGCGGTTCGCTTGGCGGCCACGCCACCGCCGTGCTATGGCCAGGGCCGGCCGGTCTGACGGCCGACCCTCACTGTTCGAAGTGCCACCCGTTGGTCCAGCCATCCGTCCCTAGCGCGGCGATCGAGCGCGCGGCAGCGCTGCTGCAGGCGGGCCGCCTGGTCGCCTTTCCGACCGAGACCGTGTACGGCCTGGGCGGCAACGCGCTCGATGATCGGGCGACCGCCCTGATCTTCGCGGCCAAGGGCCGACCCCGCTTCAATCCCTTGATCGTGCATCTGCCGGACCAGCAGGCGGCCGAGCGGCTGGTCGCGTGGTCGGCGCTGGCCGACCAGCTGGCGGCCCGCTTCTGGCCGGGCCCCTTGACCTTGGTCCTGCCGCGCCGGCCGGCGGCCGGGATCTCGCTCCTGGCGTCCGCCGGCGGCGACAGCCTGGCGCTGCGCGTGCCGGCCCATCCGCTGGCGCAGGCCCTGCTCCGGGCGGCGGCCTTGCCGATCGCCGCCCCGTCGGCCAACCGGGCCGGCCGGATCAGCCCGACCAGCGCCGAGGCGGTCCTGGAGGAGCTGGGCGACCGGGTGGATCTGGTCCTGGATGGCGGCCCCTGCCAAGTCGGCCTCGAATCGACCGTGGTCGATCTGACCGGTGCGCAGCCGCGCCTGCTGCGCGCCGGTGGCCTGGATCGGGCGGCGCTCGCGGCTGCCCTGGGTCAGCCATTGCTGGACGGACCAGCCCGCAGCGCCGGCCCCTTGGCCTCGCCCGGCCAGCTGACCAGCCATTACGCGCCCCGCCATCCGCTCCGCCTCGAGGCCAAGGCGGTGGCTGCCGACGAAGCGCTCCTGGCCTTCGGGCCGGATCCGCTGGCCGGTGCAGCCGCGACGCTCAATCTCAGCCCGAGCGGCGATCTGACCGAAGCGGCCGCCAATCTGTTTGCCCAGCTGCGCGCGCTCGACCGGCTGCCGGTGCGCGGCCTCGCCGCCATGCCCGTGCCGCCGCATGGGCTCGGCGAGGCGATCAATGACCGCCTCAGGCGAGCGGCTGCGCGGTAGAAGCAACCTCGGAGTTCAACAGCCCGGCGGTTGGTGCTATGGATGCCAGCGTGATCGGGCCGCCGGCCCGGCCGCTTGGCCATCGCGCGCAATGCCTCGGCGCGCGCCTGCACAGGGAGCAGATCCCGTGAACGAGCCCTCGACCTCGGGCCTGGCGCTCTCAGCTGCCGCGGCGCCGCCCGCCGATGGCCCCCGCTTCGCCCGCACGCTCGGCCATCTGGCGACCGTGCGCCAAGCGGTCGAGGGGGATTGGGGCCAGCGCGAGCGGCCGGCGGTCGACGCCGCCGCGGCGGCGGCCTTCCGGCTTGGCCGGGCCCTGCCCATGACCGCCGCCGATGCGACCTACGAGCTGGTGCCGCAGATCGATTCGGCCAAGACCTTCGTCGGCCGGAACGGCACCTACTACGACGAGACCTGGCGCTGGATGGACTGGCGCGGCCGGCGCTGGAGCTGGCATTGGCCGGCGCTGCTGAGCCTGGGCGGCTGGTTTGCCTATCGACGCTTGAGCTGGCAGGCGGATGCCTGCCTGGCCGGCCTGCTGCTCCTGCTGGCGCTGGCGGTCAACGGCGTCTGGCTGCGCGTCCTGGCGCCGACGGCGCTGCTCGCCGCGCTGCTGCTGGGCCTGTTCGCCAACGCGATGTATCTGCGCCGCTTCCGGGATGCGGTCGCGGCCTCGGCCGCGTCGACCGGCCTCGCCTATCACGAGCGCCTGCGCCACCTGGCCGCGGCCGGCGGCACCGACCGGGCGGCGGTCGGCCGCTACTATGCGAGCTTGCTAGCCCTTGGCGTCTCGCTGCTGGCGATGACCTACTGGCTGCGCGGCCAGCTCGCCTTGGCCTTGTGAGCCCGTTGACAGGCGCGGCGTTGCCGCTAAGATCCGCGGACGCTCGACCGGAGCACCGGCCGACGCCGGTGACCCTTGGGTCGCTCCCAGATGGTCTGGATTTCGTGATGTACGCAGTGGTGAAGACGGGCGGCAAGCAATATCGCGTCGCCTCGGGTGAGGTGATCAAGGTCGAGCGCCTGCCGGTCGAGGTCGGCGAGACCGTGACGCTGGATCAGGTCCTCCTGGTCGGCGGCGACGAGGCTGACCCGCGGATCGGGGCGCCGCTGGTGGCAGGCGCCACGGTGACCGCCTTGGTGCTCGACCAGGCGAAAGCGCCGAAGGTCATCATCTTCAAGAAGAAGCGGCGCAAGAATCATCGGCGCACGCGCGGCCACCGGCAGCTGCAGACGGTGCTGCGGATCCGCGAGATCGCGGTCGCCTGAGGGCGCGTGCGGCAAGTTTCGAGAGGAGACGGCAATGGCCCATAAGAAAGCAGGCGGCAGCTCGCGCAACGGCCGCGACTCCCCGGGCCAGCGGCTCGGCGTCAAGAAGTTCGGCGGCGAGGCGGTCGAAGCTGGCAACATCATCGTCCGCCAGCGCGGCACCAAGTGGCATCCCGGCCGCAATGTCGGCCTGGGCCGCGACCATACCTTGTTCGCTCTCACGCCGGGCCGGGTGCAGTTCGGCTCGGGCAAGGGCGGCCGCTCCTACGTTTCCGTGCGGCCGGACGAAGCCGCCGAGTAGCGCCGGCTCCGGCAGCGCGACCAAAGGGGGAATGGCGCGCCATTCCCTTTTTTGTTGGCCGCGACGCTGTCCCAGTCGGTCGGCCAAGGCCAATCCGCATGCGCTTTCTCGATCAGGCCAAGATCCACGTCGAAGCCGGCCATGGCGGTGATGGCTGCGTCAGCTTTCGGCGCGAGAAGTTCATTCCCTTCGGCGGGCCGAACGGCGGCGATGGCGCGCGCGGCGGCCACGTCCTGGCGCGCGCGGAGCCGGGCCTCAACACCCTGATCGACTTTCGCTACCGGCAGCATTTCAAGGCCAAGCGCGGCGGCCACGGCATGGGCCGCGACCGGTCCGGCGCGCAAGGCGCCGACGTGGTCCTGCAGCTGCCGGTCGGGACCCAGATCTTCGCCGAGGACGGCACGACCCTGCTGGCCGATCTGACCGAGCCCGGCGCCGAGGTCATGCTCGCCAAGGCCGGGCGCGGCGGCCTCGGCAATGCCCATTTCAAATCCTCGACCAACCAGGCGCCGCGCTATGCCCAGCCGGGCGAGCCGGGCGAAGAGCGCTGGATCTGGCTGAAGCTGAAGCTGCTCGCGGACGCCGGCCTGGTCGGCCTGCCCAATGCCGGCAAGTCGACCTTCCTGGCCGCGGTCTCGCGCGCCCGGCCGAAGATCGCGGATTATCCGTTCACCACCCTCGAGCCCAAGCTCGGCGTGGTCACGATCGACGAGGACAGCTTCGTGCTGGCCGACATTCCGGGCCTGATCGAGGGCGCCCATCAGGGCGCGGGGCTGGGCGACCGGTTCCTCGGCCATGTCGAGCGCTGCCGCGTGCTGCTGCATCTGGTCGACGGCACCGCCGAGGACGTGGCCGGCGCCTACCGGACGATCCGGGGCGAGCTCGCGGCCTATGGCGAAGGGCTGGCGGAACGGCCGGAGCTGGTTTGCCTCAACAAGGCGGATGCCTTGGATCCGGAGACGCGGGCGGTGCGCCAGGCCGAGCTGGCGGCGGCCGCCGGCCGGCCGGTGCTGGTCACCTCAGGCGCCTCCGGCGAGGGCGTGCCGCAGGTGCTGCGGGCGGCCGCGGCCGCGATCCGCACGGCGCGGGCGGCGGCCGACGCGGCGGTGGCAGCGGCGCCATGACCGCGGCCCGGCGCCTGGTGGTCAAGATCGGCTCGTCGCTGCTGGTCGATCCCGAGCAGGGCCTGCGCAGCCAATGGCTGAACTCGCTGGCGGCCGACCTGGCCGAGTGCCGGGCGCGCGGCCAGGCGGTGATCGTGGTGACCTCGGGTGCCATCGCCATGGGCCGCCAGTCGCTCGGCCTGAAGCGCCGCGCGGTCCGGCTGGAGGACAAGCAGGCGCTGGCGGCGATCGGCCAGATCAACCTCGCCCATGCCTATCAGGCGAGCCTGGCCGAGCGCGGCTTGCGCACCGCCCAGATGCTCCTGACCCTCGAGGACAGCGAGAACCGGCGGCGCTATCTGAACGCCCGGGCGACCCTCGAGGCGCTGCTCCGGCTGGGCGTGGTGCCGGTGGTCAACGAGAACGACACGGTCGCGACCGCCGAGATCCGCTTTGGCGACAATGACCGCCTGTCGGCCCGGGTCGCGGTCATGGCGGGTGCCGAGGAGCTGATCCTGCTCTCGGACGTGGATGGCCTCTATACCGCCGATCCGCGCAGCGATCCGGCCGCGCGCCGGCTCGATGACGTGGCCGAGATCACGCCGGCGATCGAGGCGATGGCCGGCGGCAGCGGCAGCGCGGTCGGCACCGACGGCATGCTCAGCAAGCTGGTCGCCGCCAAGATCGCGACCCGGGCCGGCTGCCGGGTGGTCCTGGCGCCGGGCCAGGGGGAGCGGCCGCTGGCGGCCTTGGCGGCCGGCGGTCCCTGCACCCGCTTCGCCGCGCCGCAGAGCGTCACCCGGGCGCGCAAGGACTGGATCGCGGGGGCGCTGGGCGTGATGGGCGTGGTCCGGATCGACGAGGGAGCGGCGGCAGCCCTGCTGCGCGGGCGCTCGCTCCTGCCGGCCGGGGTGGTCGCGATCGAGGGCCAGTTCGAGCGCGGCGATCCGCTCCTGGTCAAGGGCCCGGACGGGCGCGACCTGGCCAAGGGCCTGTCCGCCTATGACGCCGCCGATGCCAGGCGGATCATCGGCCAGAAGACCGCGGCGATCGCGGCGCTTTTGGGCTATCGCGGCCGCGACGAGCTGATTCACCGGGATGATCTGGTGGTCCTGGCGCCGGCGCCGGCGGCCACGGCCGCGGGCTGAGCGGTGCTCGGCGCCTAGTCGGCCTTGCTGACCAGGGTCGGGGTCCGGCCCAGCTCCTGGCGCAGCCGGTCGATCTTGGCGACCGCGGCCTTGAAGCGCGCCTGCTCGGCCTTGGCCAGCATCATCGCCGGCCCCTGCTTGACCTTGAGCGGGTTGATCTGGGTGTCGCCCTTCAGCACCTCGTAATGCAGATGCGGCCCGGTCGAGCGGCCGGTGGTGCCGATATAGCCGATCACGGCGCCCTGATCGACCTTGCGGCCCGGCCGGACGCCCTTGGCGATGCGTGACAGATGGGCGTAGGCCGTGCCGTACTCGCCGGGGTGCCGGATCCGGATGTAGTTGCCGAAGCTGCCCTTGCGCCCGGCATATTCGATTCGGCCGCTGCCGGCGGCGTAGATCGGCGTGCCGGTCGGGGCGGCGAAGTCGATGCCCTTGTGCATCCGGCTGTAGCCCAGGATCGGATGGCGGCGCATGCCGAAGGTCGAGGACAGGCGGGCGCCGTCGACCGGCGTGCGCAGCAGGAACTTGCGCAGCGAGCGGCCGGCGCGGTCGTAGTAGCTGGTGGTGCCGTCGGCGGTGGTGAAGCGATAGGCCTCGTGCGGCTCGCCCGAGAGATCGAGCCGCGCGAACAGCAGCTCGCCGCGGACCGCCGCCTGGTCGCCCTCGAGCGTGGTCTCGGCGACCACGGTCTCGAAGCCGTCGCCCGGCTGGATGTCGCGCTGGAAGTCGACGTCCCAGCTGAACAGCTTGATCAGGTCGCCCACGACGTTGGGCGGCACGTCCTGGCGCTCGGCCGAGAGATAGAGGCTGTCGTCGATCCGGCCGGCCCGGCGCACGGTCCGGGTCTGCTGCGGCCGGTCGACCTGGCGGGTGGCAAAGGCGCCGCCGGCGTCCTTGGTCACCTGCAGCTGGTGATCGAAGCTCAGATTGACCGCCAGGCTGACCAGCTGCCGCTCGGCGGCGGCACCCTCCGCGATCGTGATGGCGATGTCCTGGCCGGCCTGCAGGCGCTTGGGGTTGAAGGCGGCGCTGAGCGAATCAATCGCGGCATAGGCCTGCTCCGAGTCGACCCGGGCGCGGCGCAGCACGTCCATCAAGGTATCGCCGCGCTCGACCACCAGGGTCTGCTTCTGCTGCCCCTCCTCGGGCGGCTCGGCCGGCGGCTTGGTGGCCGTCGCCGGCCCAGCCGCCGGCTCGATGTCGGGAATGAGCGCGGGCCTGGCTTCGCTGGGCCGCGGCGGTTCTGGCAGGGCGGCCGCTGGCTCGGCGGTTGGCTCGGCCGCCGCAAGTGCGGCCGGCGGCGGGCTGCCCGGGCGGGCCGGCAAGCTCGACCAGCCGGCGCGCGGGCTGGGCTGCGCCGCCAGCTCGAGCGGCGGCGCCGAGCCATCCAGGACCTGCACGCCCGGCACCAGCGGCGCCGGCCCGATCAGGGCCAGCTGCTCGGGCTCGGCCGGCGCGAAACCGACCAGAGCGCCCGCGCCGAAGCCGGCGCCGAAGGCGATCAGCACGCCGGTCGCGATGGTCCCTTTGCGCCGCAGCGTCGTCACGGTCACCCCTTCCGGCGCTCCGACAGGCGGCGCGCTTTGGCCAATCGTTAATCAACCATGCAGCGCGATTCCAGACCTGTCAAGAATAGAGCAATGTTTTCTGTAGGTTGGGTAATCAGGCTAATTCGATAAATTAACGATTAAAAATCGCTCCTTTGCCGCAAGTTAGCTCTTGTGGCCCAGCTGGCTTGGGCCTATAAGCAGGTTCCTCGGCGTTCCGACGCGGCCGCCGAAGGGGCTCTTTGACATTGTGATATAGGGAAGGGAAGGGATGAGTGGGCGGCGGCTCTGT
>CADEGR010000169.1 GCA_902826935.1 uncultured Alphaproteobacteria bacterium | reverse complement strand
TACCAGGTGATCCTGTTCGACGAGGTCGAGAAGGCCCACCCGGACGTCTTCAACGTGCTGCTGCAGGTCCTGGACGATGGCCGGCTGAGCGACAGCCACGGCCACACCGTCGACTTTCGCAACACGATCATCGTGCTGACCTCGAACCTGGGCAGCCAGTATTTGGCCGAGCTCGACGAGCACCAGCCGGCCGACGCGGTGCGCGAGCAGGTGATGGCGGTGGTGCGGGACGCCTTCCGCCCGGAGTTCTTGAACCGGCTGGACGAGATCATCCTGTTCAACCGGCTCGGCCGGGCCGACATGACCGGCATCGTCGCGATCCAGATCGAGCGGCTGGGGCAGCTGCTGGCGGAGCGCAAGCTGCGCCTGGAGCTGACCGATGCCGCCAAGCAATGGCTCGCCAATGCCGGCTATGACCCGGTCTACGGCGCCCGGCCGCTGAAGCGGACGATCCAAAAGAGCCTGCAGGATCCGCTCGCCATGCTGATCCTCGAGGGGCGGATCGAGGAGGGCCAGCTGATCAAGGTCGATGCCGGCGACGGCGGCCTGTTGATCAACGGCGCGGCGGTGCCCTTGGCCGCCTGAGGCGCCAGCGGCACAATCGACACAACCGGGCAGTGCATCTGGCACTGCCCGGTTGAAATCCGTTGATAAGCCTGTAAATCTGCCTGCTCGCGTGCGACCTGCTGGCCGAGGATCGAATGAGCAGCCCACAGACTTATCCCCTGCGCCTGACTGAAATTCTCGCCAATGCCGCGAGTCACAGCGTCGCGCGCGAGCGGCCAGCCCTGACCCGCCACATCGCCCAATCGCTGACCGAGCAGCTGGTGGCGCTGGCAACCGAGAGCCTGCGCCGGCAGCATGGCCGGCGCGGCGATGGTCGGATGCCGGTCGAGGAACTGAGCTAAGGCGCTGGCTGCAGCGAGCTTGCCATCGGGCTTGACCGGCACCGCCCTTGGGCGCACATCCGGGGCGGCAAGCGTGATGGCAAGGGATCGGACGATGATACGGCAGATGGATCGGCCCGGGATGGGCCTGTTCTGGCTCTTGGTCGCGGCCATGGTGATGGTGGTCGCTGCGTCCAACTTTGCGGTCCAGTATTCGATCAATGACTGGCTGACCTGGGGTGCTTTCACCTACCCGGTCGCGTTCCTGGTCACCGATCTGACCAATCGCCGGCTGGGTGCTCGGCGCGCCCGCCACGTGGTCTATATCGGCTTCCTGCTGGCGGTGATCTGCTCGATCGTGCTGGCGACGCCGCGGATCGCGGTAGCCTCCGGCCTGGCCTTCTTGGTCGCTCAGCTGCTCGACATCCTGATCTTCGATCGGCTGCGCCGCGCCAGCTGGTGGCGGGCGCCGTTCATCTCCTCGATGACCTCGTCGGTGCTCGACACGGCAGTGTTCTTCAGCCTGGCCTTTGCCGGCACCGAAGTGCCGTGGGTCAGCCTGGCATTGGGCGACTACGCGGTGAAGCTCGCCATGGCGCTCTTGATGCTGGTGCCGTTCTGGGCGCTGATGCCGTTCCTGCGAGCGCAGCCGGCCACGGCCTGACCGCCCAGGCTCACCTGTCGGCCAGCAGCGCCTCCAGCTCGCGCCATTCGCGCGGGCTGAGGCCACTATCGGCCTGGCTCACGCGTTCCCCGCGCAGACGCCGCCGGACCACTGCCAGGGCCGCGGCCGACAGGCTGGCGCCGTCCCGGCGATAGTCGAGATAGGCGTCGTAGGTCAGCGGCAGCCAGCGCTGCAGCACACCCTCCAGACATTCGGCATAGGCGCGGATCTCGTACTGGGCGTGGGCGTCCGCGCGCAGCGCCGTGAAGTGCAGAAGGTTGTGCAGATCCAGCTTCCAGTACCACTCGGTATAGGTGTTGAGCGGCAGCACCATGCGGGCGAGCTCGCGCGCGAGGCCACGGCGTTCGGCAGCCTGTGGCTCGCCGGATCGGTCCTGGTTCAGGAGCTCGAGATAGAGGTCGTAGGCGCGCTCGCTATGGCTGCCGATGGCTGCCTGGACCGCGCTTGCCTCCGCATCCTCGACCAGCTCGGCGCGGCCCTGGCGATTGGTCTGGGATTGCGCCGCCAGATGCGTCCGATCCGGCACATAGAACTCGTCATGGAGCACCGAATAGCGGGCGGAATACTCGTTGACGTTGGCCGTGCGGTGCCGGATCCATTGCCGCGCCACGAAGATCGGCAGCTTGACGTGCAGCTTCAGCTCGCACATCTCGAACGGGCTGGTGTGGCGCTGCCGCATCAAATAGCGGATCAGGCCGCGGTCATCGCTGACCTGCCGGGTGCCTTGGCCATAGGACACCCGGGCCGCCTGCACAATCGCCGCGTCGTCGCCCATGTAGTCGATGACGCGGATGAAGCCGCGGTCGAGCACCGGCAGCGGCTCATAGAGGATGTCTTCGAGCGCCGGCACGACCGCGCGGCGGGTGGGTGCTGCCACCGCGCGCACGCCCTCGATCGCCGCCGCCTGCTCGCCGCTGAGGCGGGGAGCGGTCTGATCGGGCCAGCTCCGGGCGGCCTCGGCAAGACTGGATTCGCTGGCTGGGCTGGGCTTCGTGCTGGACAAGACTACGCTCCCGTCTGGACGGACGGCAGTCTAGCCCGTCGCAGCCGCTAACCGCTAGCCGATCTAGCCTCGAGCAACCGTCGGTCAGCCAGAATGGCGGCCAGTGTCAGATTGCTGGCCTGCGGCAGGCCGTCCACCGCAAGCGCCGCCTGGACCGACCCAGCCAGGTCATCCTCGGTGCTCTCGGCATCCGCGCGGATCGCCGCGGCCGGATCGCCCGTCAATGCCGACCGGACCCGCTGCACGATCTCCTGCAACGTGGTCAGCTCCGGCGTTGGCTCGCCCGGCAGATCGCCCAGTGCCTGCAATTGCCGGCCAAGCTCGTCCGCATGGGCACGCCGCCGGGTGGCCAGCAGAAGCAATTGGCGAGCCAGCGGCTCGTCGGGTGGCAGCAGGGCAGCGGCGTCGGCATGGCGCTCGGCCGCCCACAGGCAGGCCTCGATCACCTCGTTCAACGCGGCCTGGCGATCGTCACGCAGCATTGGCAACGTCGCCCGCCTTCGGCACGAACACCTGCAGGGCCTTGGGCATGATCTCGATCCGCGCCGGCGTTTCGGTGGTCACCTCGCCGTCGGTGTTCATCGGCAAAGGCTGGCGCGTCCATAGCTCGATCCGCTTACCGCGCCAATGATGGACCTCACCGATCCGGGCATGCTGGCCGCGCCGAAACGCCGGCAGGCTCAGCAGCATGCGCCAGACCGGCTGTGGCTCCATGATCACCAGATCAAGCTGGCCATCGTTGATCTCGGCATCTTCCGCGATCGCCATGCCGCCACCATAGGAACGACCATTGCCGATCGAGAGCTGGATTGCGCGGCCCTGCCAGTGCTGGCTGTCGCAGGCGATCCGGACGCGGAACGCGCGCCGTTTCGCAACCGCGCGCCACAGGCTGATGGGATAGCTGAGAACCCCGTAGCGCGCCTTGAGGTCGCGATCCAGGAGTGCTGCCACCTCGACGCTGATGCCGATGCTGGCGACGTTCAAGAAGTGGTGGCCGTTGACCTTGCCCAGATCAATGCTTTGGGTATGACCATCGGCGATCACACCGGCCGCGAGGTCGATCTGGCTGGGCAGGCCCAAAGTGCGCGCCAGATCATTGGCAGTTCCGAGCGGCAGGATGCCGAAGGGCAGCCCAAGCTCAAGGAGCTTGGGCAGGGCCCCGTTCAACGTGCCATCGCCGCCGCCGACGATGACCCGGTCGATCCCATCGGCCAGCTCGGTCAATCGCCGCGACCAGCGATCATCGGCATCGATTTCGACCACGGTCACCGGCATGCCGCGGGCTTCAAGCACCGCCAGCGCCGGGGCTAGGTCGCCGTCACCTTGTCGGCTCAGCGGATTGATGATCAGAGCGGCCGACGTCATGAAGGTTTCGATCCTAAAATACCGTTGGCAGCATCCGCCGCCGCGGCGCGCTAGCGCGGCTTGCGCGGCGCGGGCTGCTGCAGCAGCTCGGAGACAGCACCCACTGCAAGCGCGATGCCGAGGGAGGCAAATGGCCGTCGTCGCATCACCAGCTCAGCCAGCGGCACCAGCTGGGCGAGCAGGCTGACCTGCGTGGGCGGCGCTGCTGCGGGCCTGCTGACCCGCCTCGGTCCGGTCGAAAAGGCGGCTGCAGCTGCGAGCAGAAGGAGCGACAGGCCCGTCACCAGGGCGGCTGCCATCGGCGCCAGCACGCTGGCCCATGCGAGATAGAGCGCCGCTACGAGAAAAGCGAGGGCGGCGACACCCAGCGCGGCCGCCAACAGCAGCATCCCGACACGCATGCCAATGCGCGCCAAGGCGTCACTCCCGATCACCATGGCTGAACTCCGGGCGGTGCCGGTCAGCGGCGGGCGAGCAGGCGGGTCGCCAGCATGCCGATGCCGAACGCTGCCAGCAGGCTCAGCAAAGGGCGCTCTTGCACCTGGCGCTCGACGTCCGCAACCGACGCCTCGCCTTGGGCGCGCAGGCGCTCATAGGTCCGCTCCAGCTCTTGCCGCAGCTCGTCGATCTTGTCGATGCCGGCGGTCTTGGCCTGGCCGTAGGAGCTGCGGCCAAGACCGGCCACATGCTCGCTGACGCTGGCAAGATCGTCGCGCAGGCGCGTGATATCCTCTTTCAGCTTCGCGAGGTCATCCGCGAGGTCGGGGGTGGTGGCTCGGGCCATCGTCGTCAATCCTCGTCATTTATGATGATCAAGATAAATCGCCGAGCAGCCGGCGCCGCAGCTTGGCGCCGGCTGGCCGATCCGTCAGATGGTGTCGCGCTCCCAACTGTCGACCTGACGCTCGGCTTCCTCGCGGGCGATGCCGTAGCGCTCCTGGATCCGGCCAATCAGCTCCTGCCGCTTGCCGGAAACCACATCGAGGTCGTCGTTGGTGAGCTTGCCCCACTGCTGCTGGACCTTGCCCTGAAATTGCTTCCAGTTGCCTTGGACCTGATCCCAGTTCATCCGTCGTCTCCTGTCCTGTTGACGATTGCAGTGCCTGGTGCACTGGTTGCCGGAACTCTACTCCATGCGCTCTTTCATCTTCTGGTCGACGCCTTCGTCTTGGGCAGCGCCTGCGCCAGCACCGACCGCGCCGCCGACCACGGCGCCCACGGGACCGCCCACCACGGCGCCTGCGGCAGCGCCGCCCAAGCCACCGGTCGCCGCCCGCTGTTCGGTATCAGCGCCGCAGGCTGCCAAGCCAAGAACGACGCATGTGCTGACCAAGAGTGTGCCGATCCGCAGCATCAGCTGGTTACTCCGTTGCGTCCTGGGCCTTGTCGCCGAGGTCCTCCATAGCGTCGCCAGCATCATCGGCGGTGTTGTCAATCGCTTCGCCGGCCTCCTCCGCGGGACCTTCGGCCTCGCAGCCAGTGACCGCGCCAAGCGCCAACAGCATCGCAGCACCAATAACCGCACGTCGCATCAGCTCTATCCTCGTTGCTAAAGATCACCAGCCAAAACGCTGGCCCACGCCAAAGGTTCCCTATCGAGAACCAGTGGCTGAGACGCAGCCCGCGAGCGCAACCGCAAGCCGGAGCGTGCATGCCCAAGGCATGGCTGGCGTCGCATTCAAAGGAAACTGGGTGACGGCTCTGGCGGGCATCGACCCGCCGGCATCGCGTTGAGCCTAACGCCTCAAGACGCCGCCGCTCATGTCGTCGCCGTTCAGGATCACCGCCGCGCGATGATATAGATCGCGTGGATGATCCCAGGAATGTAGCCAAGCAGTGTCAAAAGTATATTGATCCAGAACTGCACGCCGATGCCGACCTGCAGAAAAACCCCGAGAGGTGGCAAAATAATGGCGAAAATGATGCGCAGAAGATCCATCTATCCAATCCGGTCGGAGTTTGACGAGCGCCGGCGACACAGGTGCAAGCTCCCAGGTCGCCGGCTGCCGTGACTAGTTCTTGGCGTCGTCAGCGGTATCGGACACGGCATCGCCGGCAGCTTCGACGTCCTTGCCCAAGCCGGACATCGTGTTGCAGGCGCTGAGCAGCGACATGGCCGTGAGCATGCCGGCCACCAGCACCCAGGACGTGCGGCGCGCGTTGCGGGATCGGTTTGTCAAGTTGGCCTCCTACGTTCAAAGCGATGAGTAACTCGGGTTCAACAACGCGCAGCTTGGTCGGAAGTTCCACAATCTGGCAATGGTGGAGCGGAGCGACGGCTCGATCGTTATCTGCGAGCGGTCATTGGGAGGTCCTTGAGTGAATTCGGCGAACGACGTGGTGCTCGCGGTGCTGGCGGCGCTGATCGGAGTGCTGGCGATGCATTGGCTGGGGTGGCGGCTGGTCCGCCTGCTGTTTGCCGGATTGCGCCGGCTGCCGCCGCACCTGACCGGGCCGCGCCGCTGGCTAGCCGAGCATGAGCTCCGGCTGCGCGCCAAGGCCCGCTACCCGAATGCCTATCGGCGAGTCGCCAAGCGGTTCGACCCGCATAGCCCGGTCGGCCTGTCGCTGACGCTGCTGATGCTCGCGGCTGCCTACCTCGCAGCCTTGCTGGGTGGCCTGGTGGAGGATGTGGTCGAGAACGATTCCATTGTCCTGGTCGACCATGCCGTGACCGAGGCGCTGCAGCCATGGCGCAGCCCAGGCATGATGGCGGCTTTCAATTGGATCACGGATCTGGGCACCAGCGCTGCCTTGGGCGCGGTGGCGGCGGTCGGATCGGCGCTGTTCTGGACCTATCGGCGGTCGAGCGCCATCATACCCCTGTGGTTGACCTTTTTGGGCTCGCAAGCGACCACCTACCTCGGCAAATATGTGATCGCGCGGCCACGACCGGAGCTGCAGGCCGGCCTCGAAGCCTTGACGGCGTCGTTCCCCAGCGGTCATACGACAGGAGCGGCAGCCGTGTATGGCTTCCTTGCCTATGCGATCGCGCGCGAGCAGCTGCCAGGCAGCCGGCCGCAGTTCGAGATTGTCTTTTGGACCACCCTCCTGATCCTGCTGGTCGGATTCAGCCGGATCTTTATCGGGGCGCATTTTGTTAGCGACGTGCTGGCGGGGCTCCTGGTTGGCGGGTTCTGGCTGCTGGTCGGCTTCGCCTTGGCGAATTGGCTGCGGAGGCGTGACGGCTTGCCGGCCCGGCTTGGCGGGTCGCAAGTGTCGTCCGAATTGGCTAAGGTGGATCGCTGATGGATGGTGAGGCGCTGGCTGCCGTGCAGGATCGTCGCCGCCTGCGCGCGCTGCGGCAGATCGGGCTGCTCGACACGCCGCCGGAGGAGGCCTTCGATCGGTTCACGCGCCTGGCAGCGCGGCTCCTGCAGGCGCCCATCGCCCTGATCAGCCTGGTCGACGAGCAACGGCAGTTTTTCAAGAGCGCCGTCGGCTTGCCGGAGCCCTGGGCCAGCTCGCGCGGCGCATCGCTAAGCGGTTCGCTGTCCGCGCATGTCGTGGTGACGCGGGCACCGCTGATTGTCGGTGACCTGACCAGCGAGCCGCGCTTGCTCGGCATCGGCAGCGGCGAATTGAACGTGGTGGCCTATGTCGGCATGCCGCTGATCACGGCCGAGGGGCACGTGATCGGCAGCTTTTGCGTGATCGATCATGTGCCACGCCAGTGGCCGGAGCGCGATCTGGCATTGCTGGGTGATCTGGCGGCGATGGTGATCGGTGAGATCGAGCGGCGGCTCGCGGTCGCCGATCTGCGCGAGGCAAATCGCCAGCTGCACCTCCTGACCGATGCCTTGCCGGTCCAGATCGCCTACGTCGATCGCGACGAGCGCTACCAGTATGTCAATGCCGCCTATACCAAGCGGTTCGCGCGCTCGACCGAAAGCATTCTTGGCATGACCGTCAAGGAGCTCCAGGGTGCCGACACCTACGCCAAGGTCGCCCCTCTGCTCCAGGCGACGTTGGCCGGCGAGGCGCAGCGTTTCGATCTGCCCCACCAGCCGCCGGGCGGCAAGCGCACCATCTACGATGTGTCCTATCTGCCCCAGCGCGACCCGGATGGCGTCGTCCAGGGCTTCTATGTGCTGGTGATCGACGTCACGGCCCATCGCGAGGCCGAGATCACGGCCCAGCAGAATCTGGAACGCGCCGAGCTCGCCCTGCAGGCCGGGCAGATGGGTGTCTGGGAGTGGCGGATCGGGGCGGACGAGGCCTTTGTATCGGAACAGCTGGTCACCATCCTAGGCGGCACGGCAGGCAGCTCCGGGGCGATGTCCACCGGGCAATTCCTGCAGCTCGTGCACGAGGACGACCGGGCGGGCATCAAGGCCCTGATGGATGAGCACGTCGCTCGGCGGGAAGGCTACGCCTTCGAATGCCGCATCCAGACGCCGGATGGCCAGATCCGCTGGCTGATGTGTCGAGCCCTCTACAAGACCGACGAGCGCGGCGATCGGCTCTATGGGGTCTGCGCCGACATCACGGAGCGCAAGCATGTCGAGCAGACCCAGCAGATGCTGCTGGAGGAGCTGAATCACAGGGTCCGCAATACCCTGGCAATCGTCAACTCGATTGCCGGCCAAACCTTGAAGCACAGCCCCAGCCTCGACTATTTCAGCGAGGCCTTCGCCGGGCGCATCCAGGCGCTCGCCAGCACCCACACGCTGCTGTCGAGCAATCGCTGGCAGCCCTCCAGCCTGGCTCAGCTGGTCGAGAAGCAGCTGGCGCCTTACAGCCGGAGCCGGCTGGATGCGGTCATGACCAGCGGGCCGGAAATCCTGATCACGCCCAAGCCGGCCTTGACCCTCAGCCTGGTCCTGCACGAGCTTGCGACCAACGCCGCCAAGTATGGTGCGCTGTCGAGCGCGCAAGGTCAGGTCGACGTCAGCTGGACCATCGAGCAGGCGCCCGAGCGTCGGCAGCTGCTGCTCACCTGGTCGGAATCAGGCGGACCGCCGGTTGCGGCCGCGCCGGAACGGAACGGCTTCGGCGCGCAGCTGATCCAGTTCAACATCGCCCATGAGTTCGGTGGCCGGGTCGAGACGACCTATCGGCCGACCGGCGTG
>CADEGR010000168.1 GCA_902826935.1 uncultured Alphaproteobacteria bacterium | reverse complement strand
TGGCCCTGGGCCGGGCCGTCGATGCCATAGGCCCAATGCAGGCCGGTGTTGAACCACTGCGGCGAGTTGGGTGCGGCGCGCTGGGTGGCGAGCATGTAGCGCAGCTCGTCGTAGAACGCCTGGGCGTCGTCCTCGCTGTCGAAATAGCCGCCCTTCCAGCCCCAGTAGGTCCAGGTGCCGGCCAGCCGGTCGAACACCTGCTTGGCGGAGCGCTCGCCGCCCTGGCGCTGCTCGGCCGGCAGCTTGGCCAAGGCAGCGCTATCGGCCCGGCGGCGCTGCAGCCAGGCCGGCACGCCCTTGTCCTCGACCGGGGCGAGCGCCGCCGGCAGGCCGGCCTTGCGGAAATATTTCTGGGCCAGGACATCGACCGCGACCTGCGACCAGGCGCTCGGCACCTCGATGTCGTCCAGCCGGAACACCGCCGAGCCATCCGGATTGCGGATCTCGCTCGTGGCGGTGCGGAACTCGATGCCCGCATAGGGCGATTGGCCGGCGACGGTAAAGGCGCGCTCGATCTTCATCAACCAGACTCCACTACGGCACAAGTTGCCGTCCCGCCGCGGGCGGGACGTCGGTGGCGAGGCGCCGTGGATCCAGTCGAATCAGCACAGTTGTACTCAATCTCACTAAGCTCAACTGTTTTCTATGCCGATCCGTCGGCCACGGCAACGATTTCTTAACAAGACAACGCGGGCAAACCGGCCCGCTCCGCGCCATGCCGGCGCCACTCCTAAAGCACAATGCAGCCCTGGATTTTCAATCGTTTAGCGGCTGCGAGCCACGTTCCTGCCAGCCCTGATGACCAGCTCGCGAAGGCCAGCGCGGCCTCACTAACCAACGAACACATCATACATATATTCAGTCCGCGCCGCAACACACACCATATATGGTAGGAGCCAGGCGCTTTTTGCAGCGCAGCGTCGGATTTGCCACAGCTCGCCCGGAAATCCCGCGGATTCCCTGGCGATTGCCCCCCGAGCCTGGAGCCCAACCTTGATGGAGCTGGAGATGCCGCCCCTTCGCGTCACGTCCCGCTGGAGATCCATCTTGAGCTCCAGCTCCAGCACATGGAGCTGCTGGATTAGAACATTAAGGCAACCTACAGGGCAGTTATCCACAAGGCGGCGCGGCGACTCGCGGCACTGGACCGCCGGCCCCTTCCCGCCCATAGTGCGGCCAGCCAAAGCCGAGGCGGCGCTGGCGGATTATGGGCGGGGGATCAGGTGGGCGGGCCGAACGGGAACAGCTTCTTCACGCTGCTGACGACCTGGCTGCGCGGCGAGCTGGTCGGCGAGGACGACTACGGCAATCGCTATTACCGGTCACGCCGCGCCCGGCCCGGCCGGCGCGAGCAGCGCTGGGTGGTCTATAGCGGCGAGGCCGAGCCGACCCGGGTGCCACCTGGCTGGGTCGGCTGGCTGCATGGCCGCCTTGCCGCGCCGCCAACCGAGCAGCCGCTGCCGGCACCCCGCTTCGAGCGCGAGCCCTTGCCCAACCTGACCGGCACGACCCAGGCCTATCTGCCGCCCGGCGCCGTGCAGCGCGGCGGCCGCCGCGCCCGGGCGACCGGCGACTACGAGGCCTGGCGGCCCGACTGAGGCCGCCCGGAAGCACCCCACGCGGGCGCGCAGCCACTCAGCCAACCCAGAGACGCAGGCTGCGCCGACCCGGCGCCGTGCCTAGCGGCACGCCCTGAGCTCAAGCCAAACCGATGTCCGAATCGGCGCCTTGCCTGGCCGAAACGCGCCGCTGGAGCTTGGCTGGAGGCGATCTCAACGCGTCCTCCAGCGGCATCAAGCGTCTGATGCAACGCACAAATTCGACGCGGCAAGCGCGCTGGCGCCAGAGCGGCGAGGGCCGCCTGGTCCTATAGGCTGGTGGAGAGGTCGCTGGGGGTGACGGGCGGCCGGACGGCCGGTGGCTCAGCTCGCGACCACCGCCCCCTCGACCGCCTTGATCTCGAAGGCGGCCGCCATCAGGGCACGGGTATAGGGATCGCTCGGCTGCTCGAAGATGCGGGCTGCCGGGCCTTGCTCCACCACCTGGCCGTTGCGCATCACCAGCACGTGGTTGCTCAGCGCCCGGACGACGCGCAGATCGTGGCTGATGAACAGATAGGCGAGGCCGCGGCGCGCCTGCAGGTCGCGCAGCAGATCGACGATCTGCGCCTGGACCGACATGTCGAGCGCCGAGGTGGGCTCATCCAGGACCAGGAAGGAGGGCTCCAGCACGAGCGCCCGGGCGATGCTGATGCGCTGGCGCTGGCCGCCGGAGAACTCGTGCGGGTAGCGGTCCTGGCTGTCGGGATCGAGCCCGACCTCGTCGAGCACCTTGGCGACCAGCCGGCGGCGCTCGGCGCGATCGGCGCCGATCTTGTGCAGGCTCAGGCCCTCCTCGACGATCTGCCCGACCGACATGCGCGGCGACAGGCTGCCATAGGGATCCTGGAACACGATCTGCATGTCGCGCCGCAAGGGCCGCAGCTGCTTGGCGGGCCAGCCCTGAATGTCCTGGGCGCGAAAGCGGATCGCGCCCTCGCTGCGCAGGAGACGCAGCAACGCGAGGCCGAGCGTGGTCTTGCCCGAGCCGCTCTCGCCGACCACGCCGACGGTCTGGCCCCGGCGGATCTCGAGGTCGACGCCATCCACGGCCTTGACCACGCCGACCTTGCGCTTGAGCAGGCCGCGCTGGATCGGAAAGTGGACCTTGAGATCGCGGCTGGCCATGACCACCGGGGCGCTGTCATCGGAGCCGGGCGGCTGGCCCTTGGGCTCGGCCGCCAGCAGATGGCGGGTATAGGGATGCTGGGCTGCGGTGAAGATCTGCTCGACCGGGCCGACCTCGACGATCTCGCCCTTGGTCATGACGCAGACCCGATCGGCCACCTTGCGCACGATCGTGAGGTCGTGGGTGATCAGGAGCATCGCCATGCCGAGCCGCGCCTGCAGATCCTTCAGGAGCTGCAGGATCTGCGCCTGGATGGTGACGTCGAGGGCGGTGGTCGGCTCGTCGGCGATCAGCAGGTCGGGCTCGTTGGCGAGCGCCATCGCGATCATGACCCGCTGGCGCTGGCCGCCCGAGAGCTGATGGGGATAGGCATCCAGCCGGCTCTCGGCATCGCGCAGCTGGACCAGATGCAGCAGCTCCAGCGTGCGCGCCCGTGCGGCCGCCTTGCCGAGGCCGCGATGCAGGCCCAGCGTCTCGCCGATCTGCTTGTCGATGCTGTGCAGCGGGTTGAGCGAGGTCATCGGCTCCTGGAAGATCATGCCGACCCGGCCGCCGCGCACCTGGCGCAGGACGGGCTCGGGCGCGCCCAGGAGCTCCTGGCCGTCCAGCCGGATGCTGCCGGAGGGATGGCGCGCCTTCGGGTAGGGCAAGAGCTGCAGGATCGAGAGCGCGGTCACCGACTTGCCCGAGCCGCTCTCGCCGACCAGGGCCAGGGTCTCGCCCTTGTCGATGGTGAAGCCGACCTGGCGCACGGCCGCCAGCTCGCCATCCTCGACCTTGAAGGTGACCGACAGATCCTCGACCTCGAGCAGGCTCATGGGGCAGCGTTCCTCAGCCGAAGGTCTTGCGCGGATCGAAGGCGTCGCGGGTTGCCTCGCCGATGAACACCAGGAGCGAGAGCATGATCGCCATGATCAGAAAGCCGGTGATGCCGAGCCAGGGTGCTTGCAGATTGTTCTTGCCCTGGGCCAGCAGCTCGCCCAGCGACGGCGAGCCCGGCGGCAGGCCGAAGCCCAGGAAGTCGAGCGAGGTCAGGCTGGTGATCGCACCGATCAGGATGAACGGCATGAAGGTCAGCGTCGAGACCATGGCGTTGGGCAGGATGTGCCGAACCATGATGGTCAGATCGCCCACGCCGAGCGCGCGCGCCGCACGCACGAAATCGAGGTTGCGGGCGCGCAGGAACTCGGCCCGCACCACGCCGACCAGGGAGACCCAGGCGAACAGGAGGAGCAGGATCAGCAAGGTCCAAAAGCCGGGGATGATCACGCTCGCCAGGATGATCAGCAGATAGAGCGTCGGCATCGAGGTCCAGATCTCGATGAAGCGCTGGAACAGGAGGTCGGTCCAGCCGCCGTAGAAGCCCTGGACGGCGCCCGCCAGGACGCCGATCGCCGAGCTCAAGACGGTCAGGACCAGGCCGAACAGGACCGAGAGCCGAAAGCCGTAGATCACCCGCGCCAGCACGTCGCGCGCCTGATCGTCGGTGCCGAGCCAGTGGTTGGCATCGGGCGGGGACGGTGCTGGCCCGGTCAGGTCATAGGCGATGGTGTCGTAGCTATAAGGAATCGGCGGCCAGACGATCCAGCCCGATTGGTTGATCAGATCCGTGATGTAGGGGTCGCGGTAGTCCGCCTCGGTCGGAAAGTCGCCGCCGAAGGTGGTCTCGGGATAGGTCACCAGAAAGGGCGTGTAGAAGGCGCCGTCGTAGCGGATCAAGAGCGGCTTGTCGTTCGCGATCAGCTCGGCGAGCAAGGTCAGGCCGAACAGGACTAGGAACAGGATCAGCGAGACATAGCCACGCCGGTTGGCCTTGAAGTTCGCCAGCCGGCGTTGGTTGACCGGACCCAAGCGGAGCGGCACGCCGATCAGCCAGGCGCGCTTCTTCAGCCGCGGCTCGGCCAGCGTCGCCATCAGACCGCCCGGGTCTCGAAGTCGATCCGCGGATCGACCAGCATGTAGGTCAGATCCGAGATCAGCTGCATGACCAGGCCGAGCAGGCTGAACATGTACAAGGACGCGAACATGATCGGATAGTCGCGCTTCAAGGCGGCCTCGAAGCCGAGCAGGCCCAGGCCGTCCAGGGAGAAGATGATCTCGATCATCAAGGCGCCGGTGAACAGGATGCCGACGAAGGCGCCCGGGAAGCCCGCGATGATGATCAGCATGGCGTTCCTGAACACATGGCCATAGAGGACGCCGCGCTCGCTCAAGCCCTTGGCGCGCGCGGTCAGGACATATTGCTTGTTGATCTCCTCCAGGAAGGAGTTCTTGGTCAGCATGGTCAGCCCGGCGAAGGCGCCGATCATCAAGGCCAAGAGCGGCAGGGTCAGGTGCCAGAAATAGTCGAGGATGCGGGCCGGCCAGCTGAGCTCCTGCCAGTTGTCGGAGACCAGGCCGCGCAAGGGGAACCAGTCGAGGAAGCTGCCGCCGGCGAACAGGACCACCAGGAGGATCGCGAACAGGAAGGCGGGGATGGCGTTGCCGACGATGATCACGGCACTGGTCCAGATGTCGAACCGGCTGCCGTCCTTGACCGCCTTCCTGATGCCGAGCGGGATCGAGATCAGGTAGGTCAGGAGCGTGGTCCAGATGCCGAGCGAGATCGAGACCGGCATCTTCTCCAGAACCAGGTTGATCACCGTCTCGTCGCGGAAATAGCTGGTGCCGAAATCGAAGCGCAGATAGTCGCCCATCATCTTGAAGAAGCGCTCATGCAGCGGCCGGTCGAAGCCGTACATGCGCTCGAGCTCGGCAATGAACTCCGGATCGAGGCCCTGGGCGCCGCGATAGAGGCTGGAGCTTTGGTTGCCGCCGGGCGCCGGCTTGGCCGCCTGCGTTTCGCCACCGCCCTCGCCGGTCAGCCGCGCGGTCACCCCGACCCCCTGGCCGGACAGCTGCGAGAGCAGCTGATCGATCGGCCCGCCCGGCGCCAGATTGATGACCACGAAGTTCAAGACCATGATCCCGAACAAGGTCGGGATCATGAACAGGACGCGGCGGATGGCGTAGGCGAGCATCGGCGCCGCCGTTGGCTACTGGGTCGCCTTGGCGCCGCCGGTCGCCCGCTGCCGGGCCGCGATCTCGGCCACCCGGGCCTCGTCGATCCACCAGGCGTACAGATCGACGCCGTAGATCGGGTCGGTCTTGGGCCGCTGGAACTTGTCCCAATAGGCGATCCGCGTGCTGCGGCTATGCCAGTTGGGGATCACGTAGTGACCCCAGAGCAGGACCCGGTCGAGGGCTTGGCAGGCGGTCACCAGATCGTCCCGGCTCTTGGCCTGGATGATCTGGTCGACCAGATCGTCGATCACCGGATCCTTGATGCCCAGCGTGTTGCGGCTGCCCGGCCGGTCGGCCGCCTCGCTGCCCCAGAAGTCCCGCTGCTCGTTGCCGGGCGACATGCTCTGGCCCCAGGTCTCGACCGTCATGTCATAGTCGAACTCGCTCATCCGATTCTGGTACTGGGCCGGATCGACGGTGCGGATGCTGGCCTTGATGCCGAGCCGCTCGAGGTTCTTGGCGAACGGCCCCACGATCCGCTCGAAGGCCGGGTTGCTGACCAGGATCTCGAAGTCGAGATTCTGGCCCTCGGCGTTCTGCAGCTTGCCGTTCTGGACCGCATAGCCGGCCTCGCGCAGGAGCTGCAACGCGGCCCGCAGATTGTCGCGATTGTTGCCGGAGCCATCGGTCGCGGGCGGCTGGTAGGTCTGGGTGAAGACCTCCGGCGGCAGCTGCGCGCGATGGGGCTCGAGCAAGGCCAACTCCGCCTCGCTCGGCAGGCCGCTCGAGGCCAGATCGGAGTTGGAGAAGTAGCTCTTGGTCCGGGCATAGAGGCCATAGAACAGGGTCTTGTTGGTCCATTCGAAGTCGAAGGCGTAGGCCAGCGCCTGGCGGACCTTGGCGTCCTGGAACTTCGGCCGGCGCAGGTTGAAGGCGAAGCCCTGCATGCCCGTGCCGCCCTCGCGGGTGATCTCCTCCTTCTTGATCCAGCCGGCCTCGAAGGCCGGACCGGTATAGGCGGTCGCCCACAGCTTGGAGGTGTTCTCGACCCGCAGGTCATAGGCGCCGGCCTTGAACGCCTCCAGCGAGACATTGCTGTCGCGGAAATATTCGTAGCGGATCTGGTCGAAATTGTTGCGGCCCAGATTGACCGGGATGCTGGCGCCCCAATAGTCGGGCACGCGCTCATAGACCACGCTGCGGCCCGGATCGAACGACTTGATTCGATAGGGGCCGCTGCCGAGGGGTGGCTCGAGCGTGGTCTTCTCGAAGTCGCGGCTGGCGAAGTAATGCTTGGGCAGCACCGGCAGCTGGCCAATGATCAGCGGCAGCTCGCGGTTGGTGGTGCCATCGAACACCATCTTGACCCGCCGCTCGCCGGCCGGCTCGGCGCGGAGCACGTTCTGGTAATAGAACCGATAGAATGGCGTGCCCTTGCTCTTGAGGGTCTCGAGGCTCCAGATCACGTCGTCGACCGTGACCGGCTGGCCGTCATGCCAGCGCGCCTCCTTGCGTAGCGTGAACGCGACCCAGGAGCGATCGGCCGGCATCTCGATGGATTCCGCCAGCAGACCGTATTCCGAGAACGGCTCGTCGCCGGATTGCGCGGTCAGGGTCTCGTACAGCAGGCCCACACCAGCCGCGGCCTCGCCCTTGATGATGAAGGGATTGAAGCTGTCGAAGCTGCCGATCGCCTCGAAGGTCGCGACGCCGCCTTTCTTGGCGGCTGGATCGGCATAGTCGAAATGGGCGAAATCGGGGCCGTATTTGAGATCGCCATGCATGGCGATGCCATGGGCGGGCTTGGGCTCCTGGGCACCGGCGCCAGCGGCAAGCCAAGGTGCGAGCATGGTCAGGACTACCAGCATGCCGGCCCGGCCGAGGCGTTCGTTCATGGTGCTCCTGTCCCTGCTGCACGGATGTTTTGCCATGGCGCTACTATATAGCGGCCAGCAGCAGCCGGGCCTAGGTCGTTGGCGCAGCTTCTGCGGGGCTCAGCCGGCCAGAAGCGCCAGGGCTTGGCCATGCAGCGCCGGATCGCCCGCGGCCACGACCTGACCGACCGAGCTGGTGGTCAGCGCCCGACCCTGCCAATCGGTCATGAGGCCGCCCGCCCCCTCGATCACCGGCACCAGCGCCATGAAGTCGTGGCTGTCCAGGCTGGCCTCGATCACCAGATCGGCAAAACCCATGGCGAGCAGGCCGTAAGCGTAGCAGTCGCCACCATACATCGGCAGGTGGACCGCCGCCTCGACCCGGCCGAAGGCCGAGCGCTCCGCCGCGGTCTTGAACATGCCGGGGCTGGTCGCGTAGAGCACCGCCTGCGCCAGCTCCAGGCAGGGCCGGACCTTGATCGGCTGGCCGTTCCAGGTGCTGGTGCGGCCCATGGCGCCGACCCAGCGCTCCTTTAGGATGCACTGATCGATGATGCCGAGGATCGGCCGGCCGTGGTGCAGCAGGCTGATCAGGGTCCCGAACAGCGGCCGGCCGGTGATGAAGGACTTGGTGCCGTCGATCGGATCCAGGCACCACACGAACTCGGCCTCGACCCGATCCCGCCCGAACTCCTCGCCCTCGATGCCGTGGTCGGGATAGGTGGTCAGGATCAGCTGCCGCATCGCCTGCTCGGCGGCGCGATCGGCGATCGTGACCGGGCTGGCATCCGCCTTGTGATCGACCGCGATCCGGCTGCGGAAATAGGGCCGGATCACCTCGGCCGCGGCATCCGCCAGGCGGTGGGCGAAGGCCAGAAATCCAGCCAGCTCCGCTGGCATCCGCCCTGACCCGCCTCTCCTTGCCGCGCCTCAGCCCTGCCCCGGCAGCGGCACCGGATTGTCCGAAAGCGAGCGCAGATACAGCAGCAGCGCTGCCCGCTCGTCGTCCTTCTTGACCCCGGCGAACGCCATCTTGGTGCCGGGCACGTAGCCCTTGGGATTGGTCAGATAGGTGTTCAGGGTGTCCAGGTCCCAGTTGCCGCCATGGCTCTTCATGGCTTCGGAATAGCTGAAGTCCGCGACCGAGCCGACCGGCCGGCCGACCACGCCCCACAGATGCGGCCCGATCTTGTTCTTGCCGTCCTTCTCGAGGCTGTGACAGGCCTTGCACTTCTTGGCGACCTTCTCGCCCGCGGCCATGTCGCTGCTGGCGAGCAAGGCCGCCAGGCCGCCGGCGGCACCGCCCGCGGCGGCGGCATTGCCAGCTTCGGCGGGCGCATCGGCCGGCGCCGCATTCGCTTGCTGCTGGTCGGCCGGCGCCTGCTCGGCCGGCTGTTTGGCAGGTTGGGCTGGCTCGGCCGGCG
>CADEGR010000167.1 GCA_902826935.1 uncultured Alphaproteobacteria bacterium | reverse complement strand
AGGATGATCCGCGCCCGCGCCACATGCTTCTGGGCGCGATTGCGATCGGCGACGATCGCTGCCAAGCGAATCCGATCCTCGGCCGAGACGATGGGACAGACATCATGGGACATCCCGATGCTATCGCACATCCCACCGCATATGTGAATCTTACGATTGTGTCAGTGCACTAGGATCCGCCATCCTTCACCGGCGGGCCTGAAAGAATGCGCGCAGCAAGCCTGCCGCCGCCCGTTCGCCGAGCCCGCCATAGACCTCGGGCGCATGATGGCAGGTCGGCTGGGCGAAGATCCGTGGCCCATGGTCGACGCCGCCGCCCTTGGCATCGGCAGCACCATAATAGAGCCGCCGGATGCGGGCGAAGCTCGCGGCCTGGGCGCACATCGGGCAGGGCTCGAGGGTGACATAGAGGTCGCAATCGACCAGGCGGGCGCTCCGGCGCATGGCGGCCGCGGCCCGCATCGCCAGCAGCTCGGCATGGGCGGTCGGGTCGGCGAGCTCAAGGGTGCGGTTGCCGGCCGCGGCCAGGACCGCGCCGGCCGCATCGACTACGACCGCGCCGACCGGGACCTCGCCGCGTCGGCCGGCCGCCTCGGCTTCGGCCAGGGCAAGCTGCATCGGCGTGGGCGGCGGTGGCGGGAGGCTCAGCATACCGGGGAGGGTGCCCGGCCGGCGGCGGTCGATCAAGCGGTCTTCTATCGGGCCCGGCTGCACCGTATATGTAGAAGCGCCTAAACGGAGCCCGAGGATGAGTGCGTTATCACGGGCGGAGCGCGCCAGAGAGCCGCTGCCGCCGGGGCCGCTGCCCGCATTGCGGCCGGCGCGCCAGGACGATCTCGAGGCGCTGGTGGCCCTGGAGGAACGCTGTTTCGAGAGCGACCGCCTGTCGCGCCGGAGCTTTCGGCACTTCCTGGCGAGCGCGACCGCGATCTGCCTGGTCGCCGAGCTGGACGGCCGCCTCCAGGGCTACGCCCTGGTGCTGCTGCATGGCCGGACCGCGCTCGCCCGGCTGTATTCCATGGCGGTCGCGCCCGAGGCGCAGCGCCAGGGCCTGGGCAAGACCCTGCTGCTGGCGGCCGAGGCGGCGGCGCTCGACCGGGGTGCGGCGATCATGCGCCTCGAGGTCCGGCCCGACAACCATGCCGCCCAGGCGCTCTATAGCACGGTCGGCTATGTCAGCTTCGGCGTCTACTCCGACTTCTACGAGGACGACAGCGACGCGCTGCGCATGGAGCATGTGCTGATCAGCCGGCGCCAGGTGATCCCGACCCGCGTGCCGCATTACCACCAGACGCTGGACTTCACCTGCGGCCCGGCCGCCTTGATGATGGCGATGCATACCCTCGATGCCGGGATCGCGATGGACCGCCGGCTCGAGCTCCAGCTGTGGCGCGAATCCACCACCATCTTCATGACCTCGGGCCATGGCGGCTGCAGCCCCCACGGCTTGGCGCTGGCGGCCTGGCGGCGCAATTTCGAGGTCGAGCTGTTCGTCAACCACAACCGCCCGCCCTTCCTGGAATCGGTCCGCCACGCCGAGAAAAAGGAGGTGATCAAGGTCGTCCACGAGGCGTTCCTGGAGGAGATGCGCGGCACCGACATCGTGGTCCACCAGGGGCCGTTCCAGATGGATACGCTCAGCCAGCGATTCGCCGCCGGCGCCATGGTGCTGGTGCTTATCAGCCAATATCGGATCGTCGGCGACAAGGCACCGCATTGGATTATTGTATCTGGGCTCGATCATAGGTTTATCTATGTCCATGATCCTTATCTCGGTGATTTGGCCCATGATTCCAGCAGCGATAGCGTCAGCATCCCCATTCTCCCGCGCGAGTTCGAGCTGATGGCGCGCTACGGCCAATCCAAGCTGCAGGCGGCGGTCGTCCTTCGCCCACGTCCGGCTGGCCGCTGATGCCCCTGATTCTGACCGAGCTGCCGCCCTCGGCGTTCCCCGAGCAGCTGCAGGCCTTCGTCTGCCTGCCGCGCGTCTACATCAACCGGCCGGACCACTTCAAAAGCCGCGCGGTGCGGATCGTGAACCTCAGCCGGGACAGCGAATATCTGGGCCTCGGCTACTACGCCTCGCTGCTGGCCGAGGCGCGTGGCCACAAGGTGATGCCCTCGCCGCGCACGATCCTCGACCTCGACCGCAAAGCGCTCTACCGCTACGCGCTGCCGGATCTGGACGCGCTCCTGGCCAAGCGGATCAAGCGGCTGCGCGAGCCTCTGGCCGAGCCGCTCCGCCTCCTGGTCGCCTTCGGCATCGTCGACGACATCCGCTTTCGCGATCTCGGCCGGGCGGTGTTCGAGCGTTTTCGGCACCCCTTGCTCGCCCTGTCGATCCGGCCGGGCCGTGACCGGATCTGGCGGATCGCGGCGATCAAGCCGCTCTCGCCCGAGCAGCTGCGCGGCTGGGAAATGGAATGGTTCAACGATGTGCTGGCGGTCCATCTGCGGGTGCCCTGGCGGCGCCAGACCGAAAAGCCGCCGCCGCGCTACAGCTTTGCCATCCTGCACAACCCCAACGAGGCGCTGCCGCCGTCGAGTGCCGGCGCGCTCCGCCGGTTCGTCAAGGTCGGCGCCCAGATGGGCATCGACGTCGAGCTGATCCGCAAGCAGGACTTCCTGCGGCTGCCCGAGTTCGACGCCCTCCTGATCCGTGAGACCACGACGCTGGCCGACCACACCTACCGCTTCGCCCGCAAGGCCGAGCGGGAGGGCATGCCGGTGTTCGACGACCCGAGCTCGATCCTGCGCTGCACCAACAAGGTCTATCTGGCCGAGCTGCTGGCCGCCCACAACGTGCCGACGCCCAAGACGCTGGTGCTCGACCGGCAGCATCTGAAGGGCATCGCGGCGGCGCTTGGCTTCCCGATGGTGCTGAAGGTGCCGGACGGCTCGTTCTCGCGCGGCGTGGTCCGGGTCAACAACGAGAGCGAGCTCAAGAGCGTCGCGCGCAAGCTGCTCGAGGATTCCGACCTGATCCTGGCGCAGGAGTTCGTGCCGACCCGATTCGACTGGCGGGTCGGCATCCTGGCCGGCGAGCCTTTGTTCGTCTGCCAGTACTTCATGTCCAAGGATCACTGGCAGATCGTCAAGCATGGCTCGAATGGCCAGTTCGAGCAAGGCACCTGGCAGACTCATGCGGTCGAGGCGGCGCCACAGGATGTGATCGAGCTGGGCCGCCGGGCCGCAAATCTGATCGGTGACGGGCTCTACGGCGTCGACATCAAGGACACCGCCCGCGGCCTGATGGTCATCGAGATCAACGACAATCCGAACATCGACGACGGGGTCGAGGACATCGTGCTGAAGGACGAGCTGTACCGCCGGATCCTGGCCGAGCTGGTCCGCCGGCTCGACCGGCAGCGTACCGGCAACCGCTCGGCGCGGCCGCCGCAGCTCGCCAGCCCGTTGCTGGGCTTGCACGAGCCGATCGCGGCCCTGGCCAGGAACGGCGCCGGCGAGATCTGAGCTGCTCGCCGGCAAAGCGGGCGATTCTGCCGCAGTGCACAATGAACCGCGCCGCCCAACATATAGGCAACGCGTGCCTAAGTCCTTGGCGACCCAGGTCGATCCACAGGCAACCTTGGGCCGCGTGGATGGTCAAAGCAGCATAAACTACCGCTTTTGCGCACAATCGACGCCGCCGGGTCTAGAACTTTCATGAGAATTTCGTTAGATTTGCGCGCTTCGCAAGTCGGTGATCGCCGCTAGAGCGGTCAAATAACAAGGTGGGGTCGGTCATTACGCATCCTGCGTGATGTACTCTGGACATGGTTAGTCAGCCGCCGGCGAGATTGCGCGTTCGGGTTTTGGGTCGGGGCTGTCAGCCGCGGTGACTCATCATCGACGATTGGCATTTCTGGTCTTGGCCGCTCGTCGTGTGAGGCTGTGTCGATGTCATGAACGGGGCCGATGATTGATCGTTGGGCTGCGGAGCAGTGGGGCGTTGATGCCTTGCCGTGGATCGATAGCGTGATCGGTCAGACCGCGCTGCGGCTGCGTAGGGAGCGGTCCAATCACCCGCTGGTAGCCTGTGGCGCGCAGGGGAGCCGGCCCGGTGTCTAGTGCCTGGGCGATCGAGCGTCTCGATGCGGCGCTCGTGCGCATCTGGCGCTATCGCTGGCTGTCGATCACGGTTGCCTGGCTGGTCTGCTGCCTGGGCTGGCTGCTGATCGCGGCCTGGCCGACCCGCTATCAAGCGTCCGCCGTGGTGTTCGCCGACGTCGCCGGGATGCGCCCGGTGGCGAGCTTGCGCGATCGTCTGGTGGGTGACCAGCCGATCACGCAGCTGCGCAACAGCCTGGTCGACGAGGCCATCCTGGCCGAGATCGGACGCCGCCTGGGCGGCCTGCCGGATGCGCCCGCAGCCGTGGCCGCGCAGCTCAGCGTGCGCGCCGCGACGCCGCCGATCTTCGTGGTCGCCTATGACGATGAGCGGCCGGAGGTCGCCACGCGCGTGCTCGATGCCCTTCTGGCCAGCTATGTCGATCAGCACTTCAAGCTGTCGTTCGATACCGCGGCGCTGGATCAGCAGATCAAAGGCGAACAGCAGGCGCTCTCTGGCGCCAGCACGCGTCTCGATCAATTCAAGCAGGCCAACGCCGCCAATCTGGCCGGTGCTGCCGACCTGTTGAAGAATCTGCAGGCGGCGCGCGTCGAGCTGGCCGATCTGCGGGGCGATCTGCAAACGGCGCTGGGCGACCAGCAGACTCTGCAGGAGCAGCTGGCCAAGACGCCGGTGTCGATTCTGCCGGCAGCGGCGGCCGCGCAGCAGGCGCCACCGGCCCCGGATCTGAGCGCCGAGCTTGCGGCGTTGCAAAAGCGCCTGGGCGAGCTGCAGGTGCGCTACGCCGACAGCCATCCCTATGTCGTCGACGTGCAGTCGCAGATCGCGCAGCTGAGCGAGACCGTTGCGGCCGCGCCCAAGCCGGCGCCGGTCGTCGCGCAGCCCAATCCCGACTATGCGAAAAATCAGGAGCAGCTGGTCCGCCAGGCGGCGCTGATCGGCACCCTGCGGCAGCGGATCAGCGACCAGGAGAAGCGGCTCGGCGAGTTGGAGGCGGCGCAAAAGACCGTGCCCCAGGTGGAGAGCCGGCTGGCTGAGCTGACCAAGGATCAGGCCGGCCATCAGGCCAGCCTGGAGCAGCTGCGCCAGCAGCGCGAGCAGCAGATCGAGCGGCAGCAGGCGGAGCTCAGCCAGACGCCCTTCCGGGTAATCGATCCAGCCAGCCAGCCGGTTCAGCCGACCGGACCGTCGCGCTTGCTGCTGCTGGCGATCGTGCTGCTGCTGGGCGGCCTGATCGGCAGTGCGGCGGCGCTGCTGCAGAGCCGGCTGCGCGGCGTGTTCGAGACCGCGCGCGAGCTGCGCCGGCGGCTCAATGTCGCGGTCGCGGGCAGCCTGTCCGACATCACGCCGCTGGCTGAGCGCCGCCATCGGCGGCTGGCCCATGTCGGCTTCGGGCTGGCCTGCCTCGGGTTGCTCGGGCTGTGTAGCAGCTTGATGGTTGCCCAGTGGCGCGACCTGCTGCTGCCGCTCGGCGACGTCTTGCGCAATCGCCTGGTAGGCTAGGGGACGGCGAATGGCGACCAGCATGCGGGGGTCGGGATGGCGGACGCGGCGACGCTCCCGCCTGTCGATCGTGGAACGGGCCGTGCCCCGGCTGGGCCGACCGACCACCCTGCAGGCGGTGCCCCGGCCAGCGGCCGACGGTGGGGTCGAGCCGCCCGTGCCGGAGCTGGAGGCAGCCGCTCAGACCGCCGGCCAGACCGCGCCATCGAGTGCTGCCGCGTCGTCGCCAAGCGCGCCGCCGCAGCCAGCCGCCACTCGTCCCGCGGCGCCGCAGCTGGTCGCCAGCGGCACGACCGGCACCGCGATGGTCACCCGCCCGTTGCGCCCGGCCGGATCGCTGCCCGATCGGGTCACGACCGACTGGGCTGCCTGGGCCGCGGCCGGCTGGCCGACGCCGCCGGCGCAAAACCCGGTCCTGACCAGCGAGCTGCAGGGCTTGGCCGAAACCGTGGTCGACGCGGCCTTCGCCGAGGGGGTTGGCTGGCGCGATCGCATCGTGCTGATGACCAGCCCCGAAGCCGGCGGCGGCAAGACCTTCACCGCCGCCCAGCTGGCGCTCTGCCTGAGCCGGCTGCCGCGCCATTCGGTGCTGCTGGTCGACGCCTGCCAGTCCGGCATCACCTTGAGCCAGCGCTTCGGCGCGCCGCCCGGCCCGGGTCTGACTGAGCTTGTGACCGATCCGGACGGCGATATCGAGGCGGCACTTTATGCGACCTCGCTCGACCGCCTCAAGTTCCTGCCGCTAGGCCAGCAGGCCGACCATCTGGCCGAGCTGTTCGCCAGCCGCAACATGGTGCAGCTGCTGCGCCGCTTGGCGTCGGTGCCGAACCGCCTGATCGTGATCGACGCGCCCGCCATGCTGGTCGATCAGGCGGCGGCGGTGCTGGGCGTGATCGCGGGGCAGGTGATGATCGTGGTCGAGGCCGGCCGAACCCGCCAGGAGGCGATTGTCGAGGTGCTCGATCGGATCGGCCAGCGGCCCAATGTCGCCTTGGTCCTCAATCGCAGCCGGAGCTGGCGCGGCGGCCGGCCGGTGCGCGAGCATGCTTTGGCGCATCTGCCGCGGGCGACCGCCAATCCGCTGCGCCGGCGCTTGCGGGCGCGTGCCACGGCGGCACTGATCGCCTTGCTGCTGCCATGCGCCCTGGCCGCGGCGGGCCTGGTCTGGCTGCGCCCGCCGGATACGCCGCCGGCGGCGGCCGAGCAGCAGCATGTGCACGAGCTGTCGCCGCTAGCGCGCCCTGGCGCCTTGCCGCGGCCAGGTCAGGAGCCGGTCTGAGCCCATGTACACCTCCTTCTATCAGCTCGCCGCCCGACCGTTTCAGCTCAGTCCCAACCACCATTTCTTCTTCGGCAGCAAGGGCCACCGCCGGGCGATGGCCTACCTGACCTACGGCCTGCACCAGGCCGAGGGCTTCATCGTCATGACCGGCGATGTCGGCACCGGCAAGACCACCCTGATCGACTATCTGGGCGCGCAGCTGGGGGCCGGCCGCTTCATCCCCGGCCGCCTGAGCGCTGGCCGGGTCGAGCCGGCGGCGGTGCTGCAGATGGTCGCGCGCGCCTTCGATCTGGCCTGCTGCGATCAGCCCCAGGCCGACTTCCAAAAGCACATCGAGACCTTCCTGATCACCCGGGACCAGTCCCGCAAACGGCCGCTTCTGATCGTCGACGAGGCCCAGAACTGGCCGCTCGAGGCGCTGGAAGAGCTGCGCGTCCTGTCCAACCTGCAGCGCAACGGCAAGGCGCTCTTGCAGATCCTGCTGGTCGGCCAGCCGCAGTTCCGGGAAGCGCTCGCCCAGCCCGAGTTCGAGCAGCTGCGCCAGCGGGTCGTCGCGAGCCATCATCTCGAGCCGCTCGATCGCGGCGAGGTCAAAGCCTATATCGAGCATCGCCTGCGCCAGGTCGGCTGGCAGGAGGATCCCCGGTTCGAGGACCAAGCCTACGGCATGGTCTGCGACTATACCGAAGGCGTGCCGCGCCGCATCAATCTGGTCTGCTCGCGGCTCCTGGTCCTGGGCGCGATCGAGGAGCGGCATGTGATCGATCGGGCGGCGGTCGCCGAGGTGCTGGACGAGCTCGACCAGGAAGGCGTGCCCTACGAGCCGCTGCCGGCCGGCGACGCCACGGCGGCCCAGGCGATCGCGCCGGCTGCTGCTGCCAAGGGCAGCCTGGTCCATGCGGCCGCCAGCGGCGCTGCCGAGGCGAGCGTGCGCCTGGGCGATCTCGAGCAGTGGCGCAAGGAGGTGGTCCGCCTGCTGCGCAAGCTCGAGCGCACCTACGACGACCTAGCCGGCGAGCGCCACCGGGCGGAGTGCATCCGGGCCGAGGCCGAGCAGCTTCGGGCCCAGCTCCATCGGATCGAGGTCGAACGGCTCAGGGTCGATGCCAGGGGGCCCCGACCGGTCGCCGAGATCAGCAAGGAGCTGGCCGGCCGCGGCACCATCTTCCGCCGTTTCGTTGGCGGCTGAGCAGCGCCAGCCGCGCCGTCTACTCAGAGGTGGCGGGTGATGCCGCCGTCGACCCGCAGGTTCTGGCCGGTGATGTAGCCGGCACCCACCGACGCCAGAAAGCCGACCACCGCCGCGATCTCGTCGGTCCTGCCATAGCGCCCCAAGGGAATGCGGCGACGCGCCTCGTCCTTCTCCGGCAGGCTGTCGATGAAGCCCGGCAGGACGTTGTTCATCCGGATATTGTCGGCCGCGTACTGATCCGCGAACAGCTTGGCGTAGGCCGCGAGACCGGCGCGAAACACCGCCGAGGTCGGAAACGCCGCCTCGGGCTCGAACGCCGCGAAGCTCAAGATGTTGATGATCACGCCGCCCTTTTGCCGCTGCATCACCGGCGCGACCAGCCGGGTCGGGCGGGCAACGCTCAGGAAATACACCGCCATGCCGCGTTGCCAGTCCTCATCCGTCAGGTCCAGCAGCGGCGCGCGCGGCCCGTGGCCCGCGCTGTTGACCAGCACGTCGATCCGGCCCCAGGCCGCAAGCGTCAGGTCGACCAGGCGCTGAAGGTCGTCGTGCGATTGATTGGAGCCGGTCACGCCGATGCCACCCAGCTCTTGCGCCAGCGCCTCGCCTTTGCCGGAGGACGAGAGCACGGCGACCTTGAAGCCGTCCGCGGCCAGCTTGCGCGCCGCCCCTGCCCCCATGCCGCTGCCGCCCGCCGTCACGATCGCCACCTTTGCATCCGCCATGCTGCCGCTCCCGCGCTGAGCCATCGACCTGATGGGCGCCACTTCACGCCATCACCACCGCCCAAGCAACCGGCTTGGTCCGCTTTGCCGCGGCCCGGATGGCCGCCCCTCCGGCCGGCAATAGCCTTGGAGCAGCGTCTTCGGCCCAGCCTTGAGTTGCCCCCAGCCAAATGCAGCAACGCATTCTGGCAAGAGCTGCTGTTGAACCCAGTGCGCATCCAAGATCGTCCCGGTCCGACCGCCAATGGTTAGTTAACCGATTTTGGCGAGACTGC
>CADEGR010000166.1:1576-9080 GCA_902826935.1 uncultured Alphaproteobacteria bacterium | reverse complement strand
GTTCGCCGGCCACGTCATCTGCAGCACACCGGTCGGTTGAGGCCGACCCACTCCTACTGTCGGCGGCCTACTTTAACTGGCTCTTCAGGTCATCAATCACCTGGTTGAGCGTCGCCAGCGGCGTCGTCTTGCACTTGATCGTGTATGAGCCGACGGCGAACGGCATGTAGGTCACATCGCGGTCGAGGATCTCGATCCCATAGGGGCAAGCAGCAAGGGTCGCGCGATGGCAGCCACTCATTGGCGTCGGCACCCGGCATTCGACATGCATCACCCCGCCTGGCCTTTCCTCGATTGTGGTGCTGCAGCCAGCAAGCAAGCTGCCGAGCGCCGCCAGCACAACGGCGTGATATCGCCTGAACATGACCTGCGCGCCCCCGGTTTCATTGGAAGCATCTGATGGTCGCGCCGATGCTGGTCAATTTCTGATTAGGAGAAGGTCTTGGGGGCGCTCGAAAATCCGCGTTGGTTTTTCGCCGGCTGCTCTATGCCGACGGTCGACCTCTCCCGGCCGCAGTTCTGCGTGCCGGGAGAGGTCGTCCTTCATTGACTAGTCGATGCCAAAGACATCAAGGACGAAATCAACGAACTTTAGAAATAAAACAACAAATTTAAGAAACTTAAAAAGATAACGCGCCAATATTTTTCACCTCCAATCTTCAGCAAATTGAGAAAAGTAATAGATTCGCTGACCAATCTACTGCGCCAGTATATAAGCTATCCTTTTTGCCAATGCAACCGATTCTGCATTGATCCATGCGGCCGAGCTACGCCACTGCCTTGGGATAGAAAGCGACGGTCGGCTCTGCAAGGATGGGGCCGACCTGCTCCCATCGCTGTCGAGCTGCCGTTGCGGCTGGCTTGGCGGACGCGGCGGCTTAGGGCTCAGTCGTAGCGGACCACGATCTGGGTGCGGCTGAAGCGTTGGCCGGCCATCTCGGTGACGTGGTCGTAGATCTCGACCCGGATGCCGCGGTTGGCGAGGGCGTCGATGCGGCCGCTGATGCGGGGGTCGGCCAGGACCTCGCGGACGAAGTTGCACTCGAAGATCACGCCGTCCTCGGAGGTCAGGTCGAGGGCGGCGGCGGTGGTGAGGGAATCGTCGGCCAGGATCTCCAGGACGCGCTGGACGCGGAACTCGTAGATCCGGCGTTTGCGCTCGGCCGAGAAGCGCACCATCTGCTGCTTCAGGCCGGGCATGCGCCGGCCTGGCGCGCTAGCGCGCATTGTCGGGCCCCCGTCTCGCGCGGCCACGCTCCGCCTCCACCAGGCGCAGGGCTTCGGACTTGGTGGCCGCGCTCTCGGCGGCTTTCGCCTTGGCCGTGGTCTCGGCCGGAGGATGGCTCTCCTCGGCGAAGATCACCTGCTGCGGCAAGGGCATGCCGATGCCCACCTGGTCGAAGCGCTGCTTCAAGCGCCGGTTGAACTCCCGGCCGACATACCACTGCTTCAGCGCCTTGGTCTTGATCCGGCCGCTGACCACCACCGCATTGTCGGTGAACGAGTCGATCCCCCAGACCTCGATCGGCGCCAGCATATATTGGCCAAATTCCGGCTCGGCTTCCAGCTCGGCGCCGACCTGCTTGATCATCTCGCAGACCAGATCGATGTTCTCGCGGTAGCCGACGCTGACATTGAACGTGGCGAAGGAATGGTCCTTGGTCAGGTTCTTGATGGTCGAGACCGCGCTGAACGGGATGGTGTGGACCTCGCCCTTGCCGCCGCGCAGCGAGATGGTGCGCACCGAGATCTTCTCGACCAGCCCGGCATGGCCGCCGACCTCGACCACGTCGCCAATCGCGACCGTGTCCTGGAACAGGATGAACAGGCCGTTGATGATGTCCTGGACCAGCTTTTGCGAGCCGAAGCCGACCGCGATGCCGATCACGCCGGCGGCGGCCAGGATCGGGGTGATGTCGATGCCGAGGGTCGAAAGCGTGGTCAGGGTCACCACGACCGAGATCAGGACCAGCAGGAAGGTGCGCATCAAGGGCAGCAGGGTGCGGGCGCGGCCGCTGCGCTCGATCCGGGCCCCGGCCTCGTCGGTGGCGTCCAGATAGTTCTCGATCAGGAGGCTGGTGACCTCCCAGATCAGCCAGGTGGTCAGGATCACGAAGCCGACCCGGCGGAGCTGGCGGGCGGCATCGTCGCCGACCAGATCCTGCATGAAGCCGAACAGGTCGATGCCCCAGAGATGGACCAAGGCGAGCAGGATCAGGAAGTAGACCGCGGTCACCGCGATCCGCTGCAAGAGCGCGCAATAGCGGTTGACCCGGCGCTCCAGGACCGGATAGCGGCGGCTGAGCTCCGGCCCGATCCAAATGCCATGGGCGAGGCTGCGCTTGACCCCGTAGGCGAGCGGCCGGGCGATCGCCAGAAGGATGGTGGTGGCGAGCGCGCCGCGCAGCAGCAAGGTGAAGCCGCCCGGGATGTCGAAGGCCCAGATCAAATAGGTGCTGAGCACGTAGAAGATCGCGAAGACCGGCCAGATGTCGGCGATCAGGCGTCGGGTCATGACGAAGCTGCGCTCGAAGGTCGAGCCCTCCAGCTCGTCATGGCCGCGCAGCCACTGCGCCACGGTCTTGCGGTTCTGCAGCACGAACACGATCAGCATCAAGGCGACGATGAAGCCCAGCAGCCGCACGATGCCGCCATGGATCGCGGCCGGCATGCGCAGCACCAGCTCGTTCTGGAACACGACGTAGGCATAGGCGACCAGGTAGACGAAGCGCTTCAGCCAGCAATAGAGGTAGTTGGCGCGCTCGTCGCTGAGCTGGATCAGGCGCAGGTTCGGCGCCGACGGCGACAGCAAGGCGCGGCCGGCCAGCAGCAGAATCAGGCAGAAGACCGAGGCGTGGATCAAGGAGCGCGCGATCACCTCGGTCGCCGGACGCGACGCGATCAGCGGCAGCACCAGATAGCCCAGGACGGCGAAGGCGATGATCGGGGTCAGGCGGAGCAGGACCTGCATGACCACCGCCGGCACGCGCTCGGCCAGCTGCGGATAGCTGCCGGCCTCCAGCTGGCGCAGGCGCGGCTTGATCAGCCGGCGGACCAGCTGATAGCCGACCTCCGCGGCCGCTATGACCAGCGCGATCTTGAGGATGATCTCCAGCCAATAGGACCGATTGAACGGATTCTTGGCCTGCTCGACCAGCCAGTCGGTCAGATCGGGCAGATCGACGATCAGCCGCGACAAATCGACCGCCCAGGCGCCCAGCTGGTTGATCCGGTCGGTGAACACCTCGACCAGGCTCAAGCCGAACTCGTCGACACTCTTCGGTCCCTCGGCCTTGGCGGCGTCCGAGGCCTGGACCAGGGTGCGCAGCTGGTCGATGAACTTGGCCCGCTCCTGCTCGTTCTCGAGCGTGCCGATCAGGCCCTGGACCTTGGCCGGATCGAGCGCGGGCGCAGGGGCGGGCGCCGGCTGGGCAGCAGCACCCAGCGGTCCGAGCGTGAGCAACAGGCAAAGCAGCCCCAGGGCGAGCCCGAGCCGCGAGCTGAGCCGACACATGTGAGGCGATCCGAGCAATGGCGTAACGAGCCCTTCTAGCAGAGCGCGCGCCTGCGGTCATCCCACGGGATCGAACGATGGGCGGTGCTGCCGATCACTTCGGGATTGCCAAGCGGCCAGCCAGCCTCAAGCGCCGGGCGGGTCAGTCGACGAAGGCGGCAGTGACCGGCGGCGGCTGGCGCAGGGTCTGCAGGATCACGCAATAGCGCTCGGTCAGCTTCAAGAGCGTCGCCCGCTGCTCGGCGCTGGCCTCGCTGTCCAGCTCGATCGCCAAGCGGATCGTGCGAAAGCCGACCGGCGCATCCTTGGCGACGCCCAGCGTGCCGCGCATGTCGAGCTCGCCCTCGGCCTTGAGCGTGGCGCCGCGCAGCGGGATGCCGAGCGCGGTCGCGACCGCGTTCAAGGTGACGCCCGCGCAGGCGACCAGGGCCTCCAGCAGCATGTCGCCGGAGCAGGCTTCGAGGCCGCTGCCGCCGGTCGCCGGATGGAGCCCGGCCTCGACCAGCGCCTTGCCGGTGGCGAGCTTGCAGGTGACCCCTTCGCCCAGCTGGCCCTCGGCCTTGAGCGTGATCACGGCGGCGTCGGGCTCGCTGCGATAGCGCTCCTTGAATGGCGCCTGCAGCGCCTTCAAATCTTCCGCTTGCATGGTGATGTGGCTCCCGATGGTGGTACAGGACGGCTGGCGCGCCGGCCGGTCAGCATGCCGGCCACGGCCGTGAAACGCCAGAGGCCGCCGCGTGGTGGGGCCTTGGCTGCGAGTTGGCACGAGCGATGAACGAGCAGGATCGGGCCCATGGCGGTCCCGTCTCGCGGCTGGCGCAATGGGCCGCTGCCAAGGGCTTGAGCGAGACCGAGGAGGACTTTTGGCGCGCGCCGGACGGGGTCCGGCTGCGCTACGCCCATTGGCGGGCCGCCGAACCGGTCCGAGGCGTCGCCTGCATCCTCGGCGGGCGGACCGAATATATCGAGAAGAACCTGGAGACCTGCCGCGATCTGGTCGCCAACGGCTTCGACGTCTGGAGCTTCGACTGGCGCGGCCAGGGCCTGTCCGACCGCGTCCTGCCCGACCGGCATCGCGGTCACATCGACGACTACCAGGCCTATCTGCTGGAGCTCGACGGCTTCGTGCGGAACGTGACCGACCTGCCGGAGCGGCGCGATCTGAAGCTGATGATCGGCCATTCGATGGGCGGCCATATCGGCTTGCGCTATCTGCATGACCAGCCGGGCTTGTTCGACCTGGCCGCGTTCAGCGCGCCGATGGTCGACATTCCGGTCAATCTGCCGGCGGTGCGCTGGCTGAATGGCTGGCGGGCCCGGCTCGGGCTCGGCTCGAGCTATGCGGCGCTGGTCGGCCGGCACCGGCCCTGGCATCAGGATCCAGCCGATCCGGCGGCGCTCGGCACGCTCGCGGATTACGAGGCGATCGCCTGGAAGTTCAAGCTCCTGACCAGCGATGTCGGGCGTGCCCGCGAGATCGACGGCTATGTCCGCCAGCTGCCGGCGCTGGCGCTGGGCGGACCCACCACCGGCTGGCTGCAGGCGAGCTTCGAATCGATCGCGGTTCTTTGCGCACCCGGCTATGCCGAGGCAATCACCACGCCGGTCCTGATCGTCGGTGCCGGCCAGGACCGGGTGGTGGTGACCGCCCGCCAGGCGGAGCTGGCGGCGCGCATGCCGAACGCCCGCTTCCATCTGATCGCCGAGGCAGCGCATGAGATCCTGGTCGAGAACGACCGGGTGCGGGCCGAGTTCTTCGCCGAGCTGGGCGCGCTGACCGGGATCGCGTTCAAGCTCCGGGCGACCAAGGGCTGAGGCCGGCTCAAGCGGCGCCCGCTGGCGCCACGACCGGGCGGCCGGCGAGCGGCAGGCGCCAGAGCAACGCGCCGCCGACCAGGAAGAAGACCAGGATGGTCGCCATGCCGAGCCGCTGGCTGCCGGTCCAGAGCGTGACGCTGCCGACCAGGAGCGGCCCGAGAAAGGCGGTGGCCTTGCCGGACAGCGTGTACAGGCCGAACATCTCGGTGCGCAGCTCGGCCGGCGCCAGATGCGCCATCAGGCTGCGGCTGGCCGCCTGGGCCGGGCCGACGAAGATGCCGAGCAGGCCGCCTGCGATCCACAAGCTCGTGACGTCCTGGGCCAGGATCGCGGCCAAACTGCACACGAACAGGCCGACCAGCGCCATCAGGATGGTCGGCTTGGCGCCGATCCGGTCGTCGACCCAGGCAAAGCCCAGCGCCCCCAGGCCGGAGGTCACGTTCAAGAGGATGCCGAACTGGATGACCTCGGGCAGGGTCATGTTGAAGGTGCCGGCCGCGTAGATGCCGCCGAAGGCGAACAGGGTGTTGAGGCCGTCGGTATAGAGCATGCGCGCCAGCAGGAAGTGGCCGACCAGGCGATAGGTGCCCAGATTGGCGAGCGTCAGCCGGAGCTGGGTCAGCCCTTGGCGGACCGCGCTGCGCGCTGGCAGGCCGGCGCTTTGCCGGTCCGGCGTCAGGACCAGCATCGGCAGGCTGAACAGGAACAGCCACAGGCCGACCAAGGGGCCGGTGATCCGGACATGCTCGGCGGTCTGCTGGTCGAGGCCGAACCAGGGTGGATCCGCCTGGACGAAGCCGACCAGCGCCAGGATCAGGCAGCTCATGCCGCCGGCATAGCCCAGCGCCCAGGCCCAGCCTGACCAGCGGCCGAGCCGCGCCTTGGGTGCGATCTCCGGCAGCATGGCGTTGTAGAACACGCCGGCCACCTCGATCCCGAGATTGGCGAGCGCCACCGCGACCAGGGTGAACAGCACCCAGCTCTGGCCCGCTTCGTAGGGTCGCGCCAGCCAGAGCAGCAGGCAGCCGGCGACCGCCAGCCAGGTGAAGCCGAACAGCCAGGGCTTGCGCCGGCCGCCGCGATCGGCGATCGCGCCCAGGACCGGGCTGAGCAGCGCCGTGATGACCGCGCTCACGGTCATCGCCCAGCCCCATTGCGCCGTGCCGGTGATCGGATCGACCGCCACGGCCTGGCTGAAATAGGTCGCGAACACGAAGGTCACGATGACCGCGGCGAACGCCGAGTTGGCGAAGTCGTAGAGCGCCCATGCGAAGCGCGCCGCGGTCGAGCTGGGCTCGCTCATGCGGCCGGCGAACACGGCAGGCGGGCGGTGCCGTGGCAGTCCTCGACCTCGAGCTGGACGGTGGCGTGGGCGATGCCGAAGCGCTGGGCGAGCTGGCGATGGATCGCCGCCAGCACCGCCTGCTGGTCGCTCGCCGCGGCGATCCGGGCATGCAGGGTCAGGAGCGGCCGCTCGCTGGTCAGCATCCAGGCGTGGACATGGTGGATGTCGTGGACCTCCGGCACCGCGGCCTTGAGGTCCCGGCGCAGGCCCTCGACATCCAGCCAGTCGGGCACGCCCTCGAGCAGGATATGGGCGCAGTGCCGCACCAGCTGCCAGGCGCTGCGCAGGATCAGCGCCGCCACCAGGAGGGACAAGAGCGGGTCGATCGGCAGCCAGCCGGTCGCCATGATCACCAGCGCCGCCCCGATCGCGCCGAGCGAGCCGAACAGATCGCCCAGGACATGCAGGAGCGCGCCCTTGATGTTGAGATTGTGCTGGTCGGCGCCGCGCAAGAGGGCGAAGACCAGGAGGTTGACCGCTAGGCCGAGTACCGCCACCAGCAGCATCAGGCCGCCCACCACGGGCTGCGGCTGCCACAGGCGGTGGATCGCCTCGATCGCGAGCCAGCCGACGATCAGGAGCAAGGTCAGGCCGTTGACGAAGGCTGCCAGGACCTGAAAGCGGTGATAGCCGTAGGTGCGCCGCTCGTCCTGCGGCCAGCCGCCGACCCGGGCCGCGGCGAGCGCCAAGGCGAGCGCTCCGGTGTCGGCCAGCATGTGGCCGGCATCGGCGAGCAAGGCGAGCGAGCCGGACAGGAGGCCGCCCACCACCTCGGCCAGCATGAAGCCGCCGGTCAGGACCAGCGCCCAGAGCAGCCGGCGCTGATC
>CADEGR010000166.1:0-1476 GCA_902826935.1 uncultured Alphaproteobacteria bacterium | reverse complement strand
GGCCTCTTGGTCATGTTCATCTGCAACCACTGTCCTTATGTCCAGGCCGTGCTCGATCGGATCATTCGCGACGTGGGCGATCTCAAGGCCCACGGCATCGGCGCGGTCGCGATCAGCTCGAACGATCCGGTGAGCTACCCGGACGATTCGTTCGAGAACATGCAGCGCCTGGCGCGCGAGCGGCAGCTGCCCTTCCCCTATCTGTTCGACGAGAGCCAGGCGGTGGCGCGCGCCTATGATGCGGTCTGCACGCCCGATTTCTTCGGCTACAACAAGCAGCTCGAGCTGCAATATCGCGGCCGGCTGGACGCCTCGAAGCGGGCGCCGGTGCCCGGCGCGATCCGCGAGCTGTATGAAGCCATGGTGCAGGTCGCCGAGACCGGCCGGGGGCCGGAGCATCAGGTGCCGAGCATGGGCTGCTCGATCAAGTGGAAGGCTGCCTGACCTTCATGGCTTATGCGAGCTTGCGCGACTTCATGGCCCGGCTCGAGGCGGCCGGGCGGCTGGTGCGGGTTCGGGCCAAGGTGTCGCCCAAGCTCGAGATCACCGAGATCCATACCCGGCTCCTGGCCGAAGGCGGCCCGGCCGTGCTGTTCGAGCAGGTCGAAGGCAGCGCTCTGCCGGTCCTGACCAATCTGTTCGGCACCGTGGAGCGGGTCGCCTGGGGCATGAACCGGGAGCCCGGCCAGCTGCGCGAGCTGGGCGAGCTCCTGGCGTTCTTCAAGCAGCCGGAGCCGCCCGGCGGCTGGCGCGAGGCGGTCGAGCTGGTGCCGCTGTTGAAGGCGGCGCTCGCGATGCGGCCGAAGACCACCAGCCGCGCCCCTTGCCAGGAAGTGGTCCTGCGCGGGGCGGAGATCGATCTCGGCCGGCTGCCGATCCAGAGCTGCTGGCCGGGCGAGCCGGCGCCTTTGATCACCTGGCCGCTGGTGGTGACCAAGGGGCCTGGCACTGGCCGGACCGACAACTTCAATCTCGGCATCTACCGGATGCAGGTGACCGGTCCGCGCAGCACGCTGATGCGCTGGCTGAAGCATCGGGGCGGCGCCCAGCACCACCAGCGCTGGCAGGCAGCGCGCGCCGATCCGCTGCCGGCGGCGGCCGTGATCGGCGCCGATCCCGGCACCATCCTGGCGGCGGTCACGCCGGTGCCGGACACCATGTCTGAGTACCAGTTCGCCGGTCTGTTGCGCGGCCAGCGGGTCGAGCTGGTCGATTGCATCTCGGTGCCGCTCAAGGTGCCGGCCAGCGCCGAGATCGTGCTGGAGGGCCATGTCAGCCTCCAGGACTACGGCGACGAGGGGCCGTATGGCGATCACACCGGCTACTACAATTCGGTCGAGCGCTTCCCGGTGTTCACGATCTCGGCGATGACCATGCGCCGCGATCCGATCTATCTCTCCACCTTCACCGGCCGGCCGCCAGACGAGCCCTCGGTCCTGGGCGAGGCGCTGAACGAGGTGTTCCTGCCGCTGTTCC
>CADEGR010000165.1 GCA_902826935.1 uncultured Alphaproteobacteria bacterium | reverse complement strand
CTAGTTTGCTTCCCTTGCGACCCTGCCGCATCCCGATGCTGCGGAGCATGATCGGGCAGGTCGGGCGAGCCTTCTACCATCCAGGCCAAGGAGCGCACCAGGCACCGGCCGCGAGAGCCCTTATGCTGTCGTGCCTGATCGCCAGCTTGATGGCCGCAGATCTTCGTTCGTCGACGCATCCAAGCGCGGCGGCTATTTGCCAATGCAGCCGGACGACCGGCGGGCTCTTGCCTCCAAGTCGAAGAGCGAATCAGGCGCCAGCAGGGAGAGGCATGACGTTGCCGTGCCTGATCAATGGTCTGAGCCTGATCCGGCACAGCGGCACGCTGCTCGTTGATCTGCGCCTGCAGCGCTCGCTCCAGGGCTCCGCCACGGCAATCGGGAGCTGCAGGGGCTGAGCGCAGCCCTGGATATTGCCAGCGAACGCGCCAAGGGCGCTTTGGGAGCAATGGAGCCCGGCACAGAAGTCGTTGTCCCAGGACATGTACCTCAAGACCGCCGGCCTTCCGATCGCGCTTACGGACCTGAGCGTAGCCGCTTGGGGCGCATTGATGCGGATCGCGCACAGGGTCCACCGCATCATCGCCCCGATCACCGGCTCGCAAGGCAGCGGCTCGCCATGCTCGGATGCCCTGCAGCCATCGCCGGCTGGGTTGATCGAGCGCTCCTAGGCCACGGCCGCCTCGGCTGGGGGCAGCTCGGCGGCTGGCGGCGTGGCGCGGCGCTCGTCGGGCTCCTTGAGCACATAGCCGCGCCCCCAGACCGTCTCGATGTAGTGCTCGCCGCCGGTCAGGGCGGCCACCTTCTTGCGCAGCTTGCAGATGAACACGTCGATGATCTTGAGCTCGGGCTCGTCGATGCCACCGTAGAGATGGTCGAGGAACATCTCCTTGGTGAGCGTCGTCTCCTTGCGCAGCGAGAGCAGCTCCAGGATGCTGTATTCCTTGCCGGTGACGTGCAGCCGCTGGCCGTCGATCTCGACCGAGCGCGTGTCCAGGTTGACCAGGAGCTTGCCGGTCTTGATCACGGATTCGGAGTGGCCCTTGGAGCGCCGCACGATCGCGTGGATCCGCGCGATCAGCTCGCCCTTGTGGAACGGCTTGGTCAGGTAGTCGTCGGCCCCGTTGGTCAGGCCGCGGACCTTGTCCTCATTGTCGTTGATGCCGGACAGGATCAGCACCGGCGTCCGGATCTTGGCCGCACGCAGGCGGCGGACCACCTCGAAGCCCTCCATGTCGGGCAGGCGCAGGTCCAGCACGACGATGTCGAAATCATAGTGCTTGGCCAGGTCGATCGCGTCCTCGCCACAGTCCGCCAGCTCGCTGATGATGCCGTCGCCCTTCAGGGCCGTATCGATCAGCTTCGCCGACACCGGATCGTCTTCCACAACCAACGCACGCATCGCTCGCTCCTTCATGCACGCCTTGCGGCCAACGCTCTTCGCTGGCGTAACCTTAAGATGTTCTTTCTTAAGACAGTCTTAACTCGAACGTTGTTTCTTGGCGTCGTGTTCGGCGGTCTACAACCGCTCAGCGCCAAGCCACGAGCTATACAACCATAGGTTCTATATCTATGCAACCATTAATTGTGCAACTTGCCATGCAACCGCGAGAATACACGTCATGGTTGTAGTTGGCCCGGCGCCGAACCGGTCGCGCTGATGGATCTGGCGCGCTTCGCGGCCCAGGCCCGCCAGCTGCCGGCCTACCGCGTCCAGGGTCGGGTCAGCCGCTGCCAGGCGTCGTCGGTGACTTGCCGCGGCCTGAACAGCCTGGTCGCGATCGGCGACAGCTGCGTGATCGGCAGCTCCGCCTTCGGGCGCCCGGCCGGCCAGGCCGACGCCGGTGCCGATGCCCGCAGCTGGCTGGCCGAGGTGGTGGCGATCAACGATGACGGCGCCACGCTGCTGCCGTTCGATGGGGTCGATGGGATCGCGCTCGGCATGCCGGTCTGCCTGGCGCCGGATCAGAACGCGGTTCGACCGTCGCCGGCCTGGCTCGGCCGGATCATCGATCCCCTGGCCCGGCCGCTGGATGGCGGTCCGGCGCTCGAGCCGGGGCCGGAGCGGTATCCGCTGCAGGCGCGCGCCATGCCGGCCCATCGCCGCCAGCCGCTCGGACCGCGCCTCGACCTGGGCGTGCGCGCCTTGAATCTGTTCACGCCCTGCTGCCTGGGCCAACGTCTGGGCATCTTCGCCGGCGCCGGGGTCGGCAAATCGACCCTGCTCTCGATGCTCGCCCGCAATAGCCGCGCCGATGCCCTGGTGCTCGGCCTGATCGGCGAGCGCGGCCACGAGCTGCGCGGCTTTCTCGACGGCGGGCTGGGCGAAGCCGGCCTCGGGCGCAGCGTGGTCGTGGTCGCGACCTCGGACATGCCGCCCATGCTGCGCCGGCGGGCCGCCCAGCTGACCATGAGCGTCGCCGAGGCGCTCCGCGACCAGGGCCTGCAGGTGCTGTGCCTGATCGACAGCCTGACCCGCTTCGCCATGGCCTTGCGCGAAATCTATCTCGCGGCCGGCGAGCCGCCCGCCACCAAGGGCTATCCGCCCGGCGTGTTCGCCGAGCTGCCGCGGCTGCTCGAGCGCGCCGGCCCGGGCGACGCCGCTGGCAGCATCACCGGCCTGTTCACCGTGCTGGTCGAGGGCGACGACATGAGCGATCCGGTCGCCGACGCGGTCCGCTCGATCCTGGACGGGCACATCCTGCTCGACCGCCGGATCGCGGAATCCGGCCGCTTTCCGGCGGTGGACGTGCTGCGCTCGATCTCGCGGACCACGCCCGGCTGCTATCCGCCGGCGGAGCGGCCGACGATCGCGGCGGCGCGCCGGCTGATGCATGCCTACGCCGACCAGGCCGAGCTGATTCAGCTGGGCGCCTACCGACCTGGCACCGATCCGGAGCTCGATCGGGCGATCGCCCTGCGGCCAGCGCTGGAAGCGGTGCTGCGCCAGGAGGTCGACGAGCCGGCCGGGCTGGACGAGGATTTCGCAACGCTCGCGGCGGCGCTCGGCGGCGAGGTCGCCTGAGCATGGCCGCGCTCGACACCATGCTGCGCCTGGCTGGCCTCGCGGTCGAGCGCGAGCGGCGCACACTCTTGAGCCTGCAGCGCCAGGCGGTCGAGCTGGAAGCCCGGCTTGCGCAGCTCCAGGCCGCGACCGAGGCGGAGCTGCGGCAGGCCGACCTGCCGCTGCCGATGATGCCGTTCCTCTTGCGCTACGTCGCCGGCTGCCAGCAGCAGGCTGCCGGCCTGGCCGGCCAGCTGGCGGCCCTCGAGCGGACGCGCCAGCTGCAGCAGGCCAGGCTCGCCGAGCAGCGGCAGGAGCACAAGCGGCTGGAGCGCCTATGCGAGCGGCGCGAGGCCGCCCGCCAAGCCGCGGCCGAGCGGCGAGAGCGCAGCCGGATCGATGATCTGGTGGCCGGCCGGGCGGCGCGCGCCGGCAGAAGCTGAGCCGGCCGGCCGCTACTTCGCGAACAAGCCCTTCAGCAGGTCCTTCGCGGCATCCTCCGGCTGCTTTGCGCCAGGCTGCTTGGCCCCCGCCGGCTTGGGCCCGGCGGCCGGCTCGGGCTCCCGGCCGCCGCCGAGCGCGCCGCTCAGCCCCTTGACCACCGCCTCGGCGCCGCCCGCCTTGGCCTGGTCCTCGAGCTGCTTGAGCTGCTGCCTGACCTGCTCGGGCGTCTTGCCCAGCTGCTTGGCCTGCTCCTTCAGCTTGGCCGGATCCTTGAGCGCCGCGTCGAGCACGCCGCTCAAATCGGGCGCGTAGCTGAGCTGGTCCCACGGGCCCTTGATGATCACCGGCACCAGCAGGCCGGCGACATCCTGAGCCCCGCCCTGCCCTTCCAGCGTCGCTGCCGCCTTGGGCTCGATCCGGTAGTCGAGCCGGCGCGCCGGCAGATCGACGGTGCCGGAGCCGGCGACCCGCAGCACCGGCGCCTGCAGGATCATGTCCTGATTGCTCAGGATGCCACGCGCGATCCGAAAGCTGCCGCCGAGCTCGGCGAAATCGGTCTTGCGCGCCTCGCCGGCGCTCGGGTCGAGGAACGCGTTGCCGACGTTGCGCACCATCGCGGCGAGGTTGATGCCGGTGATCGCGCCATCCTTGAACATCGCGCGGCCGGTGCCGCCGAGAGCCTCGACCAGCTGCCGCTGGCTGGCGCCGCTGGTCGTGACGTCGAGCTCGGCATCGACCGTGCCCTCCAGCCGCTCGAAATCAGCCGCGGCGGCCAGGAACGGCTGCGCCTGCAGCCCCGCCAGCTTGAACTGCTGGGCGATCTGCGGCCGGCCGCCAGCCTGCGAGACCGTCAGCACGCCACTGCCACGGCCGCCATAGAGCGCCATCTCGTTCAAGGCGAGCGCCAGGGTGCCGCCTTCCAGATTGAGACCGAGCTTAGTGCGCTCGAGCTGCAGCTTGCGCAGCTGCAGGCTGTCAACAGTCAATTCGAAGGCGACGTCGAGATCGGTCGGCAGCGGCAGCGCGATCGGCTCGTCGGACCAGCCGCTGGCGGCGGCCGCTCCCTCACCCTGGCCCGGCGCCGGCGCCACAACGGCCGGGGCCGGCGGCGGCAGATAGGGATTGAGGTCGACCCGGCCGAGCGCCAGCTGGCCGGTGACCTTGGGCTTCGCGCCGGCGAGCTCGGCCGCGACCTCGCCCCGGCCCTCGATCGCATCCAGGGCGACCGTCGCCTCGGTGAACGCGACCCGCTCCGCCGAGGCCGCCAGCTGGCCGGCGATCGCCAGGCGCTGCAGCCCCTCGCCCTCGAGCGCGATCGGTTCGGCGAGCCAGGCCGCGAGGTCGCGGATCGCCGGCACCTTGAGATCGACCTTGCCGGTCGCCCCGGGCTGGGCTCCATTCGCCAGCTCGCCGGTGAAGTCGAGGGCGACCGGTGCGGCCGCCAGCTTCAGCGCCAAGGGCGAGCTCGCCCCCTGGATCAGCTGAGCGGGCGCTGCCAGATCGACCGTCAGATCGATCGGCTTGCCCTTGTAGGTGACCGCCCCGGTCGCCTGCAGCGGGCTTTGCAGATCCGGCAAGGCGACCTGCAGGTTGATCGCGTCCAGCTGCTCGGTGCGGCCGGTCGCCTGATCCTGGTAGGTCAGCTGGCCATCCTCGATCCGGATGTCGCCGAGCTTCAGATCGGTCAGCGGCAGGCCGCCGCCACCCTTGCCCGCCGGCTCGGCGGCCTCGCTCGGGCTCTGGCCGGCCGCGTCGAACTGCCAGTTCGGCTGGCCCTGCTGGTCGACCGTCAGGCGGATCACCGGCCGGCGCAGCACGAAGCGGTCGATCTCGACCGCACCCCGCAGCAGCGGCAGCGGCTTTAGCGCCACCTCGAGCGTGTCGAGCGTGACCATGTCCGGCTCAGCCGCCCCCGGCCGGTCGGCCAAGCGGACCTCGGCCATGGTCACGCCCAGGCTCGGCAGCAGGGTCAGCTTGAAGGGTCCATCGATCGCCAGCTTGCGACCGGTGGCGCGCTCGACCTGCGCCTGGACCTGCTGCTTGTAGGTGTCCATCGGGATCAGGAAGGGTGCCGCGAGCAGCCCGCCGACCACCAGGACGACCAGGACCAGCAGCGTGATGAGAAATTTTTTCATGACCGAGGCGTGCCCCTGCAACGTGAACCCATGGCCGGGCCGGCGGGATCGGCCCGGTCGCGATCGGCCGCGGCCGATCCCTCCGGGTCAGCCGGCCAGACGACGCGCCCGGGGTGGGAGCGTCGCCCGCTCAGCCCTCGAAGTAGACTTCGACCCGGCGGTTTTCATCAACATAAGATTGATCGCTGGTCTCGCCACCGGCCTTGGTCCGAATCCGCTCGGCCGGCACGCCGCGCTCGACCAGGGCTTGCGCGACCGCGTCGGCGCGCGCCTGGGACAGCCGCCGGTTGGCGGTCGCCGAGCCGGACCGGTCGGCATAGCCGACCACCATGATCTGCGCCGGCTTGAGCAGGTCGGCGGCCTCGGCGGCGCGCGCGACCGCCTTCTGCTCGGCGCTGTTGATCGCCGTGCCGCCCAGATCGAAATGCACCAGATAGACCGTGTCCGGGCTGACCAGGGCCCGCTCCAGCTGGGTCAGGCCCGCCACCAGCCGCTCCTTGCAGCGGCTGGCCAGGCTGGCGTCCTTGCTGGTCTCCAGCTCGGCCAGCCAGCAATCGAAATTGGCCTGGGCATCGGCCGCGGACGCCGGCTCGCGCACCCGGCCGCCACGCTCCAGCGCCGCCATCAGCCGCGCCCGCAATTGCTGCGCCTCGGCCTGGGTCGGCGCCGGCAGATTGCGGCTGGCGACATCGTCCGGCAGCACCAGATCGCCCAGCACCGCGGCGTCGGCCTTGCGCCGGAAATGGAAGTAGTCCCAGTCGACCGCCGCCCGGCTGGTGTCGGCCAGCTCCAGATAGCGGTCCTTGACCTCCTCGTTGAACGGCATGCCGATCGCTTCGGTGCGCTCGGGCGGCAGCGCCGTGGTACAGGCCGCGACCGTCGCGACCAGCGCGCCGAAGACGAGCTGCCCAACCAACTTCCGCATGATCAAGACACTCCTGGCCGAGACATCGACATCCAAGCTCACGCGGCGACGTGCCATCTTCCTGGGGTTGAAAATACGTCGCCCGCTGATTTGCCCCGGGGGAAGGTGGACTGCAAGCCGGCAAAACGCAACCGTCGAAAATTCTTGTCGGGCAAGGCCATGGCGGCTGCGCCCAGGGGCTGCGGCCGGGCAGCGCCGCTCGCCAGACGCGCGCCGAGCGGCTATCACGCGGGGCAGGAGGTGGCATGCGCATCATCGGCGGCAAGCACCGCGGCCGGCAGCTCTTGAGCCCGCGCGACCAGGCGATCAGGCCGACCAGCGACCGGGCGCGCGAAGCCCTGTTCGACCTGCTAGGCCACGGCCAGCCGCCGCTTCCGGGGGCCCGCTTCCTCGATCTGTTCGCCGGCAGCGGCGCGATCGGCCTCGAAGCCTATTCGCGCGGCGCGGCCGAGGTCTGGCTGATCGATCGGGACCTCGACCTGGCGGCCCGCAATGTCCAAGCGCTGGGCCAGCCGCCCGCGGTCCATCTGCTGACCGCCGACGCCACCGCGCTGGGCCGCCCGCCGGCCCGCTTCGATCTGGCGAGCCTCGATCCGCCCTACGGTGCCGGCCTCGCCGCGCCGGCCCTGCTGGCATTGCAGGCCGGCGGCTGGCTGGCGCCCCAGGCCCGGATCGCGGTCGAGCTGGCCGCCAAGGAGCGGCTGGACCTGCCGCCCGGCTACGCCATCGAGCGCGACCGCCGCTACGGCGCCGCCCGGATCCTGATCCTACGCGCTTAGCAGCGGCAGACCGGCCAGGCTTTTCGGCAGACCCTCCGCGATCAGGGCTGGGACAGTGTTGTAGCCCGCGCGCCCGCTGCTAGGCCGGTCCGGCGCGGATCGGCTAGGATGGCGCCGATCCGCCGCAGACCGGGAGGCAGACCATGGGTGAACAGGCAAGGGTGGCCGCAGGACCGGCCCAGGTCCTGATCGGCGAGGTCGGCCTGCGCGACGGCCTGCAGAGCGAGCCGAAGCTGGTGCCGGCGGCGCAGAAGATCGCCTGGCTGGAGCGCCTGGTCGGCGCCGGCCTCCAGCAGATCGAGGTGACCTCCTTCGTCGCACCCCGCGCCGTGCCGCAGCTGGCCGATGCCGAGACGGTCATGGCCGCCGCCCCGCGCGGCCGGGGCGCCCGCTTCCTCGCTTTGGTGCCGAACGCCCGCGGTGCTGCCCGCGCGGTCGCCGCCGGCGCCGACGAGCTGCGCGTCTTCCTGTCCGCCTCGGAAACCCACAACCGGAAGAACGTCAACCGCCCGATCGCCGGCTCGCTGGCCGGCTTCGCCGAGGTCATGGCCATCGCGCGCACCGCCGGCATCCCGGTCAGCGCCTCGCTCTCGACCGTGTTCGGCTGCCCGTTCGAGGGCGAGGTGCCGCTGGCCCAGCTCGGCGCCATCGCGACCGAGCTGGCCGCGCTCGGCATGGCCGGCCTGGCCTTGGGCGACACCACCGGCATGGCGACCCCCCGCCTGGTCGCCGAGCGCTGCCGCTGGCTCGCCCGCGCGCTGCCGGACCTGCCGATCACCCTGCATTTCCACAACACCCGCGGCCTCGGCCTGGTCAACGTCATGGCCGGCCTGGATCAGGGCATCACCCGCTTCGAAAGCTCACTTGGCGGCCTCGGCGGCTGCCCCTTCGCCCCCGGCGCCACCGGCAATGTCTGCACCGAGGACCTGGCCTACCTGCTCGAGGAACAAGGCCTCGCCACCGGCCTCGACCTGGACGCCCTCTGCGCGCTTGCCCGCGAGGTCGAGCAGTTCCTCGGCCACCCCTTGCCTGGCCAGCTCATGAAAGCCGGCCCAAGGCTGCGCCACTACGACCCGGACGCGGTGGCGACGGCGACGGGGTAAGCCGGCGCTGCGATCGCAAGGCTTGCTTGCCGTCTCTCAGCGGCAGAACTAGCTTGCCGTTCATTCCATTGATCGAGTGCAAACAGTGATGCTTGCGGGGTGGGATTTTTTGGCGACAAGCTGGCGCTGACTGGCGTGATTGTCAGCGGCTTTGCCATTTTAGTGTCAGTTGCTCTTCATTATCTGCCGACCGAAGAAAAATTCGAGAACTGGCTCGCCTGCAATCCCGCCTATCGCCAGCGGACTATCGATCAACTAAAAGCCGCACGCTGGACGACCCTCTACCGCGACACCCTTACCCTGGCGCTGGGCTGGCTCGCCATTGGGGCCCGCCCGGCTCTCCCAGGGCGCTCGGCGTCTGCACCGTGATCGCGCTCTGCTATAGCTGGATCGCCTTCTTCCTCGGCTATGGGCTCGGCGCGCCAGGCAACCTCGGCAAGGTCGAGTGGCTGCCCGATCTGCCGATCGGCCAGCGCCTGGCTGTCGCCAGCGCGGCCGTGGGCTTGCCCGTCATCATCTTCTTCCTAGGCGGTTGGCTCGGCGGCCGGGCGGATCGCTTGGAGCGCGGCTGGCGCGCGCGCCGCCTGCGCCGCGCCCGACAAGGCCACCCCAAGCTCGGCCGCCGTCGGGCCTGGCTTCGCTACCGGCTCGCTAGCGGCGTCATCACGGTGGTCCTCCTGTCGGCCTTAGTCCTCCCCGGCGTGATCGCAGGCAGGCCCAGCATGCTCTATAACCTGACGATGTTGATTTCCTTTGGCGCCTGGATGAGCGCCGGGCCACCGATCGGCCTGGCCGCGGCTCGCGGCCTGCGCCGCGACTGGCTCAAAGGGCCGGTCGCTGCGCTTGCAGGCGCCGGAGCCTTAGCCGTAGCCTTAGCCTTAGCCGTAGCCGTAGCCGTAGCCGGAGCTGGAGCCGTAGCCGTAGCTGGAGCCGTAGCCGGAGGCATAGGCGCCGTGACGGCATCGCATCGC
>CADEGR010000164.1 GCA_902826935.1 uncultured Alphaproteobacteria bacterium | reverse complement strand
ACCGATGCTGTTAGAAATGCGGGCTACCAACATGAGGCTCGGCACCAAACCATCTCGCGCAACCCGCGATCATCGCATACCGGAGACGGCGCTTCAGCTCAGCCCAGGAACATAAAGTCTAGATGTTGCGATGGACCCCTCGGCTCTGCTTATCAAGCGGCGATCGTTGCATTCGTTAATGACAGCTTCCAACAAATTCGCGCTGAAGATATCGGGCCCAATTGCAGCCACTGGTAATGGCTCCGAAATCAAGAATCCCTGAACCACGTCACAACGTCTTTCTTTTAGATAATTGAGCTGGTTTATACTTTCTACGCCTTCGGCGACAACCCTCAGATCCAAATCGTGCGCCATCGCGATCAGAGACTGAACGATCGCGCGGCTGTCGCTGGCAAATTCGATATCGCGAATAAACGAGCGATCGATCTTGATTATAGCGCCAGGAAAGGCCCGTAGATGATTCAACGACGAGTAGCCAGTGCCAAAATCATCCAAAGCGATTCGGATTCCAAGTTCACTCAGGGCATCAAGGATAGCATAAACTTTCCCTGGCTCTTGTAGAATGTCGCTCTCGGTGATCTCAATCTCAATGAGCCGTGCCGGCACGTTGTGGCGGTCAAGTGTTTCGGCAACGAGCTCGATCAGCTGTTCATTATGGAACTGGCGCGCTGAAAAATTGACTGCGGTATGAACCTCAGGCAGACCCGCGATCCGCCAAGCTGCCAGTTGCGCGCAAGTTGCCTCCAATGCCCACTTTCCGATAGGCAGGATAAGACTGCTTTCCTCGGCGAGCTCGATGAACTCACCCGGCGCAATCAAACCAAGATCGGGGTGATGCCAACGGAGCAGGGCCTCGAAGCCAATCAGCCGGCCGCTGGTGAGATCTACCTGAGGTTGGAAGAACAATTCGAACTGCTGATCATGGACGGCTTGCCGCAGCCGCTTCTCCAAGTCTAAACGCTGCGTTGCGCGACGATGCATCTCCGCGGTATAGAAGTGAAAGCTACCTGATGGTTGCCCTTTGCCTGAGTACATTGCGGTATCGGCACTGACGATCAGTGCATCACCGCTAGTTGCATCATGCGGATAGACGGCAATGCCGATTGTCGCGCCGACATCGACATTGCAGTTACCGATGCTCACCGGTCGAGCTACCTCATCGAGAATTCTACGGGCGGTGTAAGTCAATACTTCGACATCGGTAATATCGTTCATTACAATTGTGAACTCATCACCACCTAAGCGTGCGACCATGTCGCTGGGCCGCACACTGCGCAGCAAGCGGCGCGCAATCTCCTGCAGTAGAAGATCGCCGGCCGCGTGACCATAAGTATCGTTAACGGCCTTGAAGCGGTTCAAGTCGACCAGCATCAAGGCAATGCTATGTCCCTGCCGATCAGCCCTCGCGATACTTCGATCAAAGAAGTCGCGGAAGCGATAGCGATTGGCTAGGCCTGTCAGTTGATCGATCTGCGCCATTTCAGTGAGGCGCCGCTCGGCCCGGTGACGTTCGATCGCGTAGCGGATCGAACGGTCAAGCAGCGGCGCGGTGATCTCACCTTTTACCAGATAGTCGGTAGCGCCTGCTCGCATTGCCTCCAGGTCGATGTCCCGGCTGCCTTCCCCGGTCAGCACGATGAACGGCGCATTGCCACCAAGCTGGACGGCTTCGCGCACCAGCTCCAGACCGTTACGTTCGCCTAGCCGATAGTCGATGATGACGACATCGTAGCCGCCCTCAAAAATCAGGTCCTGCGCGTTGCGCCATGATTGAACCCATTTAAGCAGCAAATTCTGGCCAAAGACATCGCGCAGCAGCTCGCGCGTCAGCAGATAGTCGTCCTCGTCGTCCTCGATCAGCAGGATTCGGACATGGTCCGAATCCTGCGTTCCGGCACTGGGCGTCTCCAGATCCGGCGGTGCGCTCCATGGCAGTGCAGGGGTGGCCGTGCGGCCAGCAGGCTCATCCGGCGACTGCTGATGTCGCGTGGCATAGCGCAACGCGCGGCCCAGGCGCTCTGGATCAAGGTCGCCCTTCTCGAGGTAATTGGCCGCGCCAGCTGCCTGCGCCGCCTGGTCGATCGTGCTGCTGCCAGCGCCAGTCAGCAAGATCATCGGCAAGCTGCAACCAATGCTCTTGAGCTTGCGCACGAAGTCGACGCCCGAGGCACCGCCGATGCAATAATCGACCAGACAGGCATGGACGCCCGCCTCGACCAGCGTTCTCAGCCCTGCTTCGTAGTCGCGTTCCCGGATTAGCTCGACTTCCAGATCGGCAAGCTGGTCCAGCAGATACCTGATGAAGTTGGCGTCGTCATCATCATCTTCAACCAGCAGAATGCGAAGTTTCATCGGTTAAGCTTCAGTTCTGGCGCGTCGAGCATTCGGGCGGCAAGGCTACAATCTGAATCCAATACTGACAAATGACCCGGACCGCATCGACCAAGCCATTGAAGGTCACCGGCTTGGTGATGAAGGAGCTGACGCCCAGGCCATAGGTACGAACGATATCCTCTTCGGCTTCCGAGGTCGTGAGAACGACCACGGGGATCCGGCAAAGCTCGGGATCAGTCTTCAGCTCGCGCAGGGCTTCGCGGCCATCCTTCTTGGGCATGTTGAGATCCAAGAGGATGATGCCGGGAAAGGGTTGCCCCTTGAGCTGCGCATAGGGCTCCTGGCGACGCAGATAGGCCAGGAGCTGCTCGCCATCCTCGACATAGTCGACCCGATTGGCGATCCGGTTCTCGAGGAACGCCTCCTCAATCATCATCCGATCGTCGGGGTCGTCGTCGGCGACCAGGATGGAGATGGGATTTTCAGCCATGGGATTCCGCTCCCTGCTTGATGCCAGGCTGACGCAGCGGCAGCTTGATGGTGAAGGTCGTGCCGACATTCGGCTCGCTGCGCACCTCGATCTCGCCCTCATGCCGCTCGACAATTTTGCGGCAGGTCGCCAGCCCCACCCCTGTGCCTTCATATTCAGCGCGGGTATGGAGGCGCTGGAAGATGCCGAAGATCCGATCGGCGTATTTCATGTCGAAGCCAATGCCATTGTCCCGGACCTGGATGTGGCAGCGCCGACGCGTCCGGGCCTCCGCCGATCCATCCTCAATGACCCTGATCTCGACCAAAGGCGGCACCCCTGGCCGGTGAAACTTGAGCGCGTTGGCCAAAAGATTCTGGAAGAGCTGCCGCATCTGGGTGTAATCGGCATCGAGCACCGGCAACCCGTCGCAGTCGATCCGGCCGCCGACCTGCTCGATCCTGATCTCGAGATCACTCACCACCTGCTGCAGCACTTCATCCAGCTTGACCGGCTGGAAGGCCTTCGCCTTGGTGGTGACCCGGGAATAGTCGAGCAGATCATTGATCAGGCAGCGCATCCGATTGACCGCATCCTGCATCCGCTCGATATAGAGACGGCCGTCGTCATCCAGCCGGTCATGGTACTTGCGCTTCAAGCGATCGCCGAACGAGTCGACCTTGCGCAGTGGCTCCTGCAGGTCATGCGAGGCGATCGAGGCGAAGGCTTCAAGCTCCCGGTTGCTGCGAGCCAGCGCCGCTTCCCGTTCCTTCAGCTCGGTGATGTCGGTATGCAGGACCACGGTCCCGCCATCCGACGTGTGATGCTCATTCACCAGGATCCAGCGGCCATTCGCCAGCCGTCGCTCCATGATCGAATCGCCGAGATGATGGCAGGCGAGACGCTCGTAGAGGCGATCCTGGACCGCCACCGCGTCGGGCAGCTGGTCGATCCCGTGCTCGATCTCCGCCCGCAGCAGGTCGGCATAGGCCGCTCCCGGCCTGATCAGCTCGGCCAGCTCGGGATACAGACCGACAAAGGCCCGGTTCCAGGTGATCAGATGGTCGTCGGCGTCATAAAGCGCGAAGGCCTGCGGGATGCTCTCGATGATCGCGCTGCGGGTGCGGGCACTGGCCGCCGCCGCGGCCAGCTCGGCCTGCTTGATGCGCGTCTGGTCGAGGATCACGCCATTCCAGATGACCGAGCCGTCCGGCTCACGATGGGGCCGGGCGATGGCATGGGTGTATTTCAGCCGACCGTCGCGCGCCACGATGGTGGCCTCGACGTCCCACAGCTTGAGGTCGCGCGAGGCCGCCAGCAGCCGGTCGCGAAAGGTCGCGTAATATTCGGGATCGTGGCAATCGAACAGGGCTTGCGGATCCGAGATGATCTCTTCCGGCGTTACCCCGAACAGGTCGATCGCCGCGTCGCTGATATAGGTGTAGCGAATCTCGCCATTGGGTCGGACCACGCGCTGATAGACCACGCCTGGCACGCTCTTCGCCAAGGCGGCGAAGCGCTCGTTGGCGGCAAGCAAGGCGTGGGTCCGGCGGGAGGATTCGATGGCGCTTCGGATCAGCAGCCGCAGGCTGTCAAGCACCCGGGGATCCAGGCCCGGCAGGGACTGGCCGAACTTCAGGAGCAGGCCCAAAGGCTGGCCGGCATGGTCGTCGATCGAATGGCAGGCCATGACGGCGGACTGACCGCACCGGCCCAAGGGCAGCGCGGCCCCGTCAGCCTCGGCCCTAGCCGCGAGCCACGCGCGCACCTCATCCTGACCGGGCGCGCCTGCCGTCGCGGCAAAGCCGGCCAGCTCGTGGCAGGCCGGTGCGAGGGCCACGACCGCGAACTCGAGGCCGCCGCCTAACCGACCGGCTGTGTCCACGATCTCGCCCAGACAGGTCGCGAGGTCGGCGCCGCTCGCCACCAGGCGCAGGACATCCTCATGGACGTCGAGCAGCTGGTGCAGCTGGTCGCGTTCGGCCTCCGGCCCGATCGGCCGCCTGACCAGGCCCGCCCGAGCATGCGCTTGGCGATTGCGATCCAACTGCAAGGACATGCTGCGCTCCCGAATGCCGCCCGCAGAACAGGTTCACCGGTGCGGCCCCTGCCGAACCCTGCAGGCACTATCCGGGCAAAGCGTAAAATTTAGGTTACCAGCGGCCGGACCGCCGCTTGCCATTCGGGCGACGCAGGCAGGCTTGCGCGGCGCTCAGTGGGTCGGCGCGCCCCACAGCTCGGCCAGCCGCGCGTCTCGGCCGCACAAGGTGCGGTAGAGGCGATAGCGCAGCGGATTCTTTTGATAGTAGTCCTGGTGATAGTCCTCGGCCGGGTAGAAGGGGCCGGCCTTGGCGATCTGGGTCACGATCGGCTGGCCGAACCGGTGGCTGGCGTCGAGCTGCGCCTTCGACTCCTCGGCCAGACGGCGCTGATCGTCATCCAGCCAGAAGATCTCGCTGCGATATTGCGAGCCCTTGTCGCAGAACTGGCCGGCTGGATCGAGCGGATCGATATTCTGCCAGAACCGCTCGAGCAGCTGCTGGTAGGTCAGCTTGCTGGGATCGTAGACGACCTGCACCGCCTCGGCATGGCCGGTGCCGCCGGCCGAGACCTGCTCGTAGGTCGGCTCAGCCAGCTCGCCGCCGGTATAGCCCGAGGTGGTCGAGAGCACGCCGTCCAGCGCGTCGAACGGACCCTCCATGCACCAAAAGCAGCCGCCGGCGAAGATCGCGACGGCCTTGGTGCCGGGCGGCTCGGCGGCCGGCGCCGCCGCCAGCGTCGCCAGCAGGGCCGCGATGCAGAGCCAGACGATCCGCCAGCGAGCCATGCTCGACCTCCCCGCTCAGCCGACCGCGGCCGGCTTGAACGTCATGGCCACGCCATTCATGCAATAGCGCAAGCCCGTCGGCGGCGGTCCATCGTCGAACACATGGCCGAGATGGCCGCCACAGCGGCTGCAATGGACCTCGGTGCGCAGCATGAACAGCAGGCTGCGGTCGCTCGAGGTGCCGATTGCGTCCGGCAGCGGCTGGAAGAAGCTGGGCCAGCCGGTGCCGCTGTCGAACTTGGTGGCCGCGTCATAGAGCGCCAGATCGCAGCCGGCGCAATGGTAGAGCCCGGCCCGCTGCTCATGGTCGAGCGGGCTCGAGCCGGGCGGCTCGGTGCCATGGTCGCGCAGCACGTCATAGGCCGCCGGCGACAGCAGCTGCCGCCATTCGGCCTCGCTGTGGCTGACCGTAAAGCCGCCTGCCGGCTGGCCCGCAGCACCGGCCAGGCCGATCGCCCGGCCGGCCGCGAGGGCGGTCGAGCCGGCCAGCAGCAGCATGATCATGGGACGACGGCGCATCGCGCTCCTGCTCCTCCTTGACGGCCGAACGCCAGCCGCAGCCTGGTTCTAGCGCAAAGCCGGCGCCAGCGGGCGTCACATCGGGTCGCGTTGCCGTGAGGCCGGAGCGAGCGCCACGCTCTTGACCTGGGCATAGACCGCCGCCCCCTCGGCCAGGCCCAGCTGCTCCCAGGAGCGGCGGGTGACGCGCGCCAGCAGCCGCGGCCCGGCGCCATCCGGCCGCAGGCTGAGCACGGCGACGATCTGCTGGGCCTCGGTCGCGGCGGCGCTGACGATGGTGACCGGCAGGATGTTCAAAATGGTGCTGGCTTCGGGCAGCACCTGGGCCAGGCTGACGTCGCCGGCGGCGATCCGCAGGCGGCGCCGGCTGCCCTGCGGCGCCGGTGCGGCCGGCACCAGGAACTGCGCACCATCGACCTGCAGACTGGCCAGGCCATAGGCCGCATCATAGCCGGCGACCACGCCATCGAGGCTGACCGCGGCATCGCGCGACCGGGCCAGCGGCAGGGTCGGATCGCTCTGCAGCGCCGCGAGCGGGCCGGCCGCCAGGACCCCGCCGGCCTGCATCAGGACCAGATGATCCGCCAGCCGCTCGACCTCGGCCAGATCGTGGCTGACATAGATGATCGGCAGCGCCAGCTGCTCGTGCAGCCGCTCCAGGAACGGCAGGATCTCGTCCCGGCTCGGCCGATCGAGGGCAGAGAGCGGCTCGTCCATGAGCAGGAGCTGGGGTTGCGACAGGAGCGCGCGGCCGACCGCGACCCGCTGCCGCTCGCCGCCCGAGAGATGACCGGGCGCCCGGTCCAGGAGCCTTGCCAGGCCCAGAAGCTCGACCACCTCAACCAGGCCGATGGCATCCGCCGGTGCTGCCGGCACCCGGCCGCGGGTGCCATAGAGCAGATTGGCGCGCACCGAGAGATGGGCGAACAGGCTGGCCTCCTGGAAGACATAGCCGACCGGCCGGCCATGGGCGGGGCGGAACCGGCTGCCATCCTGCCAGATCTCGCCCTTGACCACGCAGGCGCCCGCCGCCAGGCGCTGCAGCCCGGCGATGCAGCGCAGGACCGTGGTCTTGCCGCAGCCCGAGGGGCCGAACAAGGCGGTGCAGCCGCGGCCGGGCGCGGTGAACGCGGCGTCCAGCTGAAAGCCGCCGATCCGGCCGCGAAAGGCCACCTGGATGGCGTCCGGCCCGCTCATGCGCCCGGCCGCGCCATCCGCCGCTCGATCATGGTCATGGCCAGGATCACGGTGAGCGCGAAGACCACCATGCCGCCGGCCAGGATGTTGGCTTCCCGCCACTGCATCAGCTCGACATAGTCGTAGATCGCGACCGAGAGCACTTTGGTCTCGCCCGGAATGTTGCCGCCGATCATCAGGACCACGCCGAACTCGCCCACGGTATGGGCAAAGCCCAGCACCGCCGCGGTCAGGAAGCCCGGCCGGGCGAGCGGCACCGCCACCGTCCAGAACGCCCGGGCCGGCGAGGCGCGCAAGGTGGCGGCGACCTCCAATGGCCGCTCGCCGACCGCCTCGAAGGCGTTGCGGATCGGCTGGACCACGAACGGCATGGAGTACAGGACCGAGCCGATCACCAGCCCCTCGAAGGTGAAGGCGAGCGTGCGCTCGCCCCAGAACCCGGCGATCAGCCCGCCCGGCCCGCTCGGCCCCAGCGCCACCAGCAGATAGAAGCCGAGCACGGTCGGCGGCAAGACCAGCGGCAGCGCCACCACCGCCGCCACCAGCTCCTTCCACCAGGCGCCCGAGCGCGCCAGCCACCAGGCGAGCGGCGTGCCCAGCACCAGGAGCAGCAGCGTGGTCAGCGCCGCCAGCTCGATGGTCAGGCGGACCGCGACCCAGATCTCGGGCGCCAGCGCGCCCAAGCGTCAGCTCTGATCGCCGTGGGCGTAGCCGTAGCGCTCGATGATCGCGAGGGCCTCGGGCGACTTCAGGAACGCCAGAAACGCGCCCGCCGCCTCGTTCTCGGCGCCGGTCTTCAAGAGCACCGCGTCCTGCTTGATTGGCGCGTACAGCTCCTGCGGCACCAGCCAGCGCGAGCCGGCATCCTGGCCGACCACCTGGGCGAGCGCCACGAAGCCCAGCTCGGCATTGCCGGTGTCGATGAACTGATAGGTCTGGGTGATGCTGCTGCCCTGGACCAGCTTGGGCTGGATCTGGTCATGGACGCCAAGCGCCTGCATCGTCTCGATCGCAGCAGCACCATAGGGTGCGGCCTTGGGATCGGCGATCGCCAGCTTGGCGAACTTGCCGTCCTTCAGCGTGGCCTCGCCGGTCACCAGGGCGCCGTCCTTGCTCCACAGGACCAGCTTGCCGATCGCATAGGTGAACCGGCTCTCGGCCACGGCGAAGCCTTCCTCGACCGCCTTCTTCGGCCGGGCGGCATCGGCCGAGAGGAAGATCTCGAAGGGGGCTGCCTGGGTGATCTGGGTATAGAGCTGGCCTGACGAGCCGAAGCTCAACACCGCCTCATGGCCGGTCTTGGCCTTGAACGCCGTCGCGATCTCGTTGGCGGCATCGGTGAAGTTGGCCGCCACCGCGATCTTGGTCTGGCCGGCCGAGGCCGGGCCGCCGGCCAGGATCGCGGCCAGCAGGCCGAAGGCCGCCGCCAGGCTGGTGCGCAGTCGCATGGAGATCTCCCCGCTCGTTGGCGATCAATCGATCGCGATGATGACATGGGCCGCGTCGAACAAGGCGCAGGCCGGCTTGCCGGGCTCGAGGCCCAGGCCGCCGGCGCTCGCCGCGGTGATGCTGGCGGCCAGCGTCTTGCCGTCGCCGATGTCGAGCACGACCTCGGCTTGCACGCCCGCCACCTCGCAGCGCCGGACCGTGCCCGGCAGGCAGTTGCGCACCGAGACCCGGGGCGGCGCCGCGCCGGGCGCGATCACCACGAACGGGGCCTTGATCAGCAGGACCGCCTCGCGGCCGACGCACAGGCCCAGCTCGCGCAGGCTCGCCTTGGTGACCAAGGCGTGGATCGTGCTCGCCGACGACACCAGGACCGCCACCTCGGCGCTCAGCTCGTCGGCGTTGATCTCGGTGATCCGACCACGCAAGGCGTTGCGCGCGCTGGTTTTCATCAGCAGCCCCGATACCAGGTTGAGCGGCGAGATGCCGGTGCCGGCAAGCTCCGGCTCCACCGCCCGCAGGACCCTGGCGAGCTCGGCTTCCAGCCGGTGGAACGCCTGGATCACCTGCACCCCGGTCGGCGTCAGGCTGGCGCCGCCCCCGGCCCGGCCGCCGGCCCTGGCCACCAGCAGCGGCTGGCCGAACAGATTGGCCATCGCGTCCA
>CADEGR010000163.1 GCA_902826935.1 uncultured Alphaproteobacteria bacterium | reverse complement strand
TCGCGTGAGCAACGGACATAGCCGTCTCCTTCGATCATCTGCCTTGAAGGTAGGCAGTCGATGGTCCCGCCGCATGCCGAAAGTTGCTGCTGAATCGGGTCATGGCGCGAGTTCGGCTGGTCATGGGCACTGCGGCCCTGCCCACAGATCCTCCGGAAAATCCGGACATGCGCCGCGCATCAGGTTCGATTGCCAATCAGCCCAGCGAGTCGCCAGCCGATTCGTCATTGCTTAAGGAAGATCGCCGATCCTGACACTGGTCCACGCGATCCTGGGAATCCGCCTTCGAAGGAAGTCTCTGCCCGCGGCCAGACTCCCAGGGTCGCATGGACCAGGACGACACTCGCAGCCTGCCTTTGATTCGTGAATGAATCGTTGGCGGATCGCCTAGCGGCCAGCTCGCCGGCGGGCCCGTGGCTTGCTCGTCATCTTTAACGAGCCTATCCGGCTGAACCCGGCTGCGCTGCAGCGCGCACGGCGTTACAGCCGCCCCGCCTCGATGATCCGGTTGAGGAACGTGCGCGTGCGCTCCTCGGTCGGGTCCTTGAAGATCTGCTCGGGCGGGCCTTCCTCGTGGACCACGCCCTCGTAGAGGAAGCAGACCTTGGAGGCGACCTCGCGGGCGAAGCCCATCTCGTGGGTCGCGAGCACCATGGTCATGCCCTCGTCGACCAGCCCGCGCACGATGTTCAGGACCTCCGAGACCAGCTCGGGATCGAGCGCGGAGGTGATCTCGTCGAGCAGCAGCAGGGTCGGCTCCATGGCGAGCGCGCGCACGATCGCGACCCGCTGCTGCTGGCCGCCCGAGAGCCGGTCGGGGAAGTCCTTGGCCTTCTGGTCGAGGCCGATGCGCTTGAGCAGCGCCATGGCGCGCGCCTCGGCCTCGTCCTGGCGCATGCCCAGCACCCGGACCGGCGCCAGCGTGACATTGGCCAGCACCGTCATGTGCGGGAACAGATTGAAGCTCTGGAACACGATGCCGACCTCGCGCCGGAGCGCGTTGACGTCGACCCCAGCACCGCTGACCCGGTCGCCATGCAGCCGGATCTCGCCGGCATCGATCGATTCCAGGCCGTTGACGCAGCGGAGCAGGGTCGACTTGCCGCAGCCCGAGGGGCCGATCAGGCAGACCACCTGATGCTCCTTGACCGCGAGCTTGACCCCGTTCAGCACCGCGAACGGGCCGTAGCGCTTGTGGACGTCGTGGATCTGGAGCAGCGACATGGCGGGGCTACCGAGGCTGGAGGCGGCCGGCTCAGCCGTTCCGCATGCGCAGCTGGTCGCGCAGCATCAGCCGGTCGACGAAGCGCGACTGCGGAATGGTGATCACGATGAACAAGATGGCGACGGTCGTCACCGAGGACAGATTGAAGTGGTTGCTGGCGATGATCTTGGCCTGGTTGAAGGCATCGACCGCGCCGATCACGTTCACCAGGGCGGTGTCCTTCTGCAGGCTGATGAAGTCGTTGAGCAGGGGCGGCACGATCCGCCGAACCGCCTGCGGCACGATCACGAAGCGCAGGGTCTGCAGGTAGGACAGGCCGAGCGAGCGGGCGGCCGCGGTCTGGCTGGGGTGGATGCTCTCGATGCCGGCCCGGTAGACCTCGGCGACATAGGCGCCATAGGTCATGGTCAGCGCCAGGATCGCCAGCCAATTGGGCGGCAGATCCTTGATCAGCGGCAGGCCGGTCAAAGGCAGGCCGAAGCCGATCAGGTAGATCGAGATGATCGCCGGCAGGCCGCGGAAGGTGTCGACATAGACGGTCGCGATCAGCCGGAGCGGCCGGCCGGCCGGTCCGGGCGCCAGGCGCATCAAGGCCACGATCAGGCCCCAGATCAGGACCAGCACCTCGGCGATGCAGAAGATCTCGATGTTGATCCAGAACGCGTCCAGGACCAGCCAGAAGCTGTCCGCGATCAGCGGCAGGTAGAAGAAGGTCCGGCCGACCGCCAGGTCGTTGACGATCACGAACCAGGCGAGCAGCAGGATCAGGATCAGGGCTCCGGCGTAGCCGAAGGTGTACCAGCTGTTGGCCATGGCCTCGGCCGACGAAACCCGGGCCTCCGCGACATCGACCGTGGCCTGCGCCTGGGCTCGCCGGGCGGCGGCCAGGCTGCGGCCGGCCGGCAGGAACAGGCTGAGGCTGGCCACCGCGAACAGATAGAGCAGGAGATCGAGCCAGAGCGGCGCAAAGCCGACCGTGGCCAGCGCCACCTGGACCGCCCAGACCGTCGCCAAGGTCGCCAGCGCGCTGGCGGCCGCGACGGCCAGGGCCGTCACCGACCAGGCGAAGGGCGCGTTGGGCGGTGTCGCCACCCAGCGGCGGCGCCCCGACGGCGCCAGGCTCGGCACCGGGCCGGGCACGGTCGGATCGCTCGCCATGGGCTGCGCTCAGCTCAAGGGTTGAAGTAGGGAATGGTGTTCGGATCGATGCCCCAGGCCTCGGCCAGATACTTGGTGCCGAGCTGCTTGATCGTGCCATCGTCGATGATCGATTGCAGGGTCTGATCGAGGATCGCCTTGTTGGCGGTGCCCTTGGGGTAGATGGCACCCCAGGTCTCGCCGGTCGCATACTGGCCGATCACCTCGAACCGGCCGGCCGACACCGCGGCCTGGCCGAGCACGATCGCCGTGTCGGTCATGGCGACATCGACCTGGCCGGCCTGCAGAGCCGTGAACATCGAGGGCGTGTCCGGGAAGATCTTGGCGGGCGTGGTCGGCTTCAGCTTGTTCTCGACGAAGGTCGCCCCGGTGGTGCCCTGCTGGACCCCGATCTGGGCATCCTTGATCGAGGCCTGGTCCAGGCTGGCGCCCTTCTTGACCATCACCCCGATATCCGAGGAGAAATAGGGGATCGAGAAATCGACCACCTTGGCCCGCTCGGCCGTGATCGAGATCTGCGACAGGGCGAGGTCGAAATCGCGGGTCTGGCCGGCCACCAGGGCATCCCAGGCGACGTTCTTGACACCGACCTTGTCCAGGCCCAGCCGGTAGGCGAGGTTGGCGGCCAAGCAGTATTCGAAGCCGTCCGCGATCGTCTCGGGCGTGTCGCCGTTCCACCAGCCGGGCGCGGGCAGGTTGACCTCGACGGTCAGCTGGCCGGGTATGGCCGGCGTGATCGAGGCCGCACCCTTGGTGCCGGTGACCTCGCAGTCGCCGATCATGTCGGCGGCCAGCGCCGGCGCTGCGAGCAGCGCCATGGCGATGGCCAAGGTGGCGGGCAACCAGCGCTTGTTAAGTGTCGACGTCATCGTCCCTCGCGCCTTTCATGCAATGTTCTTGGTTGGACCGGGGCGCGGTCGCAGCGTGCCTCCAGCAACGATCGTGCCAACAGCAACGATCGCGCCAAAAAGCTACCAGAGCGCGCCCATGCCTGCCAAGACCGGCTGCGACCTTATTGACAGTATATTGTCATAATGACACCATGGGCTCATGAACGAGCAGCGCAGCCTGGCCGGCCAGCACCTGACCGAGCTGATCCTGGAGACCTTCCGCCTCAATGGCGCGCTCCTGGCGGCCGGCGATCAGCTGGTGGCAGAGCTTGGCCTGACCAGCGCCCGCTGGCAGGTGCTGGGCGCCATCATGCTGAGCGGCCGGCCGCTCAGCGTCGCCCAGATCGCCCGGCGCATGGGCCTGTCCCGGCAAGCGGTGCAGCGGGTCGCCAACGACCTGGCGGCGGCCAGGCTGGTCGCCTACCAGGCCAATCCCGACCACAAGCGCGCCAAGCTGGTGGCACCGACCGAGCCGGGCGCGGCGGCCTATGCCGCGGCGGATGCCAGGCAGGCGGTCTGGGTCAGCGGCCTGGCCGCCGGGCTCGAGCCGGCCGCGCTGGCCGCCGCCAGCACGCTGCTGCGCCGGCTCTATGAGCGCTGCCGGAGCGCCGCCGACGACGAGGACCAAGCCAATGGGCCATGACCCGAGGAAACGCTTGCACGCCGCCGCCGGTGCCGCTGGCTTCACCATCATCCTGATCTTCTGGCTGGGCACCGTGGGGACCGAGCTGCTTGGCTCGCAGCCGATGATCGCGGCCGTGAAGGGTGCCATCTTGTGGGGGATGATCCCGCTGATCGCCTGTCTTGCGGCCGCCGGCGCTTCCGGCCTGGCCCTCGGCCGGCGCCGCACCGACCCCCCGATCCAGCGCAAGCGGCGGCGGATGCCGGTGATCGCGCTGAATGGCCTCTTGATCTTGGTGCCGTCCGCCTTCTTCCTCGCCAGCCGGGCCTCGGCCGGCCGGTTCGATGGCTGGTTCTATGGCATCCAGACGCTGGAGCTCGTGGCCGGCGCCACCAATCTCGCGCTGCTCGGCCTGAACCTGCGCGACGGCCTGCGCGCCAGCGGCCGCCTCAGGGCGCCCGCCGCAACCGCCTAGCCGTCGCCTCTGGCGCCCCGACCGACCCTCAGCATCGCGGTCGAGCTGCTGCCAGCTACGATTGCGGGTGTTAAGAGATGAGCGAACCCGGGAAAGGAGGGACGTGATGACGATCGCAGGTGGCTGCCATTGTGGCGCAGTGCGCTACGAAGTGAGCGGCGAGCCGAGAACGCATGCGCTGTGCCACTGCTCGGATTGCCGTCGGCATGCTGGCGCGCCGATGGTCGGCTGGGCCATGTTTCCGCAAGAAGCGGTCACCGTGACCAAAGGCTCGCCGAAGGTCTACGCCTCATCCGAGCATGGTCGCCGCCAGTTCTGCGCCGATTGCGGCACCGGCCTGTTCTACACCAATGCGGTGAACCTGCCCGGAATCATCGACGTCCAGAGTGCCACCTTCGACCATCCGGATGACTGCCCTGCTCAGCTGCAGGTCCAAGTCGCCGAGCGTCTCGCCTGGATGAAGACCGCGCATGCGCTGCCGGAGTTCGAGCGGTACCCGACGCCATAGGCCGGCCAGCCCGCGGCCCGTCACAAGGGCTAGTGGGTGCGGCCGCCACGGCGCCGGTCGCGCAGGATCTCACGCGCCGCATTGTGCCCAGGCGCGCCGGTGACGCCGCCCCCTGGGTGGCTGCCCGCGCCGCATAGATAGAGGCCCTTGATCGGCGCCCGGTAGTCGGCATGGCCGAGCACCGGGCGGGCCGCGAACAGCTGATCGAGGCCGAGCGCGCCGTGGAAGATGTCGCCGCCGATCAGGCCGAACTGCCGCTCGAGATCCAAGGGGCTCAGGATCTGCCGGCCGAGCACCGAGGCCGCGAAGCCCGGCGCATGGGCATCGACGGTCCTGATCATCAGATCGGCCACCGCGTCGCGATGCTCGTCCCAGGAGCTGCCATCGGGCAGGCTGGGCGCCACATGCTGGCAGAACAGGCTGGCGACATGGCGGCCAGGCGGCGCCAGGCTGTCGTCCAGGGTCGAGGGGATCAGCATCTCCACGATCGGCTGGGCGGACCAGCCATCGCGCCTGGCATCGAGATAGGCGCGGTCCAGATAGGCGAGGGACGGGCCGATCACGATCCCAGCACCGTGGTGCTCGGCGGGGGTGTGGCCCGGCAGGCAGGTGAAACTGGGCAGCTCGGCGAGGGCGACATTCATGCGAAACGTGCCCGAGCCGCAGCGCCAGCCGGCGATCCGGGCGCGAAAATCCTCCGGCAGCAGGTCCGGATCGACCAGCCGCTCGAACAACAGCTTGGGATTCAGGTTCGAGACCACGATCCCGGCCCGGATCGGCTCGCCGCTTGCGGTCACGATGCCGACCGCGCGACCGCCCTCGACCAGGAGCTCGCTGACCGCGCTGTCAGTGCGCAGCACCGCCCCGCGCTCGGCGCAGGCCCGCGCCATCGCCTGGGTGATCGCGCCCATGCCGCCCAGCGCATGGCCCCAGGCGCCCTTCTTGCCGTTGACCTCGCCGAACACGTGGTGCAGCAGGACATAGGCCGAGCCCGGCGTGTAGGGGCTGGCGAAATTGCCGACGATGCCATCGAAGCCGAAGATCGCCTTGATCGGCGCGCTCTCGAACCAGCCGTCCAGATAATCGCCGGCGGATTTCGTGAACAGCGCCAGGAGATCGCGCCGGAGCGGCATGTCGAGCCCGGCCAGGCGCCGGCCGATGCGGGCACTCTTGAGCATCTCCGGCAAGGCCGCGAGCCAGCCGCCCTCGGTCACGTTGGGCGGGGTCTGCAGCACCAGGTCGCGCAGGATGTCGGCGATTCGGTCAAGACGTTCATTGTAGGCCGGCAGCCGGGCCGCATCCTGCGCCGAGAACTTGGCGACCTCGGCGGCGGTCCGGCCGGCACCGACCTTGAGATAGCGGCCATCGGGCAGCGGCAGGAAATTGGCGAGCGGCCGCTCGACCACGGTCAGGCCATGGCGCGCCAGCTCCAGGTCTCGGATGACCTTGGGATGGAGCAGGGAGACCGTGTAGCTCGCCACGGAATTGCGAAAGCCTGGATGGAACTCCTCGGTGACCGCGGCCCCGCCGACCACCGGCCGCCGCTCCAGCACCAGCACCTTGAGCCCGGCGGCGGCGAGATAGGCGCAGCAGACCAAGCCATTATGGCCGCCGCCGATGATGATCGCGTCGTAGGCCGGCTCGCTCACTCGGCGGCCGCCGGCAAGGCGGTTCGGCTCCAGCCGGGGGGTGGCGCGCGATGCAGGCAGGCCTCGGGAATCAGGGTCCGCAGCTTGCGCGCGAACGCCCGCAGGCAGACCTCCGGCTCGCCCAGGGGCCCGACCGTGTAGCTGGATGACCCCATGCCGGCCTGGACCCGGTTGATCAGATCGGTGTCCTCGCGATTGACCTGCCGGTTGATCCGCCAGTTCAGATAGCGCGTCGCCCGCATCGCGCGGCGCTGATCCGGCAGGGCATAGGCGATCTCGCGGATCATGGTCGAGGTCGCCGAGAGCGGCAGGAACTGCATGAAATCGACCTGGTCGGGATAGAGGTCGAAGGCGACGTTGGGCCAGAGCTTGAAATAGGTCCACAAGCGCTGGCGCTCGGGCGGCAGATGCGGCACGGGCGGCAGATGGCGCTGGTAGTGCCGCTCCGACCAGCTGCGCGAGGGCTGATCGACCAGCTCGCCCCACATCTTGTCGACCCACGCCGTGGCCTCGATGCCGTAGCCCTTGCCGAACAGCCGGGTCAGGCCGGGGTGGGCGACCGCGATGTGCAGCGAGTCGGCATAGTTGTCGGCGACGTTCTTCCAATTGACCGGGCGCGGCCGGAGCGTGACCCGCCCTTGCGGCACCAGCTCCTCGAGCCGGTAGGGCACGAGCTCATGGGCATAGGGTGCGATCATCTCGGCCACGCTCGGGCCGTCCGCCACGAGCCGCACGAACACGAAGCCGAAGCAGATCTCCAGCTCGACCGGGGCGAGGCCATGCCGCGCCGGATCGAGGTCGCCATAGCTCGCCTTGAGCGGCACGCCGACCAGCCGGCCAGCCAGATCGTAGGTCCAGGCATGGTAGGGGCAGACCAGGCGCCGGCATTGGCCGGTCGGGCCATCGACCAGCCGGGCGGCGCGGTGGCGGCAGACATTGTGGAAGCCGCGGATCACGCCGTCCTGGCCGCGGATCACGACGATGCTCTCGCCCAGATAATCGAGGGTATGGTAGCTGCCGGGCGCGGGCAGGTCGTTCTGGTGGCAGACCACCTGCCAGGCGGCGCGGAACAGACGCTCCCGCTCGACCGCGAAGAACTCGGGATCGGTATAGAGCCAGGCCGGCAGGCTGACTGGATCGTCCGGCCCGGAATAGCCCGTCACGGTCATCGCCGCCTCCATCGCAGCACCTTGTTGCACGATTGTATAATAGCTGCAGCCGCGGTCAATCGCCGGCCAGGAGGCCATCGAGCCAGCGCTCGCCGATCCCGACCGCGTCTTCGGCCGTGAAGGTGCTGGGATCGAGGCACAGCTCCAGCCACAGGCCGTCCAGCAGCGCGGTCAGGGCGAGGGCAGCGGGGCCAGGTTCAATGGCGAGCCCGCGGGCCGCCGCGGCGGCGGCGATCAACGCCTCGAGCCGCGCCCGGTAGGCGCCATAGATGGCGCCATGGACCGCCTTGATGTCGGGCCGCCGGCGCACCAGGCTCCAAAAGGCGAGCCAGGTCGCGAGCAGCTCCGGATCCAGGATTGGCGGCCTGAAATTGGCGCGCACCACCGCCCTGAGCTGCGCTTCCGGCGCCGGTTCCGCCGCCGCCAAGGCGGCCTCCAGCGCCTGCTGCACGCGCCCCCCGATGCTCCGGTAGGTCTCCGCCACCAGGGCATCCATGCCGCCGAAATAATGCCGGATCAGGCCGGGCGAGACCCCGGCCGCCAGCGCCACCGCGCGGACCGAGGTAGCTGCCGCCCCGCGCTCGGCCAGGCAGGCGGCGGTCGCCCTGATCAGCGCCTCGCGCCGCTGAGCCGGCAGGGCGCGGGTGAACTTCGCTCGGTCTTCTGCCATGACTTTCCGAACCGGGAGCGCAATGCTAGCCGGAAGGTAGGCGCTCGCGGTCGCGTCCGGCAACCGGCCGCAGAGCGCCAGCGAGGGAGGGCCAGCCATGCTGCTGGGTGTGATCGCCGACGACTTCACCGGGGCCAGCGACATCGCCAACACGCTGGCCAAAGGCCTGGCGCCCGGCCGCGGCCTGCGCACGATGCAGTTCCTGGGCCTGCCCGATGGCCCGGCCCCGGCCGGCTGCGAGGCGGGGGTCGTCGCGCTGAAAAGCCGCTCCATCCCAGCCGACGCCGCGGTCGAGCAGTCGCTGGCGGCCCTTGCCTGGCTGCAGGCGCAAGGCTGCCGGCAGATCGTGTTCAAATATTGCTCGACCTTCGATTCCACCCCGGCTGGCAATATCGGGCCGGTCGGCGAGGCGCTGGCGGCGTCGCTCGGCGCGGCCGGCGTGGTGGTCTGCCCGGTCTTTCCGACCCTCAATCGCAGCCTCTACCAGGGCCATCTGTTCGTCGGCGACCGCCTCTTGAACGAATCTGGCCTCGAGGAGCATCCGCTCAACCCGATGACCGATGCCGACATCCGCCGCTGGCTCGGCCGCCAGGCCCGCCAGCCGGTCGGGCTGGTCGCGTGGCCGGTGGTCGCCAAAGGCGAGGGCGCGATCCAGGCGGCGCTGGCGCAAGCGGCGGCCGCGGGCCAGACCCTGGTCGTGGTCGATGCGATCGCCGATGCCGACCTATTGGGGATCGGCCGGGCGGTCGCCGATGCGCCCTTGGTCACTGGCGGCTCCGGCATCGCGCTCGGCCTGCCCGACAACTTCATCCGCCAGGGCCTGGCAGAAGGCCAGGCGCCCTCCTTTGCCGGCGTCGCCGGGCCGGCCGCGATCCTGGCCGGCAGCTGCTCGCGCGCGACCCGGGCGCAGGTCGAGCGCCATGCCAGCACCGCGCCGAGCTTCGCCCTGGACGTGCCGGCCGTGCTGCGTGGCGAGATCCAGCCGGAGACGCTGGTCGCCTTCGTCGAGGCCCACTCAGCCGCAGCACCACTGATCTACTCCTCGGCCGCACCCGAGACGGTCGCCGCGCGTATTCGCCGCGCGCTGCCGTACACGCGCGCGG
>CADEGR010000162.1 GCA_902826935.1 uncultured Alphaproteobacteria bacterium | reverse complement strand
TGGTCGGGGCGGGGTGATTCGAACACCCGACCCTCTGCTCCCAAAGCAGATGCGCTACCAGGCTGCGCTACGCCCCGATTGGCTTGTTGTAATGACAGCCCCAACGAGAATCAATCGCAGCGGCGCCATGGCGCAGGCGCCTAAAGCAGCGCCCGGGTCGGGCAGCGGAGCTGGGCGCAGCGGCCGATCGCGCGCTCGAGATGCTGCGCCTGGCGGCGGGATTGGTCGAGCTCCTCCTGGGTGCGCTCGACCGTGCCGCGCAGCCGCTGGACCTGCAGCAGCAGATCGTCGCGCAGGCTGGCTTCGACCGAATGCACCTTGGCATGGACCTGGGCCAGCACCTCGGCGGCCGGCGCGGGCGTGATGGTGGTGGCACTCTGGCGGACCCGGCGCAGGGCGGCGATCGCGGTGATCAAGCCGGCCAAGGCGGTCAGGACCGCCGGATCGCTCAGCCAGCTGGTGAGCGCACCCAGCACCGCGGCACCGGTCGCCGCCACCAGCGAGCCCGCCTCGCCGCCATTAACGGATCCCGCCATAGCGCTCTCCCGTCAGCTGGACGCATACCCAGGAGCTGAGCATGGCGTGCACCAGGAAGAACCCGATCGCGACCTCGTGCCCGAAGGCCGGCGCGCACAGCGCGAACAGCGACCACCAGAACGGCATCGCGGTCCAGGCCGCGCAAAAGCGCAGGTCGAGCCGACGCGTCGCCAGCCCGACAATGTGCAGGCCGGCCACCAAGGCACCGGCCAGCGCCCAGGGCCAGCTCGGCGCAAACGCCGGCGAGGGCAGCGCGCTCGCGGCGTCCGGGGGCTGGCCGGGCACGGCCAGGGTCAGCGCCCAGGCCAACGCGGCCAGCGCCAGGACCCGCTCATAGCCGTCACTACGTGCGAATAGGACCAGGCCGAGCTGGTCGAAGGAGAAGCCGAGCATGGGGGGAATCCGAACGGAGCAGGGGACTAAGAATAAATACCTAGAATCACTGTGTTTGTCAAGCTGATTGCTGGCCCCTGGCCGGATGCCCTGGGCGCGCTCACGGACCCAAGGCTGGCACGATCGGATCGGGCGCGTGCCAGACCGACCTGGCTTGCCGCAGCAGCCAGTCGACCGAGGGAAAGGCCAGATCCTGCCAGGGGATCTCCGACCAATCGAACAGCGCCAGCTCGGTCGTCTCGCTGCCGGCCGCAACCTCGGGCGACAGCAGGCGGGCCCGGTAGAACAGCTGCAGCTGGCCGATCCGGACGACATTGTAGACGCCGAGCAGGCCGGTGATCTCGATCCGGGCGTTGGCCTCCTCGAGCGCCTCGCGGATCGCCCCTTGCTCCGAGCTCTCGCCCAGCTCGAGATAGCCGGCCGGGATGGTCCAGTAGCCGGCCCGCGGCTCGATCGCGCGCCGGCACAAGAGGACCTGGTCCTGCCAGCGGCAGAAGGCGCCGACCACCACCTTGGGATTGTGATAGTGGATGATGCCGCAGGCGGTGCAGACATGGCGCTCGAACGTGTCGCCGGGCGGCCGCCTGACCGCCACCGGCGCGCCGCAGGCTGGGCAGTAGCGCATGGCGCCCGGTCCGCTCAGCGCTTCTTGAACAGCGCCTCGGCGGCGCCCCGCACCGACTGCTTGCTCGCGATCTCGGCCCTGGCCCTTGCGATTTCGGCCTCGAGCCTTCGGATATAGGCCTCCAGCTCGCCGCCCGACCAGTAGCTCAGATCGGGCGCCTTGCCCATGGTGCGCTTGGGCAGATCGTCCTCGTCCTCGGCCATGGCTTGCCTCGCTGCTTGCCGCGTTTCCGGCCCCATCCTAGTCCTGGGCGACACATCCTGGCCATCTCCTCCGAGCGGCTCAGGGCGCTTCCAGATCATGCTCCTCGGCGACGTGATCGACCATGTCGCGCAGCATCCGCAGCACGTGCTCGTCGGTCACCTGATAGAACACCTGCCGGCCCTGCCGCTCGGCCTGCAGCAGGCGTGCCGCGCGCAGCAGGCGCAGATGGTGGCTGACCAAGGACGGCGACAGCTTCAGGCGCTGCGCCATGTCGCCGACCGAGATCTTGTCGGTCAGGCAGCTCAAGATGATCCGCAGCCGGCTGGGATCGCTCATCAGCCGGAACATCTCGGACAGCTCGTAGACCTGGTCTTCGCTCAGCCGCTCGGTGCCAGGCGACGCCGCACGCTTCAACATGGAGGTTCACCCGAGGACAGGCAGCGATGGCACAGGCCAACTCGATCGACTACAACCTAAGCAGGAACGGCACCGCTGTACAGCAACGGCTGCGACACTTGACAAGCCGGCACCTTGGTGTCTTATCCGGCTGGGGTTCGAGCGTGCGGGGGGCGAGCTTGAGCGAGGATGCACGGCGCTATTTTCCGGTCTCCTGGGAAGAAATGCATCGCGATGCGCGCGCCTTGTCCTGGCGCCTGGCCGCGCATGCGCCCTGGACGGGCATCGTGGCGATCGCGCGCGGCGGCTTGGTGCCGGCGCAGATCGTGGCGCGCGAGCTCGAGGTCCGGCTGATCGACACGATCTGCGTCGCCAGCTACGACCACGAGACGCAGCGCCGGCCGCAGGTCCTGAAGAGCGTGACCGGCGACGGCGAGGGCTGGCTGATCGTCGATGACCTGGTCGACACCGGCCAGACCGGCCGGATCGTCCGCGAGATGCTGCCCAAGGCGCATTTCGCCACGGTCTATGCCAAGCCCGCCGGTCGCTCGGTGGTCGACAGCTTCGTGACCGAGGTCAGCCAGGACACTTGGATCCTGTTTCCCTGGGACATGCAGCCGCAGTTCGCCCAGCCGATCATCGGCACGCGCAACCTCGGCTGAGGGCGACCCCGCCGGCCCGGCCATCAGCGCAGGCGCCGGCGCAGCCAGACGCTCAGCTGCTCGATCGCCACCACCATGAGCAGCACGACCAAAGTCAGCGTGGCGACCTTGTCGTACTGGAACGCCCGGATATAGAGCTGGATGTAGAAGCCGATGCCGCCGGCGCCGACCAGGCCCAGCACCAGCGACTCGCGTAAATTGAGCTCGAAGCGGAACAGGGTGTCGCGCACCAGGTCGGGGGCGACCTGGGTCAGGGCAGCGAACCGGATCCGCTGCGCCCAGCTGGCGCCGACGCTGGCGAGCGCTTCCAGCGGTGCCGGATCGGCGTTCTCGAACGCTTCGGCATAGAACTTGCCGAGCATGCCCGTGGCATGGATCGCGATCGTGAGCACGCCCGGGAGCGGCCCCAGGCCGAAGGCCGCGACCGCGATCAAGGCGAGCAGCAGCAACGGAATGCCGCGCAGCAGGCCGAGCAGCCACTTGGTCGGCTGATGCAGCCAGGCCGGCGACAGGTTGCTGGCCGCCATCAGGCCCAGGACCAGCGACGCCAGCACCGCGAGGAAGGTGCCGAGGATCGCGATCTGCAAGGTTTCCAGCGTGCCGACCATGACGGTCCGGGCGACGCTCCAGTCGGGCGGCAGCATCCGGCCGAAGAACTCGGCCAGGCGCGGCAGGCTGGCGGCGAGCTGGCTGGGCTCGAACTCGGTGCCATGCCAGGCCCAGACCACCAGCGCCAGCGCCAGGAAGCTGCCGAGCCAGGCGGTCACGGAGCGCCGGTCGGCGGGCGGCGGCACGCGGCGAGCGGCTGCCGGCGGCGGTGCCACCTCAGGCGGCATCGGCGCCGCTTTCGCCATAGATGCGTGCCAGGAGCGGCGCCGTCAGCTGGCCGGCCGGCGCATCCCATGCGACGCTGCCACCGGCCAGTGCGACGATGCGTGCGGCATAGGCGCGGGCCAGCTCCGGCTGATGCAGGCTCATGATCAAGGTGGCCCCGCGCCGGCTGCTGGCCGCGACCAGCAGGTCCAGGATCTCCAGCACCAGCTTGGGGTCGAGATTGTTGACCGGCTCGTCGGCCAGGATCAGCGCCGGCTCCTGCGCCAGCACCCGGGCGACCGCGACCCGCTGGCGCTGGCCGCCGCTCAGGCTGTCGACCCGGGCCTGCAGCTTGGCCAGGAGCCCGACCTCGCCGATCGCATCATAAGCGAGCTGCCGGTCGGCCTCGCTGAACCGGCCGAGCAGCGACCACCAGGGATGGGCATGGCCAAGCCGGCCATAGAGCACGTTCTGCCAGACCGTGGCACGCTCGATCAGGGCGAAGTTCTGGAACACCATGCCAATCCGCCGGCGCGCCAGCCGGCGGGCGCGACCACGCGCCGGCAAGGGCGCCCCCAGCAGCGCCACCGACCCCTGCTCCGGCTGCAGGCTGCCGTTCAGGAGCCGCAAGAGGCTGGTCTTGCCGCTGCCGCTCGGGCCGAGCACCGCGACCCGCTCGCCGGCCGCGACCTGCCAGCGCTCGATCCTGAGCGCCGGCTGCGGCTGGCCCGGATAGCGCAGCACCACGTCGCTGAGCGCGACGGCCGGCGGCAGGGCCATCAGCTCAGCCGAGCAGGCCATAGCGCCGCGCCAGGTCCGCGACCGGCTCATAGGCCTGCGGATCGGCCCGGACATAGCCGTCCGGATTGTAGACATGGCGCAGCATGGCGCGGTTCTCAGGCAGGTTGAGGGCCAGCATGGCCTCGACGAAGGCCGCCTTCAGCGTGCCATCCAGACCGGGCCGGGCGATCACCGCATGGGCCGGGATCGGCGCGGTTTCAGCGATCCAGCGGACCTGGCCGCGCTGCGCCGGCGTCAGCAGCAGCTCCGCGAATTCGCTGACCCCGGCGGCATCGACCAGGCCGTTCGCGACCGCCTGGATCGCCTGCTGATAGCCGCCGGCGAAGTAGACCCGGCTGAAGAACTCCTGCGGATCCTGGCCGGCGCTCAGCAGGCCGGCCTGGGTGAACAGATCGAGCGGATAGAGATAGCCGGATTCGGAGATCGGATCGGCGAAGGCGACGGTCTTGCCGCGCAGGTCCTCGAGCCGCGCGATCCCGCCGTCCCGGCGCACGAAGATCCGGCCGACATAGTCGGGCCGGCCGCGATAGAGCTCGCTCAGCAGCACCTCGGCGCCAACCTCGCGCTGGGCCAGCACGTAGGGCAAGGCGCCGGCGAAGGAGATGTCCGCCTGGCCGCCGCGCAGCGCCTCGATCGCCGCCGCGTGGTCGAGGCTGACGAAGCCGCGTACCGGCACGCCCACCGCCGGGCTGAGATAGGCGGCGATCACATCGATATCGCCCAGGAGCTTCTCGGGGTTCTCCTGCGGGATGAAGGCGAGCGTGAGGGCCGCCGGCTGGTCCGCCGCCAGCCCGCTCCGGCTACCGATGGCCCCCAGCGCCAGCATGCCGGCAGCGCCAGCCAGCACCGCGCGACGATCGAGCCGCTGGTCCGCCATCATCGCATCTCCGCATCGTGGCGTTCGGCGAGCGTGCGGTAGGCTCGCCACTGCTCGGCCGCCTCGGTCCAGCTATCCTGCCGGACCAGATCGCGCAGATGCCAAAGCTGCTCGACCAGCGCTTGCAGCTGCGGCGCCGCCGCCTGGTTGGTCAGGCCGACCGCATCCGCCTCGAGATCGCTGGCGACCGTGCGCAACAGCAGGTCGGCATGCGCCCGGTCCTGGTCCGGGATCAGGGTGTCGAGCGTCGCGAGAAAGGTGTTCAGCTCCTCATATTGCAGCCGGAAGGGGGTGTTGAGGGCGTCGAACTGCTGATAGGGCTCGCGGCCCTTACCGACCGCTTCGAGATAGGCGGTCAGATCGGCCTGCTGCTGCCGATCCAGCTCGAGCCCGAAGCGCTCGTCGAACCAGCGCACGACCGCGGCCAGCGTCGGCAGCGAGCCGTCGTGGAAATAGGGTGCCGTGTAGAGCGAGTTCAGCAAGGTGGGCGTGTCGAGGGCGCCGCTGAAGCCGCTCGCGGCGCCGTCGCCGGTCGAGCCGATGTCGTGGGTGCTGTTGTCGGTGAAATGCGAGCTTGGCGTGTGGCAGGAGGCGCAGCTCTGATCGCCCATCTGCTCGAAGGGCTGCCGGAACAGCTGCTCGCCCCGTTTGGCCTCGCTCGAGGCCTGGGCGACCAGCCGGCCATTGGCGTCCAGCAACGGCGCCGGCAGGAAGTCGAACTCCAGCTGATAGGCGACCAGGGCGTCCAGCATCAGCGGGCTGGGCTCGTCGCCGCCGAACTCGCCCACGATCACGTTGCGGGTGAAGTCGCGCAGGCTGGCGAACCGGCCATCGCGGCCATAGGGCGCGGTGAAGCGCAGGCCGCGCAGGCTCGGGATGTCGAGCGGGTCCGCCTTGTGATCGTTGAATCGGGCATGGAAGAAGCTGCCGTCGACATCGGCGCTGCCGGCCTGGGCGCTGATGCCGGGGATGAAGAAGCGGCGGTTGATGTCGCTCCGATTGTGGCAGGTGGAGCAGGCCAGGCCCAGCCGGCTGGCGGGCTCGCCGAACACCTCGGGCGAATCGAACAGCATGTCGCCATAGGCGACCAGGAACAGATCCTCTTCGGCGACCCCGTGCTGCTCGAAGTTGAGGACGAGGCGGGGCAGCGGATCCTGGTCGTTCAGATCGCTGCCGGGCGGCAGCCAGGCCGCCGGCTGGAAGTTCGGGTTCGCGCGCAGGCCCAGCTCGGGCACCGGCGCATAGCTCCGCCGCGCGATGAACTCGTCCGGCTCGTAGTTGGCCCGGAAATAGGCGTCGATCACGCCCTGCGCGGTGGCAAAGGCGCCGGCATCGGCCGCCCGCGCGCCGACCGTCATGACCCCGGCATGGCCGATGCTGGAGGACAGCTCGAGCCAGGCAATGCCAAGCTCCTTGAAGCCAGCCGGATCGGCCTGCTCGATGAAGTCGGCAAAGGCGCGGTAGATCTGCCCCGCTTCCTCGAGATCGCGCGTGGCGAGGCTGGGATTGTCGAGATGCAGCGCCGCCTGGGCCAGCTGGTGGCGCAAGGCGGCCGAGACCGCCCGGCTGGTGGCGGCGAACAGCACATCGGGCCGCTTGGCGGCCAGGGCCGTCTCGATCGCCGCCCAATGGCCTTGGCCGGTCAGCGCGTCCAGCTGGCGCAGCCGGGCCGCGGCCGGCGCGCCGGCGATCCGGCCATCATCGTCGGTCGCGAGCTTGCGGGCGATCAGCGGCCAGTCCGTCGGCTGCAGATTGAGCAGGAACACGGTCGAGCGATAGGCAAAGGCGAGCGGATGCCAGGGCGCCTCGGTGACGATATGGGCGAGCGCCGAGGTAGGCGCCGCCATCAGCCCGACCACCAGCAGCGCCCGCATCCACCGCCCGGCAGCCGCGCCGATCTTTCGCCCTAACCCAAGCATGCCGCTCCATCCTTGAACATATGAATAGCTGTTCACATGAAGACATGAATACAACAACAATCGTACACTATATCTACTTTGCCAGAACACCACCTTTACCAAGGTATCATTGCAAGATGGTGGGGCATTATTGATTTGTCAAACTGGATATTTGTTGCGAGCGAAGATCCATAAAACACAAACGGCCGGCACAAGGGCCGGCCGTCGTGGCGCAGCCGGCGGGACCCGCCGGCTGCTGCGTGCGCGTGGCTAGGTGCGGAAGTAGCGCTTGGCGCGCCGCTCGGCCTCGGCCGCCGCGTCCTTCGGCGTTGCCTGGCCAGCACAGACCTGCTGGAACATGTCGAGCACCACGAAGTCGGCCTTGACCGCCGCCGCGGCCTCGCTGACCGGGCCGCGGTAGCTCTGCGGCAAGGCAACGCGCATCACGTCCCGATACGGCTCATGCTTTGGATCCTCGGTCCACACGGGATTGCCGTCGTAGGCAGCCAGCGGATGGCACCAATAGCCGATGCTGGCCTTTTGCCAGGGGATGTACTGCTCCTCCTCCATCATGAAGCGCAGATATTCCTTCGCCGCGTTCGGATAGGACGTGTAGGCGAAGGCCATCGCATTGATCACCGTGGCGCCCTGGGTCGGCTTGCCAACCGGCCCGATCGGGTAGAGCGCATGGCCGACGTCTTCCGCAATCTTGCGGGTCGCCTCGTCTTCGGCCTTCTTGGCAGCGTAGTAGATCGAGATGCCATTGCTGGTCAGCCCGATCTCGCCGGCTAGGAACGCCTTGTTGTTGGAAGGATCCAGCCAGGACAACGTGCCGGTGATGAAGGTGTCGTAGAGCGCCTTGCCGTATTCCAGCGCCTGGATGGTCTCCGGGCTGTTGATGATGACGTTGTTGTTCTCGTCGATCATCGCCGCGCCATGGCCCCACAGGCACCAGTCGGTCCAGCCGCCATCGCCCACCGCATGGCCAAGCGCGAAGGCCGCCGGGTGACCGATCTTCTGCAGGCCCTTGCAGCATTCGAGGAAGCCTGGGAAATCCTGCGGCACCTCGTCGAAGCCCGCTTCCTTGACCCAGGACTGGCGATAAACCATGGTCGCGCCCGAGCCGCCGAACGGCATCGCGATCCAGTCGCCCTTGGCATTCTTGCCATAGTGCTCGGCGATCGGGAACCAGCCGCCATATTTCTCGCCCAGGTAGTTGGCAAGATCGGTCAGGACCAGGGTCTTGTCCGGGAACAGGTGCGGATCCTCGTTCCAGGCGAGCACGATGTCGGGGCCGCTGCCGATATTGGCCGAGACCGAGGTGGTCGGCCGCAGGTCCTCCCAGCTCGCGACGTCGATGTCGACCTGGATGCCGGTGGTCTCGATGAACTTCTTGGTGTTGGCGTTGAACAGGTCCTCGTCGCCCTGGACGAACTTTGACGGCCGCAGCACCTTGAGCTTGGCGCCTTCCTCGATCTCGTATTTGGGCGGCGTCACGTCCTTGACCGCCAAGGCGGCGAGCCCGCCGCGACCCAGGATCGTGCTGCCGGCCAAGGCGCCAAGGCCCAGCTGCAGCGAACGTCGACGGGTGAACTCGAACATCACGATGCTCCCTGATTAGCGTTTATTGGCCTGCCTCAGCGTCATAGCTCGGCCGACGTCGCGATCTTGCCTTCGTCGAGCGGCGGACACATGCCGGGAAACTCGAACAGCTCGATCATGCCAGCTTGTGGCAGCATGGTCTCCTCGAACCAGTACTGATGCACCTCGTTCCACTTGACCAGATATTCCTGGTAAGGCGTGTGAATCGGCGACTGCAATGCGGAAAAGACCGTGTTGACCGGGGTCGAGTGGCCGTGCGGGATGCAGATCAGATCGTGGGTCGTGGTCAGCGCCGCGATCTTCAACGTTTCCGACAGGCCGCCGCACCAGTAGGGATCGGGCTGATAGATATCGAGCGCCTGCTGCTCGATGAACCGGCGCATGCCCCAGCGGGTGTAGTCATGCTCGGCGCCGGCGAGCGGGATCCGGATCTTGTCCTTGATCCGCCGGTAGGTCTCGATCCGGTCCGGCATGGCGGCCTCTTCCAGCCAATAGGGCCGGAACTCCTCGATCCGGCTGGCCAGCTCCAGGAGGTAGCGGTAGTCGAAGCTCTGCCAGCAATCGAACATCAGATCGTAGCCGTCGCCCAGCGTCTCGCGCAGGGTCCGGACCAGCTCGACATTCTTCAGGAGCCCCGCATGGCCGCTCATCGGGCCATGGCGGAAGAACCATTTTTGCGCCGTGAAGCCCTGCTCGCGATAGGCGAGCGCGCGCTCGCGCACCTTGCCCGGATCCAGCACCTCGTAGCCTAGCATGCTGGCATAG
>CADEGR010000161.1 GCA_902826935.1 uncultured Alphaproteobacteria bacterium | reverse complement strand
TTGCCCGGCAGGCTGTCGATCCAGGCGACGAGACGTTCCAGCGAGATCGGAAAGGGCTCCGCCACGCCGAGCGCGCTGCCCTTGGCCCGGGCGCTCTGCTCGAGCGCGACCAGGGTCATGTCGATGGTGGCCGCCGAGGGCTCGCGGTCGAGGATCACCGCGCTGGCGCGATAGGGCAGGCGGACTCCGGCCGCCGCCAAGGCGAGGTTGCCGCTGCCGATCTCGATCAGCCCCAGGCCACGCGCGGCCAGCACCTGCAGGATCGGCACCGCCGCCGGACTGGCGGCAAAGGCGCCGCCCTCGCCGGCCAAGCCGATATAGCCGGGCGCTCGCACCAGGATCTGGGTCAGACGCTCGAGATTGGCCTGGACCGGCGCATCGACCAGGAGGGTCTGGGGGCCGGGGTCGCTGGCTGGATAGTCGGCCGGCTGCATCGGCAGATCGAGCAGGACCTCGTGGCCGGCCAGCCGCGCCCGGTCGAACTGCGCCGCCAGATCGTCGCTATAGCCGGAGAAGTGCAGGCTGATCGCGCCTGGCAAGTTGATCGCGGCATTGGTCGCGTCCAGCTGGAGGCCGAGGCCGCGCACCAGGATCGCGACCTGCGGTTGGTCGCCGACCGGCGCCTGGGGTCGGGCGTAGGCGGCGAGCGGTCGCCGGCCGTCGGGCGCGATCCTGGGCAGCGGTCCGTCTGGGCTGGGCTCGACCAGCGCCAGGTCGACGGCCGCCGGCGTGACCGGGTCGGCCAGGGGTGCGGGTGACGCAATCGGTGCCGAGGGCAAAATCGGGCGGACGCGATCGGGTGGCAAGGGCTGGATCAGCGCCACGTCGCTGGCGAAGCGCAGCTCGCCCGGATCGCTTGCCAGACGCCACGCCACACCGATCAGGAGGAGCAAGGCGACACCGACCAAGGCGCCACCCCTGGCCGTCAGGCCAATTGGCAGCAGCCGTTTCAGCTTGCCCATCATCGCCGTCCGCCGCGCCACGCCGGCTAGCCGAAATCGGCCAGGCGGCGCTCCGCCGGCGCTCTACTGCACCGTCTGGGCGCCGAACATCGCGACGCCACGCAGCAGATCCAGTGCCCGCGCCAGCTGATAGTCGTTGGCGCCGCCCATCTCGGCCTCGCCCGCGACGACCTCCTCGGCCGGCGGCGTGCTCTCCTTGTTGACTTGGTCGGGGCTCACCTGATCGGGCTTGACCTGGTCAGGCGCTGCATCCGGGCTCTCGGGCGGCTGCCTCTCGGCGCCTGACTGGTCATTGTCGAGCCGGCCGCGGAGGTCGGCTTCCCGCCGATTGGTAGTGTCCTCTTCGATCACCTCGACCCGCGCCTGCTTGACCTCGATATCGGGCTCAATGCCTTTGGCCTGGATCGAGGTGCCGGCTGGGGTGTAGTAGCGGGCGGTCGTCAGTCGGATCGCCCCATGGCCAGGCAACGGCATGATGGTCTGCACCGAGCCTTTGCCGAAGGACCGGGTGCCCATCACGATTGCCCGGTGATGATCCTGCAAAGCACCGGCCACGATCTCCGAGGCCGAGGCCGAGCCGCCATTGATCAGGACCACCATCGGCCGGCCGTCGGCCAGATCGCCACGTCGGGCATTGAAGCGCTGAATGCTGTCGGTCCGCCGACCGCGGGTCGACACGATCTCACCGCGATCGAGGAAGGCATCGGCGGTGGCGACCGCCTGCTCGAGCAGGCCGCCTGGATTGTTGCGCAGATCGAGCACCAGGCCCTTCATGCCCTCGCCGAGCTGGCCCTTCAGCGTGTCGATGGCGCCGCGCAGCTTGGCCTCGGTCTGCTCATTGAACGCGGTGACCCGGACATAGCCGACATCGCCCTCAGCGTGGGAACGCACCGGCGAGATGGTGATCACCGCGCGCGCCATGCTGACATCGAGCGGATCGTCCCGGCCGGTGCGGCGCAGGGTCAACGCGATCAGCGTGTCGACCGGCCCCCGCATCTTCTCGACCGCCTCGGACAGGCTCATGCCCATCACCGGCTCGCTGTCGATGTGGGTGATCACGTCGCCGGCCTGGATGCCAGCCCGGAACGCCGGCGTGTCGTCGATCGGCGAAACGACCTTGACCAGCCCGTTCTCCATCGTGACCTCGATGCCCAGCCCGCCGAACTCGCCCTTGGTCTGGACCTGCATGTCGCGATAGCGCTTGGCGTCGAGATAGCCCGAATGTGGATCAAGGGCGGTGAGCATGCCGTTGATCGCGGACTCGACCAACGCCTCGTCGGTCACCTCCTCGACATATTCGCTGCGCACGCGTTCGAACACGTCGCCGAACAGCTTGAGCTGCCGGAAGGTGTCAGATGACCCAGCCTGCGGCCCATTGGCCGGCGCCAGATAGGCCGCAGCTGCGACGACGCCGATCACCAAGGCGCTGGCCACACTCTTGCGCATCAACCCTTTATCCCACTGCTGCTCGCCGCCAGCCACGCCTGAGGACTGACTGGCCGACCGTTCCGGCGCAACTCGACGAAAAGCTTGGGCGCCGCTTTGGCATCGACCATGCCCACGATCTGGCCGCCATGCACCTGCTCGCCCGCGGCAACGTTGAGCGTCGCGAAGCCCCACAATAGCGTATGATATTCACTGTCATGTTCGATGATCAAGAGTAAGCCGTAGCTGCGAAAGGTGCCAGCGAACACAACCTTGCCATCGGCGGGTGCCGCGACCCGCTGATGCGCTGCCGCCGGGATGGCGACCGCCGTCTGGCCAAGCGCATGCTCGGCGCCGACCAGCGCCTCGCCAAGGTTGATGCGATCAGGCACCAAAGGCGGCTCTTCGCCCTGCAGCCGCGCCAAGGTGCCCCGGCCATCGCCGCCGCTGGGCGGCGCGGCCTCGAGCAAGGCCACCTCGTAGGCGCCAGGCCCGGCCAACGGCCGATCAGGCGCCGTGCTCAAAGGCCCTCGGCCGTCATGGCCATAGGCCCAGCCCGCGACCAGCGCTGGCTTGGCCGCGGCCGCCGGCGGCGCCGCGCTGGCGACGCCAGCCGGCCGGCTGGCCGGCGGCATCGGCGGACGGCCGGCCGAGGTTTCGGAAACGGCGGCCTGCAGCGCACGCTCCGCGCCGGCCAGCCGCGCCAGCTCGGCATCGAGATGCTGCAGCCGGCGGCCCGTGGCGGCGCGCCGCTGCTCGGCGAGCTGCGCGTCATGCGCGAGGCGATCCTCGGTGGCCTGGAGCAGCGGCAGCCGGAACAGCAGCTGATCCTGCTGCGCCAGCAGGTCAGCGGAGGGTCGGCTGAGGCGGCGCATGCTGGCGGTCACCTTGCGCATGCGCTCGAGCAGCGGCGGATCGCTCGCCAGCAGGCGCGCCCGGGTCGCGGCCGCCATGCTGACCGACTGGCCGCCGGTGCCCGAGGGCGCCACCAGGGCGCGCGCGCTGGCGCGCCGGGCAGCCTTGAGCGATTCGAGACGGAGCCCCAGGCGCGGCACCCGCCGGTCCAGCTCCTTGGCCAGCTGGCGCGCATCGTCGCGCAGCCGGACCAGGGCCAGCCGGTTCTGCTCGCGAGCCTGGGCCACGTCGGCAATCATGTGCTGCAGATCGTCGGCGGTGCGGCTGAGCGTGGCGCGCAGGCTGCCACGATCGACCACCTGCTGGCGGACCGACGCGAGTTGCGAAGCTGGCAGCTCATCGAGCTGCTCGATCTCGGCCTGAGCGACCATGCCGCCAGGCTGGCCGCCCAGCAGCCCCAATGCCAGCGCGGCGAGGATCAGCACCGGGCCAGCCGGGCGCGCGCTCCTTCTGCTCGCGAGACTGGATGTGTTCACCGCCCGACTCCATTCCCTCGGTCGCCTTGCTTGGCACGACCAGCCCTGGCCATCGCGCAGCCGATTCCGCCGCAACCCGCGCCGCGAAAATGCGGACCCAAGCTTGCCAAAGACGCTCAGCGGAACTCGGTGAGGGCTTCAGGTTAGGTGATCTGACGGAGGGCCGCAAGGGAAGGGCGGATGCAGCGGCGTATGGTCATCGGATGCTCCATGGCGTGCGCAACCAGCCAGGGGGCTGGTCCGGCCAGCGGCGCCCAGAGGCCGCTAGCCGGGACCAGATCTACAGCCCGATGGTTAACAAAGCATGGAGCCCCGGCGGCAACCTGGCGCAACTATTGGCCGGTCGCCTCGGCAGCGGTCGGTTCTGCCGGCATGATCGCGGTCGGGCCAGCCGCCGGTTCCGGCTCATCCTTGACCACGCCGCGCTGGTCGCGCCAGATATTGATGCCTTCCATTGGCCGGTCGATGTCGAGCGTGTCGAGCAAGGCGCCGGTCACGGCCAGCACCCGGTAGACCGCGAAACGCTCGGTGTAGTCGGCGGTCGCGAAATTGGCGCGCGCCAGATAGAGCTCGTTCTCGGCGTCGAGCACGTCGAGCAGGCTGCGCGAGCCGAGGTCGAACTGCTCGACATAGGCCGAGCGGGTCGCCTGATTGGCATCGGTCTGGGCGCGCAGCGCATCCTTGCGGGCCTGGGCGGTCAAGAGCGCGTTGTAGGACACGCGCGCTTCCTGCTCGGCGTCGATCCGCGCCTTGCGCAGGGCGGCTTGCGCCTCGTCGATGCGGGCGAAGGCCTCGCGCTCGCGCGCGACGTCGCCGCCGCCGCGGAACAGATTGTAGCGCATCACCAAGAGCGCCTGGGCATCGACCGCGCTGCCCTTGATGCCGTCGATATTGTTGTTGGCGCCGGCACCCATCTCGAGATCGAGGCGCGGATAGAAGCCGGCCCGGGAGCCGCGCAGCTCGGCCTTAGCGACGCCGATGTCGGCATTGGCGATCATCACCGTCGGGCTGTGGTGGGACGCCAGATCGGCCGCCACCTCCGGGCTTTCGGGCAAGGCCTGGACGGGCGGCGCGTGCTCGACCAGATCGTCGGCCGGGCTGCCGACCACCTGCATGTAGCGCGCCTCGGCGTCGCGCAGATTGCCGATGGCGCTCGCCAGGGTGTTGCGGGCCGCGGCAAGCCGCGCCTCGGTCTGGCGGACATCGGCAATGCTCTGGCCGCCGCCCTGGGCGCCCTGCCGCAGGCGGCCGAGGATCGATTGATGCTGATCGAGATTTTCCTGGGCCAGCTCGACCAGCTGCTGGTTGCGCAGGATGTCGAGATGGGCCTCGATCGCGTCGAGGGCGGTGAACTCGGCGGTCTCGTTGACCCGATAGGCGGCCGAATCCAGCCGCGCCAGCTGGCGCTCGACCTCGCTCCTGGTGGCAAAGCCGTCGAACAGCATCTGGGTCAAGGTCAGCTGGGCCTCCTCGCGCAGCAGCGAGGCATGGGCGTCGCCGCCCTGCGAGCGCGTGGTGCGGTTCCGGGTGCCGCCGCTGTTGGTGTATTCCGGCCCGGCCGCGGCGCGCAGGTCGAGCGATGGCAGATAGAGCGCCCGAGCCTGGCGGACTTCCTGATCGATGGCGCGGCGATCAGCATTGACCACCCCGACTTGGGGATGGCTCTGCAAGGCAGCCCGGACGCTGTCCTCCAACGTGCCGGCCTGCGCTGCTGCGACGGGCGCAAGGAACATCAGCAAGACCGCCAAGGAAACACAACTTTTAGTAGATATCTCGGCAGCCCGAGTCATGTGCATCAGGATCTCTCACCGATCTTTTAGGTTGCGCAGCGTAAGCTTCTGCCTGGCAACAAACCTGGCCAACTGATAAATCCCGACTGCAGCTCAGTCAATTCCTTCGCGGCCCGTGCTTGGTCGTGCTTATCAAAGTGATTGCGTTTGAAAACTTGGACTTGCATCCTGCAGATCAAGCGTGAGATCCGGACTTCAGAGCCCTTGAAGCGACTGCGCAGGACGCCGCAAAAGCCCAAGGCAGCTGCGGAATTTCGCGCCCTGGTAGAGCAAGACGCTTTCGGGATAGGGCTACAACTTTACCGCTAGCTGTCACATCGAAGAGGCCTCGCCTCGGCCGCTTCTAGCAGACCTGGCGGTTGATTCCGTGATCAGGATGTGTCCATGAAGTCACAGTTGTGGTCGATTTCAGACAGTGCTCGGAAGGCGTCCCAAGGGCTGGCCGAAGCGGCCGCCCGGCAGCCAGCGGGCCTGGGCCCGCTGCCGCCGGAGGCCGCCGCCGCCCTGGCCGATGCCGGGCCCCTGCAGGCCGCCTGGCCGGCGCCCGGCCGGCCAGGCGATCCACTCCTGGCCGCTCTGGTCCGCCTGACCGAGCTGCTCGAGCTGCCGGCCTCGGCCGAGGCGCTCACCGCCGGCCTGCCGCTCGAGCAGGATCGCCTGACCCCGGCGCTGGCGGTGCGTGCCGCCAGCCGGCATGGCCTGGCGGCCCAGCTCGCCGACCAGCCGCTCGCCCGCCTGACGCCGATGGCGCTGCCTTGCGTCCTGCTTTTGCACGACCAGCAGGCCTGCGTGCTGGCGCGCCTGGCCGCCGGCCGGGCGACGGTGCTGCTGCCCGAAACCGGTCGCGGCGCGATCGAGCTGCCGCTCGCCGAGCTCGAGGCCCGATACGCCGGGGTTGCCCTGTTCGCCCGGCCGGAGCTGCGCCTGGACATGCTCCAGACGACCCCGGAGCGGCCAGCGGACCGGTCCTGGCTGTGGTCGACCCTGATTCAGGCCTGGCCGGTCTATGCCGAGGTCGCCCTGGCGGCGGTCCTGATCAACCTGTTCGCCCTGGCGAGCCCGCTGTTCGTGATGAACGTCTACGACCGGGTGGTCCCGAACCATGCGCTCGAGACGCTCTGGGCGCTGGCGCTGGGCGCGATCACGGTGTTCCTGTTCGACTTCATCCTGCGCGGCCTGCGCGGCTATTTCGTCGACAGCGCTGGCCGGGTCGCGGACCGGGCGCTGGCGGCCCGGATCTTCGAGCAGGTGCTGGGCCTGCGCCTGGCCGCGCGGCCAGGCTCGGCCGGCGCTTTTGCCAGCCATCTGCGCGAGTTCGAAAGCCTGCGCGAGTTCTTCACCTCGGCCACGCTGGTCGCCCTGGTCGACCTGCCCTTCGTGGTCCTGTTCCTCCTGATCGTCGCCCTGCTCGGCGGTCCGGTCGCCCTGGTGCCGACCTTGATGGTGCCGCTGGTGCTGGGCGCTGGCCTGGTGCTGCACCGGGCGCTGCATGGCGTGGTCCGGCGCGGCTTCGCCGAAGCGGCCCACAAGCACGGCCTCCTGGTCGAGGCGATCGGCGGGCTGGAGACGCTGAAGAGCCTGACCGCCGAGGGCCGCACCCAGCGGCGCTGGGAGCGCGCGGTCGAGGCGGCCGCGACGACCGGCCTGCGCGCCCGGTTCCTGAGCGCGCTGGCGGTCAACCTGGCAGCCTTCGCGCAGAACCTGGCAACCGTGGGCGTGGTGGTCTACGGCGTCTATCGGATCGCCGATGGCCAGATGTCGGTCGGCGCCCTGGTTGCCTGCTCCCTGCTGACCGGCCGGGCCCTGGCGCCCTTGGCCCAGATCGCCGGCATCCTGACCCGGCTGCATCAGGCCAAGGCGGCCTATGAGGCGCTCGATCACATCATGGGCCTGCCGGTCGAGCGGCCGCGCACGACGCGCTTTCTGCATCGGCCACGCCTCAGCGGCGCGATCGAGTTCAAGGCGGTGCGCTTCAGCTATCCCGGCCAGAAGCTGCCGGCGCTCGATCAGCTGTCCTTCAAGATTCAGTCCGGCGAGCGGGTCGGGCTGATCGGCCGGATCGGCTCGGGCAAGACCACGATCGAGCGGCTGCTGCTCGGCCTGTACGAGCCGAGCCAGGGGGCGGTCCTCCTGGACGGCCTCGATCAGCGCCAGATCGATCCGGCCGATCTGCGCCGCAATGTCGGCGCGGTCCTGCAGGACGTGGTGCTGTTCCAGGGCACGCTGCGCGACAACATCGCGCTCGGCTGGGCCGGCGCCGATGATCCGGCGGTGCTGCGCGCCGCCGAGCTGGCCGGGGTCATGGACTTCGCCGCCCAGCACCCGGCCGGCCTCGATCTGCCGATCGGCGAGCGCGGCGAGAGCCTGTCCGGCGGCCAGCGCCAGGCGGTCGCCTTGGCGCGCGTCCTGCTGCGCGAGCCGCAGATCCTGATCCTGGACGAGCCGACCAGCGCCATGGACCACGGCGCCGAGCAGCGCCTGCGCGAGCGCCTGGTGCCGACGCTCGCCGGCCGCACGTTGCTGCTGGTGACCCACCGCAATTCGCTCCTCACGCTGGTCGATCGGCTGATCGTGCTGGATGCCGGCAAGGTCGCCGCGGACGGGCCCAAGGAGGAAGTCCTGCGGGCGCTCGCCGCCGGCCAGGTGCGGAGCCAGGCATGAGGCGCAAGCACGAGGTCCGCCCGCGCGCCGCCGCCTGGCGCTGGCCAAGGCTGCCGGCGCTGGCCGCGGCCGGCCGCGCGCCCACGGTCGACTGGACCGCGCTCGCCGACCGGCTCGACCAGCTGGGTCCGCAGCGCTTTGCCCATGTCCTGCTGGCCACGATCGTCGCCTTCGTGGTCCTGTTCCTGGCCTGGGCCGGCTGGGCGCAGCTGGACGAGGTCACCCGCGGCGACGGCCGGGTGATCCCATCCAGCCAGGTCCAGGTGGTCCAGAACCTGGAAGGCGGCATCGTCGCCGAGATCCTGGTGCGCGAGGGTGCGATCGTGACCGCCGGCCAGACCTTGCTGCGGATCGACAATGTCGGGGCGGCCAGCGACCTCAAGGAGAGCCGCCAGCGCGAGCTGGCGCTGAGCGCCGCTTTGGCCCGGCTACGCGCGGAGGTCGGCGGCGCCGAGATCGCCTTGCCGGCCGCGGTCATGACCGATGCGCCCGACATCGCGGCCAACGAATCCGACCTGTTCGCGGCCCGGCGCAACGCGCTCCAGTCCGAGCTGGCGATCCTGCAGAACCAGTCCGAGCAGCGCGGCCAGGAGATTGCCGAGCTGTCCAACCGCCAGACCCAGCTGCGCCGCTCGCTCGGCCTGGCGCGCGAGGAGCTGGCGATCACCCAGCCGCTGGCCGCGAAGCAGGTGGTATCCAAGGTCGATCTTTTGCGCCTCAAGCGCCAGGTCAGCGACCTGCAGGGCGAGCTCGCCAGCATCGAGCTGGCGCTGCCCCGGGCCGAGCTGGCCAAGCGCGAGGCGGACCGCCGGATCGAGGACCGCATGCTGGCCTTCCGCGCTGAGGCGCAGCGCGAGCTGGGCACCGTCCAGGCCGAGCTTTCGGTGCTCAAGGAGGGGATCACCGCCGATGCCGACCGGGTCGATCGCACCGATGTCCGCTCGCCGGTGCGCGGCACGGTCAAGCGGCTGCATCTGACCACGCTGGGCGGCGTGATCCAGCCTGGCCAGGATCTGGTCGAGATCGTGCCGCTCGAGGACAGCCTCCTGGTCGAGGCCAAGGTGCGGCCGGCCGACATCGCCTTCCTGCGGCCAGGCCAGGACGCCATGGTCAAGGTGACGGCCTATGATTTCTCGATCTATGGCGGCCTGCCGGCGCGGGTCGAGGAGATCAGCGCCGATACCATCCAGGACGAGCGCGGCGAGAGCTTCTACCGGATCCGGGTGCGGACCGCGACCAACGCGCTGGAGCGGGCCGGCGAGATCCTGCCGATCATTCCCGGCATGACCACCCAGGTCGACATCCTGACCGGGCAAAAAAGCGTGCTCGACTACCTGCTGAAGCCGATCCTCAAGGTCCGCGACCACGCGATGCGCGAACGCTAGGGTCAAAATCCAAT